>CAYOUW010000006.1:0-45224 GCA_964407235.1 uncultured Zetaproteobacteria bacterium | reverse complement strand
GCCATGGCTACTCTCCTGGACTTTCACGCAACCAGGCGGGTTTCCGCGACAGTTTCTCGTACAAGTATGGTGGATGAAATCAAATCAGAAAAACAAAATGCTCTCTCAGCCGCGCATTATCCAACCGTTTCAGGATATGTCTGGTAGTGGATCAGGGTAAGGATACCGAGGACCAGCAAGGCGGCGGTTACTGTATGCGCCACAACGAAAATGAGAGGCATGCTGAATTGAATCATGGCCAGACCCAAGCCTGATTGTGCCGCCAGAACAGCCAGCATCATCATGCTTGTGAGGCGAAGCTTCCCACCCGATACGATAGTCCGCCAGCCCAGCCAACCTACATACAAAGCCGTGATCAATGCCATGATACGGTGCGACATCTGGATGGAGGCGGCGACGGCATGATCGGTGATGACCTTGCCGGACGCATCCACGTTCAGATGCCCCAAAAGTCCAAGCCCTCGCAGCAGATCCGCCAAGGACCAGTTCACCCCGGAGCAACCCGGAAACCCGGTGCAGGCCATTGCCGCGTAATAGGCGTCCGTCCAGGCGCCCAGAGTGATCTGGATCGCGACAATCACCAGGGCTGCTACCGTCCATGGCCTCAACAGGCGCACCTGCTTTGTGACAGGGACTGCCTTGGCATAAACGTCCAGCGTCAACCACCAGAACAGGGCAAACAGGGTGATTCCACCGGTCAGATTGATGATCATAATCCATGGGTAGCGCAGAGGAGAGCCGTACCATGCACCCAGAAAGGCCAGGGACAGGGAGAGGATCAGCGCCAGTATCGGAACGGGAAGCAGTCGATGGAGATTGCCGTTCTTGCGTTTTAGAAAGGCTGAAAAGACGACAACGATGATGAGGATTTGCAAGATATTGGCAACAGCGCGGTGAATGCGCCCGGCAGTGGCTGAAGGCGTCATGGCGGATACTGCCGTATGAGCCTTGCCAGCTTCCATTCCCGCTGTTGCCCCGCTTTCCGCAATCAGGCCATAAGAATCAGGCCAGTCCGGACTTCCCATGCCGACATTCATAAGATGCATGATGGAACTGGCATAAATAAGCGCCATGCACATCAGCAGCGTTGCAATGATCAAACGCGGATTCACCGTCTCGGCATGCTCACGCCGGGAGGTCAGACAAGCTCCGTGATTAAACGCTTCTTCATGGCTTTGATGACGATGATCAAAAACAGGATGCCGCCAATGGTCGCAACCAATCCACCGATACCCATCAGGGCCATGCCCATGGTTTGTTGTATATTATCAAGAACCTCGGCGCTCCCACCCACCTTGCGCGCCATGCCGTAACCACCGGCCCAGGCAAGACCCAGCACATGCAGCAACTGGCCGATGCCATAGGTATACACCTGAATCCTGGCCATACGGGATGGCGCGGATCCGAATCCGAGATGCGGCAGAAGATCATAGGCCAGCGCCATAAAGGCCAGCGTTACCGCGCCGGTGACGCTGTGATAGTGAGCCGTGACCAGCGTACTGCTTTTCTGGAGCATGTAACCCAGAATGCCACCCAGGGTAAACAGTATGATCGAGAGCCAGAGGGCGATACGCAACGGCTGCTTTTCGGCGGTCGCTCTGGCCGCCGTAAGCAGGCTCCACAATACGGCCAGGCCCAGGGGAAGGGTGGCAGCCGCACCGCCGATCTGCATGTGCGTGGTAAACCATTTCTGAAAGTTTACGGAGGTCACATGCATGGAGAGAAAGGCGACAGGCGTGAAGGCCACGGTGAACAGGGCCAGGGTAAAGAGCCACGTTACCACCCGCGGAGAAAGCTTTAATTTGGCGCCGCTGGCGGTAGCCAGCCATATCCATGCAGCCAGCATGAGCAATGCGTGCGTGAACTGAAGCACATGACCGCCAAGCCAGAATAACCCCTGATAATAGGCCTCATCGGAAAGCAGATGCGGCATGGTGAGGAATGCTCCGATAAAAGCGAAAACAGCCATGGCCGCGGCATTGGCGGCCGTATAGACACCGAATCTCAAACTTCCCTCTTTTGTTCTTATGCGGAGCTTGGGAACGGTGACCAGCGCCCGGAATACGAGCAAGGTGAAACCAAGCCCGGAAAAGGCAAGCCCGGTAAAGAATACCGGACCATTCAGGAACGGAATATAGTTGGCCATGACCGGTTCGGCACTTCCCGTAAAAGGAGACAGGGCGATAATCCCCACGCCCACCCAGGCAGAGGCCAGAGCAAATTGGCCCAGTGGTATCAAACGGGCTCGGGTATTGATGCTCCATATGACGCCGGCAACAGCCAGAAACCAGAAAACATTTGAGAAAATGACGTGTATCACCAGGGTCGTATGGAAAAAGTCTACACCCGGAATAATGCCCTTGATGAAGGGCGTCCTCGCGACAACCAGCAACGCGGCATAAAGGCCGGCGACGAGCAGGGTCACAACTCCCAGCTTCAGCCATCCCCCGGCCAGCCTCAGACAGCGTGGATCGGCTGTGTACAGCCTGAAATCATCCCGCACCCTCATCTCCCCGCAGCAGTTATTCGAAAACAAACCTGTCGCGGGTGTTGTTAAAGTCAATGATCAGCGTTTGCAGCGGCGCCAGGACCAGTGTTTTTTTGCCAACGTACTCATAGCCCTTGTGATGAATGTTATCATTCATACGTACGAGAAAATGATGGCGTCCGGCGGGAATGATAAAACGCTGATAGACCGGAGACGGCAGGTCGTGGTACAGGCCACGGGCCTTAATCACCGCATGATAGACGACGTGTCCATCTACCTGGAATTCAACCCTTAACGGTGAGCGACCTCGCGGACATTTCATGTTAAAGCGCAACTGTGGCGGGAGCTTGGCCATTGCTTTCGCGGTCAGCTTGTGGCAGGGCAACAGACGCTTGCCGGGATGGGTAAAGGTAAACTTGATCAGCGCATCATCCGGCGGCACATTCGTGAAACTCGGTGAATGGGAAAAATAACCGATAAATGCAATGAACAAAAGGTAGCTGAACCCCTGCCCGAAATAGGGCCAGACTTTTCGCAAAGGACTCATACGTCGCTGCCCCCCCCTTCCACATGCGCCTTCTTTTCAGGGGTGGGCTGCGCCGGCAAAGTCTGACAAAAGGCATCGATTTCATTCAGAAGTTTCTTTCGATCCGTTTCTGCCGCCATAAAGAATTTGACCCGATCACGCGCCACCTTTCGCGGCAACATCGGCTTGCGCTCATCGTTCAGGCGCTGTCGCATCCACAGATTGCCCAGACGGTGATAGCAATCGCCCATGCGGCAACCCGTGACAAAAACGCCATCGGCGCCATGGCGCAGGGCATAATCAATGAGGGAGGGAGGGAGCATGCCGGTGCATTCAACTCTGAGCCCGGCCACGCCCGCATGCCCCAGCCGTGTAATGTCCATGCTGTGTTCACAACCGAAGACAATAACCCGCCGTTCATCCGAGAGTTCCTCCAGCGCCCTGGACGTTGCATCGCGCAGATGCTGAACGCCGGAATGCGGCATTTCGATTGCCGATTTCAATTTCTCGGTATGGCGGAAAGGCGTGGAAAACGGGCAGGATCCGGTGCATATGCCGCAACTGACGCATTTGCTCCCATCAACCTGGGCCTCATAAATAAAGCGGGGATGACCGTCCGTCCGCGGTTCCAGGCGAATCGCCTCATAGGGGCAATCTATCACGCACAAATTGCATCCGCTGCATTGCGCCAGATCCACAACCGCAACGGGGTCACGCCGCTTTGGCGGTAGCCAGGGAAGCAGCATCAAAACAATCGTCCCCCCCCCGATCAGCGCCCAGACCGCACCCAGGGGCCAGATGTTCATGAGCGGATAAAAAGCCAGGTAGAACCAGTCCAGGCGCAGCTTGCCCGGC
Source organism: uncultured Zetaproteobacteria bacterium (assembly GCA_964407235.1). Lineage (GTDB taxonomy): Bacteria > Pseudomonadota > Zetaproteobacteria > Mariprofundales > Mariprofundaceae > JAUZQZ01. The sequence goes on along the minus strand of CAYOUW010000006.1, from coordinate 41,355 downwards.
GCCACGGAAAGGTTCGCGGGCGCCTGGCTGACCGCGGGATAAACGAAGGAAAGAACCAGCAGGGCCAACATTGTTCCCACGACCAGTTGCCGGGGAAGATTCACCTTTGGCCGGTTCAACCGATTGGTATGCAACAGCATGGCCGCAAGGAGGAAGAGTGGAATACCCAGATGGGTGACCACCATGAGACGGAATAATGAGTCGGTCACGCTTTCATTGGACAGAAAGTTACGCGCCACGGGTTCGGCGATGATCGGTAGCCAGTCGATCCATTCGGAGGTACGCACGGCGATAAACTGGGCCATCTTGTCCCAGACAAGCAAATAACCCAGAAGGCCGGTAATAAACACCAGCCATAGCATGGGAACGCCGGTAATCCAGGAAAATGATCGGGCGCCATTGAAGCGATTATTAAAGAAACGCCTCAACAGGTGCAAGGTCATCGTCACAACCATGCCATCCGAGGCATAGCGATGCAGGCTGCGCATGATACCGCCCAGATACCATCGTTGATGCGTCAGATGCTCGACCGAGGTATAGGCGTCATTGACTCCGGGCGTGTAAAAAATATAGATGTAGATCCCGCTGACCACTAAAATATACAGGAAAAAAAATGTCATGGCGCCCAGACAATAGAACGGATTATCCTCCGAACCAAAAGCGGCGGATGTCGCTCCCTCCGCCATCTGAAAAACCCTTCTGCCACCGCCCTGAACACCCTTCAGGAAACGAAACAGAATATTTCCGCGATGCCGGGAGTCAGTATTCTGTCCCATAAATTTATAATCCCTTTTTACCGTAGTTGGCTGAACAGGCTAGGTGAATCATGTAGGGCAAAACATGATGTAGATCAAGAAAATTCCCCGAGAGCTTCCATGGCTATTTCACCCGCGCAGGGACTGGCGCAGGGCCTTCAGGACGCTGTGCAGATGCTGTTGATCCGTCGGCGAGGCCCAGCAAAGCCCGATGCGGGATCGATCCACGGAGTGGCGCAGCATGGGCCTGCGTTGATTGTCCAAACGCAAGCTCAGCCACGTGCCGCCGAAACGATGGTAACAGTCTCCTTTTCGGCATCCGGCGAGGAGGACGCCCGCAGCCCCTTGCCGGAGCGCATGTTCGATGAATGCCGGCGGCAGCATACCGATACAGGGTATCCGAAGCAGAGCAACGCCGGCCTCCGCATGTGTTTCTATCTCCGCACCGTGTTCGCATCCCACAAGAAGAATCCTGCCCGTTCTGCTGCCGCCGGTCAGTGAATGATCCATCTGACGGCGCATCATCTCCACGTTGTGTTGCGGCATCTCAATGCCGCTTTTCAGTGCTCCGGTACGATGGAGAGGTTCAATCGTATTCCGGCGAAACGGATTGGACGACGGGCAGGCGCCCGTGCATATGCCACAGCGAACGCAGTTATCGGTAATCACGCTGGCTTCCTCCAGGAAAAGAGGGTGCCCGTCGCTTCGTCCCCGCATGACAATGGCCTCATAGGGGCAATCATCGGCACAGAGACCACATCCGCTGCAGTAATCCAGGTCCACAGTAGCCGCCGGCCTAACCCGGGCACCCGGCAACCATGGCAAAAGCAGAAAAAGTGCGATGACGGCAGCCAGCGCAGCCCAGACAGCGCCCATGGACCAGAATTGCATCAGGGGATAGAAAAACATATAGAACCAGTCCGGATGCAGAATGCCCGGGGCCACGGCCAGATCGGCGCGATGACTGCTGATCGCGGGCTGGATAAGGGCCAGCAGGACCAGTGCGCCAAGGGTTCCCAGCATCAGCGCCCGGGGAGGAAGGATCCGCGCCCGGCTTATCTTTTTAATATGCAACAGCAGAAACATGAAAAGAAATAGCGGTAGCCCGATATGCACGATGATCAACAGACGAAAAAGTGGATCGGTCACGTCGGCATTGGTCAGAAAATTACGCGCCATGGGAGAGGCAAAAACAGGCAGCCAGTCCAGCCACTCGGAAGTGCGTACCGCGATGAACTGCCCAAGTTGATCCCATACCATCCAGAAACCCACGATTCCGGTAAAATATACCATTATCAGAACGGGCACGCCGGTTATCCAGGAAAAGCGGCGAGCGCCGCGAAAGCGCCCCATGACCAGTTCGCGCAGAATGTGCAGGGCCATGGCAAGAACCATGCCATCAGCGGCATACCGATGCAGGCTGCGCATGATGCCGCCCAGATACCATTGTTCGCGGGTCAGATATTGAAGCTGATCATAACTTCCGCTGATGGTGGGATCGTAGTAGACAAACAGGTACGTCCCTGAAAAAAACATGATGAAGAAAAAGAGGAAACCGAGATCGCCCAGATGGTAAAACGGATTGTTCTCGCCAAAGACCGAATTAAAACGGGCCTCAATAAAGTAGAATACCGCCCGGCAAGATCGACTCAGACACGAAAGCAAGGAGGCTGTCCGGCTTCGTCGGGATTATGCATGATGACTTCGTAAGAAGTCATCAAAGCACCGATGGACGGACTTTTTACGACTTCATCGTACATGAAGCATCCCGGTCAGGAGTAACGCAGGAATCGTACAAGGAATATTCCCATGCCGGTCAATACAAAAGCGCCGAGCCCCATCGCAAACAACATGCCGTAATCAAATTGATAGGTGCCGGTGGAAGGATCGTAATGCGTGCAATACAGCCGCGCCCTGTTCACGAGCGAGGACAGGCTCAACGATTTGGGAACGAGTCCGAAAACCAGTTCTTTCATGGTCTCGGTAAGAAGGCCCGGGTTAAAATTCATGCCGTAGATTTGCCGGTAGATCTTGCCGTTCGCATTCACCACCGTGGCCTGAATCAGATGGTCAAAACCTTTGGACGAGGGAGTAAAGAAAAACCCAAGGTCAGCCGCCAAACGCGCGATGGTGGATTTATTGGCGCTCAGGAACGCCCAGTTCGTTTCGTAGCTTACACCCTGCTGGCGCGCAAAGCCGCGCATCCTTTCGGGCGTATCCTGCAAGGTGTCGAAACCAATCGTGATCACATTAAAAGCATCCTTCCCGACAGCACTGCGGGCGACGCCAACGGCATGCGCAAGGTTCCGGGTGGTGGTCGGACAGATGTGAAAGCAACTGGTGTAAATCAGGCTGATAATCAACGGTTTACCGCGAAAATCCGAGAGCTTGACCAGCCTGCCACGGCGGTCATGAAACGTATAACCGGTAAGCGTACGCCCAATGGCGGCCTGACTGATCTTCAGGGCGGAGGCCTTGTTGAATTTCCGGTGGCGTGAAGTGGCGGTGTCTGGGCGTGATGGCGAGGCCGATGGCAAGCTTCGGGGCGCATCTTGTGCAATCCCGCTCGCTCGTGCATCAACGTTGCTCCATGCGGCAAGCAGAAACCCGGCCACGCCAAGCATGTAAAAAAAAGTTCTACGCCGTAACACCACCTCAGCCTCCAGCTATTGGTTAACAATCAGTAACTACTCAGCACCCCCCGTCTTTTGCCCTCTGGCGGCGTTCCTGCGATGCTCAAATCCTCACATATGACCCATATGCTACGGATTCTGCGCTTCTCGCGCCTTGCCAGAGAACAAAATCCAGGGGGTGCTGAGTAGTTACAACAATCAGAACAATCCGAGCCAGGTAAACCTCGCACACAGCCCGTCAAAACAAAAGGGCCATCTCGTGGATGGCCCTTTTGTCGCCTCGAAAGGCCGCCTGCGGAGCGTCTCGATGGTCCTCTGGGAGGGTAGGTCAGAGTACCGAGGAGGGGATGGTTGACACGCCCCGCAAGCGGATTCGTTTTAGTGGATCCCCCAAATCGTCGCCAGATACTTAAACTGGGCAAAGTAATAGATGATAAGGAAGGTCAACAGAACAAACACAAGCACCAGCGAACCCGGCGCTTCCAGACCCTTCATCTGCGGTTCGGTTCCCCCATGCAGACGGGCGGCGACCATGCCGGCCGGCTCGGCCAGTGCTGGCAGCACGCCCTTCTCTGTTACCTTGCTACCCATGAAGGTACTGAGTATGGAGATCAGATAGAACAGCGCACCGATTCCACCGATGCAAGCCCCAATTTCGGCCACGCTCACGAGCATCTGCACCGTAGCGGAGAAATCAAATGGCAATGCCGCGTCGGCGAAAGTGATGTCCCAGTCCCGCCGGGGTACGCCCAGATGCCCGGCCGCCATGAAGAAGACGGCAAACGTACCCATGCCCAGACCGAACAGGTAAACGGACCACTTGGCCAAGGTGGGAAAGGCCAGTTTGTGGCGGGTCAGAAGCGGCACGATCCAGTAGGAAAACGCAAAGAACGCGAGTGTCGTGCCGGTGGCTACCGTGCCGTGGAAATGACCGGGAACATATACCGTATTGTGAATGATCATGTTGATCTGCTGGTTGCTCATGGTCACCCCGGTAATGCCGCCAAGAAAACCGAACAGCACCAGCGACAGGAAGAAACCGGCGAATACCGGATTACCCCACGGCGCTTTGCGCAGCCATTCGAACAGTCCGTGCGTGAGCCCGCGGCGGCGCTGCGCGAATTCCACGGAACCCGGCACGGTCAATCCGTGCATCAGACTGCCCAGCACGGCCAGATATGCGGCATAACTGGTATTGAACGTACGCCAGGAAAAGCTTGTTCCCGGGTCGGACAGCAGATGGTGAACAGAACCAAACTGCAGGGCGAACAGATACAGGACGAAGGCCGATCGGCTGATCTTTTCGGACAACGGTCGGGCGCCAAACAGGACGGCGGCCAGTGTGTACCAGATGGTGATGTGCATAACAATGTTCATCTGCTGCGTGGAATGCGCCAGCGCCCAGAAGACCAGACGATACATCTGCGCATCAATGTTATGGATCAGCCCCAGGGACCAGAGCCAGGTCGGGATCATGATGACCGCGCCCATTACCCAGGTGAAAATGGCAATGATGGCGTAGATCAGGCAGCCGAAGGTCGCCAGCGGCATGGAACCCTTGTAGGTCTGCTCATGCTTTGCCTTGATTAGCGTGGCGAGTATGAGGAACATCGGGATCAGCGCGCCGACGGCGAACAGGATCACGCCAAGATAGTACCACGAGACCGCTTGCAGCGGCGGGTAGGAGGAGAACATTACCGTGGCCTGACCCGTCAACACCATTACCGTAGCCAGCGCCGATCCGATGAGCATCAGCCAGAAGCTCAACCAAGCGATTTTTGGCGTCGCCAGCCGTGCATTGATTGGCGTGGTACAGAAAAAATAAGCAATGCCCACTTCAAAGAAATGGCACCAGAACAGTAGCACGGCCGCACCGTGACCGGTCAGGAAGATATAGAACCATTCCGACGGCAGCAGGTGGATGGCCGGCCAGCGCGTCAGCGCCACGCCCAGACCGAGTATCCCGCCGGCCAGCAGATAGACGACAGCGGTAAAGATATTCGCCTTCGCCAGGGTGACGGCCGGCTTGTTCAGATGCAGCCCGGTATCCGGACAGGTAATAAAATCCTGCGAATTTCTTAAAGGTGAAGTCACCATTATTGTTGAAGTCGCCATTAGATCGCCCCTCCTATTTCTCCGCCCTTGACGCCGCCCTTGTCGTTGAGAACCACGCCGTGCGCTGTGTCAATAACATAAAGTTTGCCGGTCATCAGGTGGTGCCCGAGACCGCAGAACTCATTGCAGACAAGACGGTAAACGCCGGTCTTGTTGGGTGTTAAATGCACGATATAGTCATAGCCGGGAATAAGCTGAAGATTGAACACAATCGGAAGCAGCGAAAAGCCGTGATCCACATCCTGCGAGGAAAGGTGAAAAGAATAGGTCTTTCCCAGCTCCAGCACCGGGATTACCGGCCATGCGAACTGATGTGCGGCAATGTACATATCGCCCCCCGCGGGCACTTGCACTACCGGGATTTCGTTCGCGCCCTCGGCCATCAGATTGCCTGAAGCATCCTTCAACTGATATTTATCGACCATCTGGTCCATCTTGTTGGTGAAACCGTCAATGGTGACGCGAAAGGCGTCGCCGACCTGATTCTGATTGCCGAGAAAATACCATCCGATCATCCAGACGACCATCACCAGACACCATGCGTAGGCGACTACCAGCCAGATCTTTTCATCAAGACCGACGTGCAATTTCCACCAGTGACGCTGGGGAATAGGGTCCATACTCGTATAACTCATTATCTCTCCTCCTTTTTTTGTTTATTCTATTATGAGAGTGGAACCGGTTGGGGCCCCACTGGAAAGGCCATCCATATAAACGGAATACCCGAATCAGGATAGACCAACGACAATATGCCGCACACAAGCACGACGGTGGCAAAGACAGCCAAGGCCACAAACAGAGCTATGAACCGATTCCGCGACCTGCGTTCGCGACGGCTTAATTGATTTGATCCGGACGCCTCGTGATTTGATCCGGGCATCCCGGTACTGGAAGCCATGTTAATCAATACCCTGCGACAGGCACGCTAAGTACCTCCATAACGCCCCAAAGTGTAAAAAACAGTGTCGGACTTACAATGCCCAGAAATAAAAGCAATCCCGGGTCGTCGTAAAACACCTGCCAGTAGGATACTATATCCAGATCCTCCGGTTCCTGTTCTTCAACAGATACATCAGTCATTGTAAAGCCTCCTTCCTTCAGTTTTGAGATGCGGAACTCTCTCCCGATGCAATCACCACCGCCTTGATTTAAGTCAAGATCCGAATGAAGCCGCGGGAATTGATTTCCAACAACCCGATACGTGGGCGAATTTCTAGTTCGAATCGGACAGGGGAGCATTGATCTGCATCAAGGAATATCGGATTTGTTTCTGCTGGAATCCCCGTCATTGGAATGTTTCAATTATATGAAACTCCACCGCAAGCTGCGGGGAATTACGCCTGAACCATTCATGAATCGCCGTAATGATTACGGCGGGCCTTTGTTCGCAACGAATTCCGAGGAAAGAGTCCGTAGCCGCGCCTACGGACGACCGACGAGGGACCCTGTGTGGACAAAGGAACAAGCAAGGGCATGGTAGATTTGTGAATAGTTCAGGTTAGATCCGCGGTAAAAATAATAAGGAGGTTTAAGAATATGAAAAACAATCTGATTACGGAGGCCGGCCACTTGACCTTTGATATTCTGCATGGGCGCGGTTAAGATCGGGCCATGGAATTCTTTCTCTACTTTACTCTGGGCGCAATCATCATCTACTGGGGCACGGACTGGATCCTGAACAGGATTGAGCAGGCGCGTGGCAAGCGCTTCGCGAAACGAAACATCATCTTCTTCTTTATCCTCTTCGTGTTGGCGATAGTACTGATGCGGATCATCAATCCGGTGCCTCCCTCTCTTTCGCACTCACCACCCTCCGAAACGGGCGCGCCCGCCAGATAAGGCCGCGGACTGCGGCGAGAGTATCCACCCCGCAAAACAGCTTGCTGGCACGAATGGTCCGGAATGGCTGTTATCGTGAGTCTTAAAAGAAAATTATAACCAGGAGAGTGTCATCAATATACGAGAGATGCTTGCAAACACAATCAAGGATATGATCGATGATCATCGAGGCATTCTGGCGGCGGATGAAAGTACACCCACGATCGGGAAGCGCTTCGATGCCATCGGCGTGGAATCCACCGGGGAAACCCGCCGCGCCTATCGCTCCCTTCTGCTGACCACGCCGGGGCTGGGCGATTTCATCAGTGGCGTTATCCTGTTCGAGGAAACGCTGGGACAGAAAAGTGATGAAGGAACACCGCTTTCCGATATGGCGTGGTCTCAAAAAATCGTTCCCGGTATCAAGGTGGATAAAGGTACGGAGCCCCTTCCCGGAGCGCCGGGCGATCTTGTGACCCGCGGTCTTGACGGTCTGGCCGATCGGCTGGCCGGTTACAGGAAGCAAGGCGCCCGCTTCGCCAAGTGGCGAGAGGTCTACCCCATCACCGCACTCAATCCCACTCCGTCGGGTTTGTGCGCCAATGCCGAAGTGCTGGCCCGTTATGCAGCCGTCTGTCAGGAGTTGGGCGTTGTTCCCATCGTGGAGCCGGAAGTGCTGATGGATGGCGTTCATGAGATTGATCGCTGCGCCGAAGTGACGGAACAGGTGTTGCACGCCGTCTTTAACGCTCTGCGCCTGCACGGCGTTGCCCTGGAGTACATGATCCTCAAACCCAACATGGTATTGCCAGGCAAAGAGCAACGCCGGGCGGATCCTGATGAAGTGGCGGAAGCGACCTTGAAAGTGCTGCGCCATACCGTGCCGGCCGCCGTGCCCGGCATCAACTTTCTGTCCGGAGGGCAAGACCCGGAAGAAGCCACCTCCAACCTGAACGCCATCAATCGCCTGCGAGGCAATGCGCCCTGGCAGTTGAGTTCCTCCTATGGCCGCGCCCTGCAGCAGCCTGTGTTGCATGCATGGGGCGGTAAAACAGAAAATATCAGCGCCGCCCGGCATGCCCTGTTGAAACGCGCGAAACTCAACGGGCTGGCTCGCCAGGGTCAATACGAACCGTCCCTTGAACAAAGGGAGTTTGGTGCATGACGACAAGACCGCAAGCCACCCTTACCCTCGCCCACGGCTTATCCTTTGAAGATTTATATTGTCAGGAAGGCCTCAAACGCATGGATGATATTTTTCTCACCGCGCTTGCGATCGATGATGAAGCCCTGCATGCCCGGCTGCATGCCGGCCGGGAGCACCCCGACCTGCTTTCCCCCAGGGAGTATTCCGCCCTGCTTGTGGATTTGGCCCCTCGCCTTGAGGCATTTCTTGCTGAACTGTTCGACATCCGGGCGCAGATGCTGGACCGAAAAGATCGGCAACTGGCGAATGAACTGATTTCCACCTGCAAACGCCGGTTCGTTCAGCGCGCCATCAAGGGGGTCCAGGCGGAGGATAATGAGGGTGGAGCGCTTGTCTCCGCCATGGAGGCTTTGTGCGGCGCGTCCTTTGATGAACGATGCTATGCCAGCCAGGTAACCGAGTGGCTCAAGGATCCGAAGCGTCACGCGCATGCCCTGGAAACGGCGGCACGCTACGCCGCGTGGGCGGTGCGCACCCCGACCGGTCGCGCGCGCCATGCGGACGGCGTACTGTTCAAGCTGCCGCACAATCTTGATTTCACGCATCTGGTACCCGTGGTCTCCGAAGAGCGCCACGGCATAGAGCAGATGGGGCTGTCTGATGATATGCTAAAACAGCGCAGGGGATTCAAACTGACGGACCCCGGCTGTAATCCGACCTATGCCATGGATCAGGCGCATTATTGTATCTGGTGCCACAAACAGGATCGCGACTCCTGTTCCAAGGGCCTGAAAGAGAAGCGCTCCGACGCCTTCGGCAAGAGTCCTCTCGGCGTGACGCTGACAGGTTGTCCCCTGGAAGAAAAGATATCGGAAATGAACCTGCTCATGGCTGAAGGCTGCGCCATCGGCGCCCTGGCGGCTGTTGTGGTGGACAATCCGATGGTCGCCGGAACCGGCCATCGCATCTGCAATGATTGCATGAAGGCGTGCATTTATCAGCGCCAGGATCCGGTGGATATTCCCCAGATTGAAACACGCATGCTCAGAGAAGTGCTGGAGCTGCCGTGGGGATTTGAAATTTACAGCCTGCTCACCCGCTGGAATCCCCTGAATTTTGAACGGCCGCTACCCCTGAAAGACAGTGGCTACAAGGTGCTGGTGGTCGGCCTTGGACCAGCCGGTTATACGCTGGCCCATCATCTGATGAACGACGGTCACCGGGTCGTGGCCATTGACGGGTTGAAGATCGAACCGCTGCCACCGGAACTTTGCGGCGTAACGATCGAGGGTGCGCGTGCGCCGTTCCAGCCCGTCCTCGATATCCGCGCCCTGCACGAAGAACTGGATGAGCGCGTCATGGCCGGATTCGGCGGCGTGGCCGAATACGGCATTACCGTACGCTGGGATAAAAATTTCCTGAAAGTAATCCGTCTTCTGCTTGAACGGCGTAAGCGTTTTACCATGTTCGACGGCGTGCGCTTCGGCGGCACGATCACGGTCGAAGATGCCTTCGCCACGGGTTTTGATCATATCGCTCTGAGCATGGGCGCAGGTAAGCCCACCTTCCTCGCCATTCCCAACGGCATGGTAAGAGGGGTGCGCAAGGCATCGGACTTTCTCATGGCCCTGCAGCTCACGGGCGCTGCCAGGGAATCATCGGTCGCCAACCTGCAGATTCGTCTGCCCGTGGTCGTGATTGGCGGCGGCCTGACGGCCGTAGACACCGCAACCGAAGCCCTGGCTTACTATCCGATGCAGGTGGAAAAATTCCTTTCCCGCTATGGAGCCCTGGCACATGAACGTGGCGAAGATGCCGTACGTGCGCCCTTCAGTGAGGAGGAAGCGCTGATCGCCGACGAGTTCATGGCCCATGCCCGCGCCATCCGCGCCGAACGCGCACAGGCCGCGGCCGAGGAAAGAGAGGCGGATATTCTTTCGCTGCTGGATCAATGGGGAGGGGTGAGCATCGTCTACCGCAGGCGTCTGATCGACGCTCCCAGCTATACGCTGAACCACGAAGAATTGACGTATGCCCTGGCGGAGGGCGTTCACTTTGCCGAATGGCTTTCGCCCGTAGGCATCGACGTTGATGCCTACGGGCACGCTCGGCGCCTGCGTCTGGCCAAGCGTGAGCTAAATCCGGACGGCCATATTGAGGATACGGGCGACGTGGTGCACCTGCCGGCACGCGCCATCCTTATTGCCGCCGGCACGCATCCGAATACGGCGCTGGCCGAAGAAGATCCGGAACACGTCAAGCTGGACGGCTATTTCTTCCAGGCGGTAGATATGAGCGGTCAACCTGTTCGTCCGGAACGCACCCCGAAGCCCGCCGAGGCGCAGATGCTGATGAACATACGCGAGGACGGCAAGGCCATGAGCTTTTTCGGCGACCTGCATCCTTCTTTTGCCGGAAATGTCGTCAAAGCCATGGCCAGCGCCAGACAGGGGCATGAGGTCGTTAGCCGCGTCCTGACCGGATGTAAGCCCGGGAATGAGGACGGGGAAGCATTGGTAGCCAGGCTTAATGATCAATTGCGGCCGCGGACGCATGCGGTTCGGCGACTGGCGCCCAATATCGTAGAGGTGGTGGTATACGCGCCAAAGGCAGCATCGGCCTTCCGTCCCGGCCAGTTCTACCGTCTGCAAAACTACGAAACGCTCGCACGCGAGGTCAACGGAACCCGCCTGGCCATGGAAGGTCTGGCCCTGACCGGCGCCTCCGTGGACCTTGATCAGGGGCTGATTTCACTCATCGTACTGGAAATGGGCGGATCCTCCGATCTGTGCGCCCACCTCCAACCCGGCGAGCCGGTCGTTCTGATGGGACCGACCGGCAGCCCGACCGAAATTTACGGGGGTGAAACGGTGCTTCTCGCTGGCGGCGGCCTGGGCAATGCCGTTCTCTTTTCCATTGGTCAGGCTTTCCGGAAAGCGGGATCCAGAGTCCTCTACTTTGCCGGCTATAAAGAGATCATTGACCGCTACAAGGTGGAAGAAATTGAGGCAGCCGCCGATGTGGTGGTGTGGTGTTCGGATGAAGATCCGGGATTTACGCCCACACGGCCACAAGACATGAGCTTCGTCGGTAATATCGTTGAAGCCATGGATGCCTATGTCAATGGCAGGATGGGCGATCCCCCCATTCCGTTGATCGAGATCGACCGTCTCATTGCCATCGGATCAGTTGGCATGATGGCAGCGGTTGCACGGGCGCGCCACGGCGTACTCAAGGACGCGCTCAAACCGGACCATGTGGCCATCGGCTCCATCAACTCGCCCATGCAATGCATGATGAAGGGTATTTGCGCCCAGTGTCTGCAAATACACCGCGATCCGGAAACAGACGAGGAGACCATCGTTTTTTCCTGCGCCAATCAGGATCAGTTGCTGGACTGGGTAGATTTTTCCGCACTCACGGAGCGTCTCGGGCAACAGTCGGTTCAGGAAAAACTCACGGCGCAATGGATCGATCACTGTCTGGTCCGGCTCGGGATACGTAGCGATGCAAGAAGGTGAAGTGAATCCCGGGAATGGAACGGTTGGCTAAAATTTTACCAAAGGAGCTCCGTTGAATGAACAATACTGCTGCGCCCTTGCTTGCCCCTTTGCCCGCTGCGATTGAACCCGGCATACGATCATCTTGTAGGCCGCATCGTTCCATTCCGGCTAAGGCTCACCGCCGCCGCGGGTAAAACGAACAGGTTCAGGACAGGCACCAGCATCAGTCCCAGTGCCGCCCCGCCAAACCCGAGATAAAACCATCGGCGTTGACCAAGTTCCTGCCTGCGACGTTCAAAATTCCACCCTCTGCGCGATGCCACGGGATCCATCAATTCATAATTCAGAAAACGAATACTGGCATAGCCCCATACCCCGGTAGCCGCAACCTGACCAACCAAAGGAATAAAAAACAGGACAAGCGCGATGCATCCCCAAATCAACAAACCGCATAACGGGCGAATCGAGTTTACAAGGCTACGCCTAAATTGTCGCCACCATGGCACAGGATGTGAATCTGTTTCCTTTCCGATCAAACCTTCCGTGCGCGCCGCCAGCTCATCCAGCCAGGGCGCCGCGGCCACCGAACCCAGCGCCGCAAAACTTACCGCGCCAATCAGTAACGCCAATATCGCCGACAACAGCCATACGATCCATGACAGTATCTGCCAATACCATGCATCACCGGATGGCAGCCACAAATGAGCCAAATGTTCCGCCAGCCAGAACACACCACCGGTCAGCACCAGCATCAACACAAAGAGTAGCGTGAGTATGCGCCAGAGTATGCCTCGCAGTGCACGCCGGGTAATCAGCCATTGCATGCCGGAAATCAGATTCAAAAAACCTTCAACCATGATGCCTATCCAGGTTATCTTCGGAATTGAGATCACGCAGCACCTGTTCGGCAGCTTCCATATCCGCGCCATGCACCATAATACGCGCATCGGTAATACCCGGAAGCGGCAGTAATGCACGCATACCCGCATCATCCACCCGGCATTCAATACCCTTATCACCCAAAATATCGCACAGAATCTGCAGGGTGATCGGGTCCGCTGTTTTCGTCAGACATTGCATTGATGACTCCAAAGTATGATCGTGCGTTCTGAAAGTGGTGCGCATTCACCTGGAATGTCTTACAAAACCCCGGGATCGAACGAATCCACAATAATCGCTTGCCAGACCGATTGAGCGGCCTTGCGCAACAGCGCTTCCTCTTCCTCATTGACCAGATCGGCCTCGCGCAGTTCCGTGATAGCGGTTTCATCATCAAGCGCGGTGACAACCCCTGCTTTCCGCGCCCGACGCAGTTTCTCTTCCGCTTCCGTGGCGTCCATCACTGCTTCGAGGGCGCATTCAATACGTCCCAGCGGATCATCAGGCTTGTTTGTGATGTAGATTCCGCTGGTCAGGCGATCCCTGGTTGCGCCCGGCTCCAGAATGGAAGCGGCGATGCGGTGTCCAAGCGCATCGCCGGGTGGCGAATACGGCCGGCCAAGCGGGAAGATGAAGAAACGCAGCCATCGGGATATCCATCGGTTCGGAAAATTATGCAGGAAATTATCAAGCTGTTGCTGAGCCTGATACAATGCATCCTCACATGTCCATTGCAGATAAGGGATGTCTTCCTCCTTTCTGCCTTGCGTTTCAAAACGCTGGATGGCTGCCGAGGCAATATACAGTTGAGCCAGCACATCGCCCAGACGGGCGGAGAGTTTTTCCTTGCGTTTCAATGCGCCGCCCAATACGGCCAGTACTATATCGGAGACAAAGGCCAGATTGGCGCTCAAACGTTCAATGTGCCGGGCATATCCGCGAGCAGGGCCTGTCACAGGCGGACGGGCCAACCTGCCGCCGGTCAGTCCCAATAACAGGCTGCGTACCTTGTTACTGCCAACAAAGCCGATATGGGCGAACAGCGCGCGATCAAACGCTTTCAGGGAGGCGGATTCATCACTCTCACTGGCAGCCCGGATCTCCTTCAATAAATACGGATGGCAGCGAATGACGCCCTGACCGAAGATAATCAGACTGCGGGTCAGAATATTGGCCCCTTCCACCGTAATACTGATCGGAATGGCTTCATACGTGCGCGCCAACAGGTTCATAGGCCCCATAATAATGGCCGTGCCGCCAAACACGTCCATGGCATCGTTCACGACCTGCCGCATGCGTTCCGTGCAATGGTATTTGGCTATCGCCGAGATAACGGAGGGTTTCTCGCCCTGATCCACGGCGATGGCGGTCATCTGGCGCGTAGCATCCATGGCGTAGGTGTTTCCGGCGATGCGCGCCAATGCTTCTTCCACGCCTCCCATACGACCAATGGGAATCCTGAACTGGCGGCGGATGCGGGCGTAAGCGCCGGTTGCGCGCACGCATAGTTTCCCCGCGCCGGCGGCGAGCGAGGGCAGGGAAATCGAGCGTCCGTCGGCCAGACATTCCATGAGCATGCGCCAGCCCTGGCCCACATAGTCCACACCACCGATAATCCACTCCACCGGAATAAATACGTCGCGTCCCGTCACGGGCCCATTCTGGAAGGCCTGTTCCAGCGGCAGATGGCGCTTGCCAATAGCCACGCCCGGTGTATTGGTGGGGATCAGAGCCAGCGTAATGCCCCTCTCCTCCTTTTCGCCCAGCAGATGATCCGGATCAAACAGTTTGAAGGCCAGACCCAGAACGGTAGCGATCGGGGCAAGGGTAATATATCGCTTTTCCCAGTTGAGCTGAATACCCAGTACATTTTTTACTCCCTCGAATTCACCTCTGCGGACAATGCCGGTGTCACGCATGGCTGCCGCATCACTTCCGGCCCACGGACTGGTCAAGGCAAAGCAAGGGACTTCTTCACCCCTGGCCAGACGCAGCAGGTAATGGTTCTTTTGTTCCTCCGTACCGTAATTCATCAACAGTTGTCCCGGCCCCAGCGAATTGGGAACCATCACGGTGACCGCCGCGGCGACGCTGCGGCTGGCAACCTTCATGACCACGGCGGAATGCGCCTGAGCCGAAAATTCCAGACCGCCAAATGATTTGGGGATAATCATACCGAAGAAATAGTTCGATTTGATGAATTTCCATACGTCAGGAGGCAGGTCGTGCAACGTGTGGTTGATTTCCCAATCATTGAGCATGCCACACAGTTCTTCTACGGGGCCATCAAGAAAATCCTGCTCTTCCTTGCTCAATTTCGGTGCGGGTTGATCAAGCAGGATACTCCAGTCCGGTTTGCCGGAAAACAGTTCGGCATCCCACCATGTGGTTCCGGCTTCCAATGCCTGCCGTTCCGTATCGGACATGGGTGGCATGGATTTTTTGAGTAAGGGTAGCAAATATCTGCTGATAAGACGGCGGCGGAGGGGCAAGATGTTCAGGGGTATGCAAACAAGCAGAAAAATAAACCATATAAAAATTAGAAAGGCTGTCGGCAAGGCATTCAAGGCCGTTACGATCACCAGAATTAACATCGTTATTCCCGTCCATACGAGAAGCGAGGCGCGGATAAAAGCCAGTGTTATAAAAACAGCCAGAAGCAGTAGCAGGAAGCACAAAACAGGCATGAACCTCTCCTTTCCCGAAATCCGTTGCACCCAAAGGTGCTGACGGTCTGAGTACGGCACGCACGAGCAGGCGCGATCACCACGGCGGTTGATGAATAATGCGGGCTGGTGAGCCGACCGCGCAAACTGCGAACTTACACGGGCAAGCCACCTGAGTATAGCTGAATGACGGGTAATAACCTGAATTATTCATAGTTTTCACGCCGGGGTCACGGCAGCGGCTTGACCGTTGTTGCTGCATCACCATAATGCTGCAACCTTTTTGTCTTTGTATTAAAAATATTGTCTCTGTCTAAAAACAGAGACGGAAAGGCGATAGTTATGGACGGTCCCTTGCAAATCCGGCTGTCAGGCATACCGACATGAGGCCGGCAATGACGTGGAAAGTTTCGCGCGCCCGATGGGTGGGATGACGGCAATGAAAAATGTTGAAACGGGCGACCAGAGACCCCGCCGAGTTAGAAACAGGAGAGTGAAATGGCAGTTCCAAAAAGAAAAACGAGCACTTCCAAACGTAATATGCGCCGTGCGCATGATCACATGGGGGCCGCTGCAATGAGCGAATGCCCGAATTGCGGCGAGATGATGCGTCCGCATCATGCATGCCTGCATTGCGGCCATTACAAAGGCCGTGAGGTTATTTCAACAGACGCGAGTTAATGTCTTGAGACGGATCAGGGGTCGGGCATGACCCGCATTCTTGTTGATGGTCACGGCGGCGATCTTGCTCCACGGATCATTATTGAATCGCTTCAACAAATTCTGTCCGGCGGGGAAGGTTCCGGCGGAAAGGATTCCGGTGGGGGAAACTCAATCGAATTGGGGATTGTCGGACAGCCCGCACTCCTCACTCCGGCACTGGATGCGGCAGGTATCGCGGATCGGGTGGAAGTGATTCCGGCCTCGCAGATTATTGACATGTGCGAGCCTCCCGCGATGGCGTTGCGGCGCAAGAAAGATTCCTCCATTCATGTGGGTGCGCGTCAGGTCCGCGATAAGCATTGGGATGCGCTGGTAAGCGCAGGCAATACCGGCGCACTGATGGCCATTTCCAAGTTTATCCTGAAAACGCTTCCCGGCATTGATCGTCCGGCCATTGCTTCCATGATCCCGGCTATTGATGGTCAGACGCTATTGCTCGATGCGGGCGCCAACGTGGATAGCGCATCCGAACATCTGGTGCAATTCGCCGTGATGGGTTCGTGTTACATGCAGGCGGCGGAGGGCGTGGATTCACCCCGCGTCGGTTTACTGAATATCGGTTCCGAAGACATCAAGGGAACGGACGTGGTTAAAGTCGCCGCATTGGAACTCAGGGAAATAAATCTGAATTTTGTGGGTAATGTGGAAGGTACGGATATCTTTCTTGATACCGTGGACGTGGTCGTCTGTGATGGATTTGTGGGCAATGTGGCGCTCAAAACCATGGAGGGTGTTGCGTACTTTATTATGCACAGCTTGCGTCGCAAGATCAGTGGAAGTCTGAGCGCCAAAGCCGGCATGGTGTTAGCCAGGGGGGCGATGCGCCGTCTCAAATCCCGAATTGATCCCGCCGAGTACAATGGTGCGCCATTGCTTGGATTGAACGGCGTTGTGGTCAAAAGCCATGGCAGCGCGGATTCGCGTGCATTTTCTCGCGCCATTATGGTCGCGCACCGGGAGGTGAAATCCAGGCTTGGAGAACATATTATTGAAGCCATGAATGAATGGACGGAAACCTGATAATGCAACATGTACATATCACCGGCGTTGGCGGTTATCTGCCGGAGCGCGTCCTGACGAATGCCGAACTGGAAACGCTTGTGGATACCACGGATGAATGGATTGTGGAACGCACCGGCATACGGGAACGGCATATCATTGCCGAAAATCAGCATACATCGGACCTTGCGGTGGAAGCCGCCAGGCAAGCGCTGGACGATGCCGGGCTGAAAGCTTCTGATCTGGATGCACTGGTGGTGTCCACCACGACGCCGGATATGATTTTCCCTTCTACGGCCACCATTGTGCAATACAAACTGGGTGCGGCCGGATTTCCGGCATGGGATATTCAGGCGGTGTGTTCCGGTTTCGTTTATGGCCTGGCCCAAATTACAGGGATGATGCAGGCAGGCATGTTTCGCCGTGTTCTGTTGATCGGCGCGGAATCCATGTCCAGGATTCTGGACTGGAAGGATCGTTCCACTTGCGTGCTGTTCGGTGACGGCGCAGGCGCTATCGTGCTTGAACGCACGGATGAGGATGGCGGCATCATGGGTTCGGTGCTGGGCGCGGACGGTTCCTACCGCCCCCTGTTGATGGCCGAACACCCCTACCCCGGCGCTAGCCCTGACATGCCGGATATGCGTATTGATGTGGCTGGCGTGGCGGCGATCGAGATGCACGGCAACGAGGTGTTCCGTATTGCGGTCAACAAGCTGGGCAAGGTGGTTGGGCAGGTTCTGGCGCATTGCCACGTTGAAGCATCCGATCTGGATTGGCTGATCCCGCATCAGGCCAACCTCCGAATCATCCATGCCACGGCGAAGAAATTAAAGATGAATACCGAACATATCGCCATTACCGTGGCTCAACATGCCAATACGTCATCGGCCAGCGTCCCTTTGGCGTTGAACGACTATTATCGCGGCGGCAGGATCAGAAAAGGCCAACTCATTCTTCTGGAAGCATTTGGCGCGGGATTTGTCTGGGGTGCAAATCTTCTGCGCTGGACCAGGGAGTAGGATTTGAGTCCAAAAATCGTATTTCTGTTTCCGGGTCAGGGTTCGCAAAGCCAGGGCATGCTCTCGGAATTTATCAACACGGAACCGATCGTTGCCGATACGTTTATTGAAGCGTCGGATGCGCTTGCCTATGATATGGTTGCACTGACTCGCAACAATCCCGACGGAAGGTTGAATCAGACGGAATATACGCAGCCTGTGTTGCTTACGGCTTCCACCGCCTTGTTTCGTTTGTGGGAGCAACGGGGTGGCGTGCAAGCCGATCACGCCGCGGGACATAGTCTGGGCGAATATTCGGCACTGGTCGCCGCCGGAAGCCTGTCTTTCCCCGATGCCCTTGCGCTGACCGCATTTCGCGGAAGGGCCATGAACGAGGCCGTTCCGGAAGGCACGGGACGCATGGCTGCGATTCTGGGACTTGATGATGAGCAGGTGGAAAACTTGTGCCATGAAATTTCCACGGATGTTGAAAAAGTCTGGCCCGTCAATTACAACTGTCCCGGGCAGTTAGTGGTGGCCGGTCATGCGGCAGCCGTAAATCGCATGATGGAACGGGCCAGAGCCGCGGGTGCGCGGCGAGTCATTCCCTTACCGGTGAGCGCGCCCTCGCATACGCCGTTAATGCAGCCTGCCGCCGATGCCATGAAAAAACAGTTGAAGGATATCGAAGTTAAAGTTCCGAACATCCCCGTTTGGAGCAATGCGCTGGCCACCCCTCTTGAGGATCCGGGTGAAATAAAATCCGCGCTGGTACGGCAACTGGTGTCACCCGTGCAATGGACGAAGATTATTTGCCGCATGGCCCATATGGGTGTGCGCCGAGGCGTGGAGATGGGATCGGGCAAGGTATTGTCGGGCATGGTGCGCCGTATCGATCGGTCTTTTACGGTTTGTTCCATGGATACGCCCGATCATCTGGCCAGCGCCCTGGAACGGATAGCAGGCAATAATGAGTGATGCGCGCGTTGCCGTGGTAACCGGCGCAAGCCGTGGTATTGGCTATGCGATTGCCAGCGAGATGGCGGCTTGCGGATACCATCTGGCGATTTGCGGCACCCGCGAGGAGACCATTCAACTGGCAGGAGACAGGATTCACGCGCAACATGGCGTTGAGGTCAGACCTGCCGTGGTTGATGTGTGCGATCGGGAATCACTCCAGAATTTCATCACGCACACCGCGAAAAATTTTGGCCGCCTGGATGTTCTGGTGAACAATGCGGGAATCACCCGTGATAATCTCTCCCTGCGCATGAAACCGGAGGAGTGGCAACAGGTGCTGGACACCAACCTTTCGTCGGTATTCCATGCCTCGCAGGCGGCGCTGAGACCAATGATCAAAGCGCGCTTTGGACGCATCATCAACATCTCGTCGGTTGTTGCTTCCATGGGGAATCCCGGTCAGTTGAATTATTGCGCCAGCAAAGGAGGCATGGATGCCATGACACGTTCGCTGGCGCGCGAAGTCGGATCGCGTAGTATTACGGTCAATGCCATTGCTCCCGGTTTTATTACGACGGACATGACCGCTGAACTGGGGGATGATGCGCGCCATGCGCTGGAAGCGCAGGTGCCGCTCGGCAGACTTGGCGATCCGGATGATATCGCCCATGCCGTGGTTTTTCTTGCCAGTGAGAATGCCGCCTATATTACAGGTCAGATCCTGCATGTGAATGGCGGTATGTATATGTAGGCTGGCTGTTCCCGGACGGGATGGCAGGTTCGGGATATCGGTTCGACAGCATCTTGCAAAAGCGGCTTGTACAAGATGCGAGGGTATGATAGAAGCCGCATAAATTCGATATGGGAGGACTTAATGTCTGCAGAAATTGAAGCAAAAGTCATTAAAATCGTTGCTGATCAGCTAAACGTAGATGAGAGTGAAATTAACCCTGATTCATCCTTTGTGGATGATCTTGGCGCCGATTCTCTGGATACGGTGGAACTGGTCATGGCCTTTGAAGAAGAATTTGGTATTGAAATTCCGGATGATGACGCCGAGAAGATTCAGAACGTACAAAGCGCCATTGATTATATTGCGGCCAAAGCCGAATAACCTTTATGTTACGACGTGTTGTCGTTACAGGCGTCGGGCTGGTGACTCCGCTTGGCGCAAGTACGGAAACCACATGGAATAATCTGATTGCCGGCAAGCCGGGTATTCATCGTATTACCCGGTTTGATGCCGAGGCGGCTGGCATGGCATGCACCGTTGCGGGCGAGGTTCCTGATTTTGACGTGAGCCGGTACGTGAATCGCAAGGATGCCCGAAAGATGGATGATTTTATCCGGTTTGGCGTTGCCGCCGCCCGCATGGCCATGGAACAGTCCAGTCTTGAAATCAACGAAGAAAACGAGAATCGCGTGGGCGTGATTATTGGCGCGGGGATGGGCGGTCTTCCGAATATTGAAAGGACCATGCGTGCTTATGAGGCAGGCGGCGTCCGGAAGATTTCACCGTTCTTTATTGCGAAAACCATTATCAATATGACATCAGGATGGGTATCCATACTAACCGGCGCCAGGGGACCGAATCTGGCGACGGCGACAGCCTGTGCTACGGGTACGCATGCCATTGGCGACGCATTTGACATCATTGCCAGAGGAGAAGCGGATGCGATGTTTGCCGGCGGTTCGGAAGCATGTATTTGTGAGTTGGCCGTGGGTGGTTTTGCTGCGTCCCGGGCGCTCTCCACACGCAACGGCGAACCGGAAAAGGCTTCGCGACCCTGGGATAAGGATCGCGATGGCTTTGTCATGGGCGAGGGTGCGGGCGTACTCATCCTGGAATCGCTGGATTCAGCCAAAGCGCGCGGTGCGAATATTCTGGCCGAAGTGGCGGGTTACGGCATGTCCGGCGATGCCTACCACATCACGGCTCCCGCACCGGGCGGCGAAGGCGGCGCCCGGTGTATGAAGCAGATGCTCGATGGCGCGGGACTCAATCCCGAGGATGTCGATTACATCAATGCCCACGGAACATCGACGCCTGCCGGCGATCTGGCGGAGACGGAAGGTATCAAATCGGTCTTTGGCGACGATGCCAAAAAACTGATGGTGTCATCCACCAAGTCGATGACCGGGCATTTACTGGGCGCGGCCGGTGGTATTGAAGCTGGTTTTACCGTACTCGCCATTCATCACGGCGTGGTTCCACCGACCATCAATCTGGATGAGCCGGGAGAAGGATGCGACCTCGATTATGTACCGAATGAGGCGCGCGAGGCTGACGTTAACGTGGCCATTTCCAATTCATTCGGATTCGGCGGCACCAACGCTTCGGTGGCATTCCGCAAGTTTACATAAGTCATATGTTTAGCCTGAATTATTCATCAATACTTCCGTGCCCTCACGGGTTCCTTTGCCCGCAATGAATCATTCAGGTTAGGTGTATTTCAAGACGATTTTCATGCAAGGCCGTGGATGTTCCGCTTACGGTCTTTTTTCATCTTTTCCTGAGTATTTCTCGGCTCTGCTTGAAGACCCGTCAGGAAATGGCCGACATTTTCTGACATCCCGTAGCGGCGTCCGATATTCACTGGACACGATTTACGCCAGCGATACGGAAGATTTTTTTAACGGGTGGGCACGGCGATTGCAGGAAAAAGCAGGCAACTCCCCGGCGGTTCACTGTCTGATTTATGCAGCCTATGAGAGCGGGAACCTGATCGAACCTTTACCTTCGCCCAAATCCGGACCACCCTGTACGGTTTTGTGGACATTATATCCCGATGAATCCTTATGCTTTGAGCCTGATGCCGGACGCATCCATCTTGCCGCGGTCAGCAAAACCCGGCTGGAGGTGCTGGAAGCGATGCTGAACCGGGTCTCAAAATTTGAGAATCCGTTCGCACGTGTGGCTACCGGTAAAACAGCGGTCACGTCCAGTGAGGCGTACCGGGTATCCGTGGAGCGGGTGAAAGCATATATCGCCGCCGGGGATGTGTTCCAGGTAAACATTGCACGATTCTGGACAATGCCGTTCGCCCTTGAGGATTTGAAGGCGCTGTATGACCATCTGCGGCGGGTCAATCCGGCGCCTTTTTCATGCTTCGCCCGGATTGAATCGGATCACGGATTGTTGCACATCCTTTCCGCATCCCCGGAGCGTCTCTTTCATATTTCCGCCGACGGGTGGGTGGATACCCGGCCTATTGCCGGTACGCGCGGGCGCGGAGAGATGGAACAGGATGCGGATCTATGCAGGGAGATGCTTCTTTCGGCCAAGGAACGGGCCGAACACATCATGCTGGTGGATCTGGAACGTAATGATCTGGGGCGCGTATGTGAAGCCGGCAGCGTTGAGGTCAACGAACGTATGACCGTGGAACGCTATGCGACGGTTCAACACATCGTTTCCAATGTTCGGGGGAAACTGGTGAAGGGTAAGAATGTCGTGGATATATTCCGGGCCATGTTTCCGGGTGGAACCATCACCGGTTGTCCCAAGATTCATTGCATGGAGATTATTCACGAACTGGAGGGGCAGGCGCGAGGACCTTACACAGGCGGTATCGGTTATGTGGCATGGGACGGTTCAGCCGACATGAACATTTTAATTCGCAGTTTTTGGCATGCGGATGGTGTACTCAACTGGGCCGCGGGCGCCGGTATTGTCGCTGATTCGGATCCGGCATTCGAACTGGCGGAGATCGAACATAAAGTTGAGGGACTATTGAAGGCGCTGCGTTAACCTGGATTATTCATGAATTGCCGTGATGATCACGCAGAGCCTCATGCGGATGGAAAACCGAGCGTGGTTGAAGGCTGAACCGGGCGATTGGGAAGAAAGGATGTCATCTCTATATCCGGCTGCTCGCCAAGGATCCATCCGCTCATGATTTTGGCGGTAATCGGCGCCAGCGCCACGCCATTGCGGTAATGTCCGCTGGCCACCCACAACCCCGGCTTTTCACCAACAGGCCCGAGAAACGGCAAACCGTCCGGCGTACCCGGACGAAAACCCATCCATTGATGTTCGATATGTTCATGAGCAAGCCGTGGCGCCAACCTGATCAAACCATCCAGCAATTCATGTACTTCCGCCACCGTATTGCCACGTTCGAACCCGACGAACTCCATGCTGGCACCCACAAGAATGCGGCCGTCCCGGCGTGGAACGAAATATGCCCGTTCATGCTTGACGATATGCTGAAGCCGCCCCGGCCGGGACTTTAACAGGATAATTTGTCCCTTCACCGGTTTGATCGGTAGTGAAACTCCGAACTGTTTGCCTAATTCACCGCTCCAGCCGCCCGCGGCCAGCAACACGGCATCCGCTTCCAGGGTATCCCCGCCAGCCAAACGAACACCACAGACCCGACCTGATCTTTCAATGAGGCCTGTCACTTCCGTCTGATCGCGTAACGGAATACCTTCGCTTTGCAGTAAAGCGTGAAGCGCCTTCAGCAGTCGCGGGTTACGTACCTGCCCCACCTCCGGCCATAACAATGCTCCCTGCATGTCCTCCGCCAGTACGGGTTCCGCTTCCCTTGCCTGCCGGGCATCCAGTTGCTCAACCCGCCAGTCAAAGCGTTCCGACCAGTCCAGCGCCGCCTGCCGGTGATTCACGGCATCGTCGGCAAAGAACGGAACCATCAGACCACTACCAAACCACTCGGGCGAAATACCGGTACGCGACTCCAGTTCATGCTGTAAGTCAGGGTAGAGTGCAAGGCTGGCCTCGATCAGGCGAGTGAAAGCATCCGGATACAGCCATGGTTGAATGGGACACAAGATACCCGCGCCAGCCCACGATGATTCATGCCCGATACGTCCGCGCTCAACGATGACCGGCTCGGCTCCACGCTGTGCAAGCCGCCATGCGGTCAGACAACCGATAATGCCGCCGCCAATGATGGCGACCCTGAAATGCTTTTTTACCAGGTTCTCCTCCATTATCGAAGTTTCGCGCTACTATACCGCATACCGGCCAATCTTCAGAATTGCGCCGACATTTGCGTCATCCCGGAGTACAGGCGCCAGCTTGCCATCGCACGCGCTCATCAGCGTCATCATACCGGGGCCATGTCCGGCCAGTGGGGAATCGGAATGAACCACCACGCCAATGGTCATCGCTCCTTTACGGTATGTTCTTCCATAGCGATTGTCATGATCCAGCACCGCCACAAAATCTCCGAAACGCAGTTTGTCCAGCCCGTATTCTTTTACCGTCGCCTCATCATGGCATAAAATATCATAATCACCCGTCGTCACGGACAATGCCCCGATGCCGGAACCCATGGCATGCCCCGGTACAATCACATGCACCGGCACCTCAATAATCCCGTCCTCCCGCTCGAACAATCCCCATGCCTCCAGCACGCCGGGATCCAGATTGTAGAGATACACGTCAGGATGATCGATCAGTGAAAGCCCCTGACCAAAACCCCTGATCAGGAATTTGTCCTCGTATGTCAACTTGTCCAGCGTCTCATCGGTAAACTGGATCATCAGGTGTTCCACGCCGCCGTGATGCCCGAGTACGCGGCCCGTATCACCTTTTGCATCACCTGAAATCACGCGTCCCTCGTTACCGCAGCAGGATAAAAACTGGAATCCCGCTTCACATTTCCGGTTCTTGTGCGTAAACGTGGCCGACACGCCCGGCTCAATGTGCTCCCCGGCCCAACCGAACACCGAATCACCGACTTTCACATTGTAAGTAATACCACCCGTAGAAGGCCAGGCAATGATTTCCCCCGCCGACCCCACTTCAAACGGCGCCCATTGATGCGCCGGCGCTACGCTTCCCTGCACAGCGGTCATGACCAGTTGTTCGCGATTGGTTTTAAGACTCATAAAATAATTCCTTCACTATTGAGGCTCTGTTATTCTGCAATTGACTCGCGATGACTTCACGTGAAGTCATCATCTCTCACATAATGCAAAAACCGGCTCTCACGTCCTTCCCTGATACCGCGCTGCTCAAACCTGGTTTGTGGCCTGCCCGGATCACGTTCGATAAAACCTTTGCTTCCAGCCATGTTGCGCAAGCCGGGCGTAGCATCAAGAATATCCCGCATCCACTCGGCTAAATCGGGTTTGTCGCTGGCCAGGTTGAGAAATCCGCCCTTCTCTACCCGTGATGTAAGCAGGCGTGCAAAATCGTTCTGAATCAGGCGGCGTTTGTAATGCCGCGTCTTCGGCCACGGATCGGGATGATTGATAAAAACCCCGTGCAACTGGCCTTCGCCCACCTGATCTTGCAACACAAACTGCGCCGGAAGTTGCGAAACTCGCACCCGTTCGATCACTCCGGCATGTTCCAGCCGTCCCACCGCCTTGGCTACGCCGGGAAGATAGATTTCAGCGCCGAACAGAGCCCAGTCAGGATGAGTTTGCGCCAGATGCGCCAGAAAATCACCATTGCCAAAGCCGATTTCCATCACAATCTTAAAACCGGCGGCAATGCCCGCATCAGCCAGCGTCTTACCCTTTGGCACGCCTATCCTTGGCAACCATTCTGCCAGCCTTGCCTCCTGCCCACGGGTTACAAAACCGTTCTTGCGCCCATAGGTGCGCAGTTCATGCTGAATATGTTGTTGGCGGAAACCCCGGCTTAAACGCATGCCGGAAAAGGTAACAGAAATTCCCACACTGAAACAGCTACAGGGATCAGAATGGATCACATCGTTCGCCGCCACGATCCTGTTCCGCGGGTGCACTGGCCCGGATCCTCTGACAAGGCTGTGAATCCGGACCACACGGCCCGGGAACAGCCCGGGAATAGACATCAATGGTGCGGGCGCGGTAACCTCGCGACTTCGGCATACGCAAGTGTCGGGCGTGAATGACGCAAAGTTATTATTCAAACGGGAGGAATAGATGCCTTATCTGAATATCCGGACCAATGTCAACATGGACGATAGCGGGCAACAGGCGCTGCTGAAAAAAGCATCGCAAACCGTGGCATCCATTTTGGGAAAACCGGAATCCTATGTAATGGTCAATCTTGACTCCGGAAGCGCCATGCTCTTTGCCGGCAGTGATGCGCCGCTGGCCTGTCTGCAACTGAAGAGTCTCGGCTTGCCGGAAGCGCGGACCCGTGCTTTTTCGCAATCATTATGCGAACTGATGCAGGCGGAACTGGGTATTGATTCAGGGCGCGTCTATATCGAGTTTTCCAATCCGGAACGACATATGTGGGGCTGGAACGGCGGCACATTCTGAAAATGGACGCTCCGGCATGAGGGAATGACATGAAAATGCCATACAAACTGGTTCTGCTTGCCATAATGCTGCTGGGCGTGGCGCAACTGGCGCTCGCCGCGCCGACAGGCATGAACGATTTCTTCGCCTCCGTCAATGGGACGCTGGCTTCCGTACTGTTTTTTGATGTGATGCCGGGCGAGGCGAAGATGCCGTTCATTGTTGGCTGGTTGGTCGTCGGTTCGGTCTATCTGACACTGCGCTTCGGCTTCGTCAACCTGCGTATGATGAGGCATGCGCTCCAGGTGATTCGCGGACGCTATCAGTCGTCCGAAGATCGAGGTGAAGTTACGCCCTTTCAGGCATTATCGGCGGCGCTCTCCGCCACGGTCGGGCTGGGCAACATCGCGGGCGTGGCGATTGCGGTCAGCATCGGCGGACCCGGCGCAACGTTCTGGATGATTATCGCCGGTTTCTTCGGGATGACCTCCAAATTCACCGAGGTGACGCTGGCCCAGATGTACCGCGTGTTCCGTCCCGACGGGCATGTGCTGGGCGGTGCCATGGAGTATCTGTCCAAAGGCTTTGCCGAGCGTGGCTGGGCGAGACTGGGCAAGGGCCTGGCCATGCTGTTTGCCGTATTCTGCGTTGGCGCATCCATGGGTGGCGGCAATGCCTTTCAGGTATCGCAAGCGCTGGGCGCGGTGCAGGACGTGTTACCGTTCTTCGGGACCTACCCGTGGGTGTTCGGCGTATTCATGGGGGGTGCTGTGGCGCTGGTCATCATCGGCGGCATCCGTTCCATCGCGCACGCGGCCGAGGCCATTGTACCAACCATGGTGTTCATCTACGTCTCCGCATGCCTGTATATCATTCTTTCGCATGTCGCCGATATTCCGGCCGCGATAATGAGCATTCTGCACGGTGCCTTCTCACCGGCATCCATAGCCGGAGGCTTCATCGGCGTACTCGTCATCGGTTTTCAACGCGCCGCCTTCTCCAGTGAAGCGGGTATCGGATCCGCGGCCATTGCGCATTCGGCGGCGGCGGTGCGCTACCCCGTTCGGCAGGGCTTCGTGGCGCTATACGAACCGTTGATTGATACGATCATTATTTGCACGATGACCGCGCTGGTCATTGTGCTGACCGGCGTCTGGAATGCGCCGGAATATCATCATCTGGTGGAAGCCAGCAAGGGTGCGGCGCTGACTGCAAAGGCCTTCGGATCGGTCGTGCCGTGGTTTCCGGTCATCCTTTCCGTATCCGTCGTGCTGTTCGCCTACTCGACGATGATTTCCTGGTCCTATTACGGCGAACGCTGCTGGACTTACATCTTCGGCGAACGCTATTCGATGCTCTATCGGGTCCTGTTTGTGATGGTGATCGTCCTGGCCAGTCTGGTCAGCGCCGGCAACATCCTTGAGTTCAGCGATCTGCTCTTGCTGGCGATGGCCTTTCCCAACTTTCTCGCACTGTATCTGCTGCAAGGCAAGGTTGCGGCGGCGTTAAAAGCGTATCTTGGAAAACTGAAGAGCGGTGAACTGGACCGTGAAACGGCCTCCGCGCCACGGATGAAAAAACAGGAAGCGTAGGAACGAACCCGCATTATTGATCAATCTGCAAGGAGACATAATTATATGGCTTTAATGATTACCGATGAGTGTATCAATTGTGATGTCTGCGAAACGGAATGCCCCAATGCCGCAATCCATGAAGGCGATGAAATCTATGAAATCAATCCGGACTTGTGTACCGAGTGTGTCGGGCATTTCGACGTGCCGCAGTGCCAGAAGGTATGCCCGGTGGACTGCATCCCTCACGACCCGGACAGGATGGAATCGCGGGAAGAATTATTACGCAAATACAAAGACTTGACCGGACGGGCGTAACCCGCGTGTCACAAAACAGAAAAGGCGCGCTTTTCATCGTTTCCGGCCCTTCCGGCAGCGGCAAAACCAGCCTCTGTACAGCCCTGCTCGGGCAATGCCCGAAACTCAGGTTAAGCATCTCGGCCACAACGCGTCCTCCCAGGCCGGGAGAAACGTGCGGAAAAGACTATTTCTTTCTCTCCGGAAAATCGTTTGAATCTGAAAAGCAGGCCGGGGCCTTTCTTGAATGCGCCCTGGTGCATGGTCACTGGTACGGAACGCGCGCCGCCGATATTGAGTCCTTGCGTGCGAAGGGTTTTGACGTATTGCTGGAAATTGATTGGCAAGGAGCGGAACAGGTGGCCGGGAAATGCCTGGATGCCCGTCGTATCTTCATCCTTCCCCCTTCCATGGACACATTACGGGAACGGTTGATCGCCCGGGGGCAGGATGATTCCGAGGTTATTGAATTCCGCTTAAAGACCGCCACGGATGAAATGACGCATGCCAGCGAAGCCGACTTTCGTATCGTGAACAACAAGTTTGATGATTCCCTTCGGGAATTGACGAATATTTACCACGCGCTATGCGGGCCAGGCCCGCATGCTTTGCCCCTTGCGCATGTCGGCCGTCGCCACCATGGTGCAGGCGTATGAACCCACAACAGGAGCAACCCATGCGCATTCTGTCCGGCATGCGTCCTACCGGGCGTCTGCATCTGGGTCATATGAAAGGAGTCCTGGAAAACTGGCTCAAACTTCAGCGGAAACATCATTGTTTCTTCTTTGCCGCCGACTGGCACGCACTGACGACGGATTACGCCAATCCGGGCATCGTCAGGGATACGATCTGGGATATGCTGGTGGACTGGCTCGCCGTGGGCATTGATCCCGAACAATGCGTAATATTTATTCAATCCGAGGTGCCGCAACACGCTGAATTGCACTTGCTTTTTTCGTTTATCACGCCCCTGCCATGGCTGGAGCGTGTGCCGACGTACAAGGATCAGATCGAGCAGTTGCGTGAGAAGGATCTGGGAACCTACGGGTTCCTCGGTTATCCGCTTCTGCAGGCGGCGGATATCCTGATTTATCGTGCCGATGCGGTGCCCGTGGGTGAGGATCAGGTGCCACATGTGGAGTTGACGCGTGAAGTCGCCCGCCGTTTCAACCATCTTTACCGCAAGCCGGGACAGCCGCTGTTTCCCGAACCGGAATCCCTGCTGATGCCCGCGGCCAAACTGCCGGGCCTGGACGGGCGCAAGATGAGTAAATCGTATCACAACACGATTGAATTGTCCGAAACGTGGAGCGTCACGGAAAAGAAGGTAAAAACCATGCCGACGGATCCTGCGCGCGTGCGCCGTAACGATCCCGGCACGCCCGAAAAATGCCCGGTATGGGATTTTCACAAAATTTATTCAACGGAAGAGGAGCAGGACTGGGTGCGTCATGGCTGCACGACCGCCGGGATCGGCTGCATCGACTGCAAGATGTGCATGCTCGCCCATATGAAAGAGGAACTGGAACCTGTTCGAGATCGCCGCACCGATATTAGCGCACACATGGACGACGTACGCGATGTGGTTCGCGCGGGAAACGAACGCGCCCGCATTGAGGCCGAACGCACCATGGAGAAGGTTCGCCGCGCATTGAAGATGGGATATCGCGTATGACTGCCGGCGTTCAGGCAACGGAAACCGGAACGGGGATTTCATCATCCTCCCCTGCCATTCATCTCGATGCCTTTGAAGGGCCGCTGGATGTATTGCTGCACCTGATTCGCGAACAAAAAATGGATATCTTTGATATTCCTATCGCCAGCCTGACCGGGCAATATCTGGAAATCCTTGATGCGCAACAGCCATTGGACCTTGAATTTGCCGGAGATTATCTGGTCATGGCCAGCGCGCTGACCCAAATCAAGAGTCGCATGCTGCTGCCGCGTCCGGAACTGGGCGAGGATGGTGAAGCGATTGACCCGCGCGCCGAACTGGTGGCTCAACTGCTCGCATACGAACAGTACCGCACGGCAGCCGAGGAAATGAACGAATACGCGCGTTTGGGCCGTGACATTTTTACCCGATCCATATTTCCCGAAGCCAGTGAAGTTGATCGTCCCTTGCCGGAACCTGATCTGGACGGATTATTGTTGGCCTTTCGTCAGGTCCTCAAGCGCGTGGGCGGTGAAGTCCGGCACCATGTGTTCATGGATACGATGAGCGTGCGCAAGCAAATGATCCTTGTGCTCGAACGCCTGAAAAAAGGCGGTATGCTGCTGGAGGAACTGCTGGATCGGCCTGGCCGGGAAGTGATTGTGATCACCTTTCTTGCCCTTCTCGAATTGTGGCGCGAACAGGCCATCACCGTGGTGCAGGAAGTTTGTTTCGGCTCCATCAGCATCCTGCCGAAGGAAAGGGCATGAGTCTTCCCTCACGTATCGAGGCTGTTATTTTTGCGAGCGATAGCCCCGTTTCCACCCGGAAGCTGCGCGACCTGGTCGAGGATGCGGCATCCGCCGATATCCGCCAGGCATTGGCCGAGCTTCAGACGCACTACAGCGAACGCGGCATCCGTTTGCGGGAGGTGGCCGGAGGCTGGCAATTCCGCAGTGCACCTGAGTTCGCGAATATTGTCCGGCAATTATGGAAAACGCGGCCACCGAAATTGTCGCGATCCATGCTGGAAACACTGGCGATTATTGCCTACCGTCAACCGGCCACCCGTGCGGAAATCGAAGCTTTGCGCGGTGTGAAGGTTTCCAGCTCCATGGTTGCGGCGCTCCAGGATCGCGGATGGATCAAGGTTCTGGGGCGAAAGGAAGTTCCGGGTCGACCGAATTTGTATGGCACCGGCAAGGCTTTTCTGGTGGACTTCGGCCTGAACACGCTGGGTGACCTGCCGGATATCACTGAACTCATGGATCACGATGAAATCAAAACAATTACTGAAAACAAAAAAACCGAAGCTGCCGAAGAAAGCGAAACCCTCGAAACCTGAACCCGGCGAGCGGCTGAACCGCTATCTCGCCGGAACAGGTCTGTGCTCGCGACGGGAAGCGGACCGGTGGATTGCCGCCGGACGCATCATTATCAATGGTGAGACGGTGCAGGACATGGGGCGCAGGGTGAAACACGGAGATGTCGTGCTGGCGGATCAAAAACCCGTTAAACCCGTTAGCGAATATACTTACATCCTGTATCACAAACCGCGCGGCCTGTTATGCTCTCGCCGGGATGATCGGGGCAGGCCGCTGATTTACAGTGAACTGGACGTTGCCGCCAATGTGCAGTCCGTTGGCCGTCTGGATATGGATAGCGAGGGGCTGTTGCTGCTCACCGATGATGGTAATCTCGCGCGCACCCTGACGCACCCCGGTGCCGGAATTCCGCGCTGCTATCGCGTCCGAATTACCGGACAACTGACCATGGAGGAGCTGGAAAGGTTACGAATCGGCGGCCTCGAAATTGGACGTGACGAAAAAAGCGATGCATGGGATGTGATTGTGGATTCTGAAACCAAAGGACATAGCTGGATCACCGTCACCATCCGGCGCGGACGGTGGCATGAGGTGCGACGCACGCTGGAGGCATGCGGTCACACGGTGCGCAGGCTGATTCGGGTAAGTTTCGCTTCCCTGCAACTGGGGGATTTACCCAAAGGATCGACGCGCCCGCTCAAATCTCCCGAGGTCCGGCAGTTGAGGAAGCTGGAGAAGCCACATAATCCTTCAACTCCGGAAAGAACCCATATATAGTTACCGGTTTTCAGGGAGGGCTCAAGGTGAGGAGACGAAGACAGGCACCACTGCAAATCCATCGGCAGTTGCTGGCTGCTTACGGTCCGCGTCACTGGTGGCCTGCCGACACTCCCTTTGAGGTGATGGTCGGCGCCATTCTAACGCAGAACACGCGCTGGGAAAACGTTGAAATGGCTATCGCCAACATGAAAGAAGCCGACATGCTGGATGCGGAGCGTATTTGCAGCAGCAATCGAAGCCAGTTGGCCGAATACATCCGGCCTTCGGGCTTCTTCCGTCAGAAATCACGTTATCTGCAAGCAATGAGTCTGTTTTATTTCCGCCATGGGTATGAGTCCGGACTAAAGAAGTGGCCCATGTCCAGTCTACGGAAAAAGCTTCTTACCGTACAGGGGATCGGTCCCGAAACGGCAGATTCCATTCTTCTTTATGCCCTTGATAAACCTGTTTTCGTTGTCGATGCCTATACGCGCCGTATTTTTCACCGTCTCGGTAATCTGCCGCGGAATGCAGACTACCAATATACGCAACACTACTTCCACAGCCGCCTTCCCCGCAGCTTGCCTCTGTTCAAGGAATTCCACGCTCTGATTGTCGAACACGCCAAACGGTATTGCCAGACAAAGCCGCGATGCATGGATTGCCCGTTACAACCGGATTGTCTGTATGTGGAGCGAAATGTTCCGACTTGCGATCAAACCGATCAGAAACAAGCATGCGCATATGTGGAGCAAACCGCCGATTGATCTGACCACCCTGCCGCGTGAGCCGGGGGTGTACCGTATGCTCGATGGTAAACGCAAGGTTTTATATATTGGCAAAGCAAGGAATCTGAGAAAGCGCGTCTCCGGTTACTTTCAACGCCAACCGGATTCACCCCGCACCGTTGCCATGGTTCAGCAGATTCGTGATCTGGATTTCAGCGTCACCCCCTCCGAGGTCGAAGCACTGATTCTCGAACACAACCTCATCAAACAGATCAAGCCTCGCTACAACGTACTGCTCAAGGATTCAAAATCCTATCCCTGTATTCTGCTCACCGATGAGCCCTGGCCGCGCCTGCGTCTTTACCGCGGCAACCGCAACGATCATCCCGGCGAGTATTTCGGTCCTTTCCCCCATGCCGGAGCAGTCCATGACACCCTGCATCTGATGCAAAGCATTTTCCGCATCCGTGATTGTGAAAATGCAGTGTTCAACCACCGCTCACGCCCCTGCATGCAATACCAGATCGGTCGCTGTTCCGCCCCCTGCTGTCATGTGGTTTCAAAGGCTGAGTATGCACGACAAGTGGAAGATGCGCGTATCTTTCTTACGGGACGAAATACTGATCTCATTCATCAATGGGGAGAGGATATGCAGCAAGCTTCGAATGATCAGGATTATGAGCTGGCGGCAAGCCTGCGCGACCGCATTCGCGCATTGCGCAGCGTATTGGCCGGATCCGAAGATGTTCATCTTCCCCGCCATGCTGATGCCATTGCCCTGATCCGGCATGCCACGGGAGTCGTTGCCAGTATCGGAGTCCGCCGCGCCGGCCGAAATCTGGGCACCCACGGCATCCGTATTGATCAGGCCACGGATGCGAGCGATC
Organism: uncultured Zetaproteobacteria bacterium; assembly: GCA_964407235.1. GTDB lineage: Bacteria > Pseudomonadota > Zetaproteobacteria > Mariprofundales > Mariprofundaceae > JAUZQZ01. The sequence goes on along the minus strand of CAYOUW010000006.1, from coordinate 7,726 downwards.
TGGAAATCCTGCAATCCTTTTTTATTGAGCGTTATCGGCGTGAAGAACCTCCCCGGCATATCCTGATCGGCGCACCAAAATACGATGCGGACGAATTACAGCGCATGCTGAAGCTCCTTGTCCCGAAAACCCGTTCCGAAGTCTCGCACCCCGAACGCGGCCCAAGACTGCAATGGTTGAATCAGGTGGCGTACGCCGGCGAACAGTTGCAGGCATCATCTCGCCACGGCAATCAACAGGCGGCCTTCGAGTCGCTGGCGAAACTGCTTGCATTGGATGAAACGCCACAAACCATTGCCGCCGTGGACAATGCTCATCTGGGCGGTAAACAGACCGTAGCCGCCATCACCTATGCCGGGTGGGACGGGCCGGATAAAGCGCATTATCGCCACTATAAACTTTCTAACGTGCCGGCAAGCGATGATTACGCTGCCATGCGAGCTGTTCTTTCACGTTTTTTTCGCGCCATCAGCAAAGGCGCCATTCCCTGCCCCGATATCATGCTTATTGACGGCGGGCGCGGACAACTTGGCATTGCCATGGATTGCGCTGCCGAGTGTGGTCTGCACGACCTCAAACTGGTGGGTGTCGCCAAAAGCAGCAGCCGCAAACTCGGGGAGGAAATCCTGTGGCCTGCATGGATGCCGGCATCACTGAAACCGGGGCGCCATTCTCCCGCTCTGCTGCTCATTGCCCGCGTGCGTGATGAGGCGCACCGGTTCGCCGGAAATTATATGCGCAAACGCAAGAAAAAAAGCATGTTCACCTCGCAACTGGAAGGTATTTCCGGCATTGGCCCAGCCAAACGTTCAGCACTGTTGAAGCACTTTGGCGGTATCCAGGGTGTAAAAAAAGCCAGCCGCGAGCAACTGGCGCAAACACCCGGTATTTCCGGCACCTGTTCCGAGCGCATCTTTACCGCCCTGCACCGTTGACCTACATGGCTTATTTCACGCCTTCCCTGTCTGGTACGGGCTTGAGTTTATTACATCCATGATCGCCGCATACCATTCTGGCGATTCATGAATAATCCAGGCTACGATGCAGCAATAATTTTTGGCGATATTCTTCAGGGTTCTTGGTCTGCGTCATCGCGCCACACCGCGGGAACAGGGCGTCGTAGAGCCGTGATACCCAGAAACGCAGAGCGGCAAGTCGTAACAGACCGGGCAGTGCATTCTCTTCAGCCTGGCTCAATTTACGCATGCACTGATAGCCCTCCAGATACGTCTTGACGCGACTTTGGTCATCACTACCCGGCAATACCGCCTGTGCATTCAATGCAATGGCGATATCCAGCGCATAGGGTGCGTCATGAGCATAATAGAAATCAATGATGCCGGATACGGAATTTTCCTCAAACAGTATGTTATCCACAAACAAATCGCCATGAATCACGCCACCTGGCAAATGATCCCATGTACGCTTTCGCTGAAAGTACAATTCATCCTGCAACAAATCCGCGGCTTCATTCCCGTAACGATCACGGGTTCCGCCCATGACCGCCGCGATGGTCTCCCGCAACCATGTAGAACCGGCCGGATTCTCCCTTTTCTCGTCAAACGAAGCCCCTGCCATATGCAGATTTGCCAGGGCGGCGCCGGAAGAACGCAGTTGCGCCTCGTTTAACACATCCAGCGTGCGGCCCGGCAGGCAGGAAATGATGCACCCCTGTTCCCCCCCCATGTCAAACAACAGCGAACCATCCCGCTTCGGCATCACATCCGGGCACGGAACCCCTTCTTCCGCCAGGTGGCGCATCAAGCGCATGAAATACGGTAATTCATCAGCGTTCATACGCTCGAAAATCGTCAGCACATAGCGTCCCCTGCCGGTCACAACGAAGAAATTGCTGTTTTCAATTCCCGCAGCAATGCCTTCATAATCCATGAGGGGACCGATCCTGTATCCGGTGAGAATAGCGACAAGACCGTTACGCGACAGTTCGGTATAAACAGACATAAGCTCCCCGGAAAAGCGTAGTCGCCGATTGTGGGCGGAGGCCAACGAAATGCAAGGATGCAAGCGCTCCTCTCACCGCATGACTTCATGAAAAATACGGGTTAGCTTGCGCCGCGACATGAACGGATATTGCCATGGATAGTATCATCATACGCGGCGACCGACCGCTCGTCGGTACGGTCGAAGCCAGCGGTGCGAAGAACGCTGCATTGCCGCTGTTAGCAGCGGGTATTCTTGCGGATGGCCCCATGGTCTATCATCGTATTCCTCACTTGCGCGATATCACCACCATGATGACGCTGCTGGCCAACCAGGGCGCCGATGTCTCCATGGACGACCAGGGGCGCGTACGCGTGGATACATCCGCAAGCCACCTGCCGGAAGCTCCCTATGAACTGGTCAAGACCATGCGCGCATCGGCGCTGGTGCTGGGCCCCCTTCTGGCACGTTTCGGGCATGCCCGGGTCAGTCTTCCGGGTGGTTGCGCCATCGGCGCCAGGCCCATGGATATGCACCTGAAAGGGCTGGAAGCCATGGGGGCGAGCATCCATGTGGATCAGGGTTATGTCGTGGCAAAAACAACAGGAAGATTGCAAGGAGCGCGCATCGTTTTTGACAAGGTGACGGTGACAGGCACGGAAAACCTGATGATGGCCGCGACCATGGCCGAAGGAGATACCGTACTGGAAAACGCCGCACGTGAACCCGAGGTGGTCAATCTGGCCCAATCCCTGATGGCTATGGGAGCGGATATTGAAGGCGAGGGAAGCGGCTATATTCGTATTCGCGGCATGGAAAGGCTGAACGGCGCCGAAGTATCCGTAATCGCAGATCGCATTGAGACCGCAACCTATCTTGCCGCCGGCCTGATTACCGGCGGTGACGTAACGGTAAAACATGTTGATGCAGGCATGCTGGATGCCTTTCTGGCGCGGGTGGCCGAAGCTGGCGCCAACGTGGAAGTCGGTGATGGCTGGGTGCGGTGCAGCGCCAGCGAACGCTTGCGGGGCGTGAATGTCCAAACCAGTCCGCATCCCGGGTTTCCCACGGACATTCAGGCCCAGTTCATGGCGCTGATGTGTACGGCCAGCGGCAGCAGCGTTATCAGTGAAACAATTTTTGAAAACCGTTTTATGCATGTACAGGAACTTCGCCGCCTGGGCGCCAATATTGTATTGAACGGCAGTACGGCAGTGGTGGACGGTATTGATTTCCTCTCCGGCGCACCGGTCATGGCCACCGACCTGAGAGCCTCCGCCAGCCTTGTGCTGGCCGGGCTGGCGGCCACCGGAGAAACCACCATTTCCCGCGTCTATCATATTGACCGTGGCTATGAACGCATCGAGGAGAAACTGAGGGCGCTCGGCGCATCAATCGAGCGCATTACGCCCAATCCGGAACTGTTCCGGAGTTCACGTCTTGCCACAAACTGAACCGAAGCTCACCATCGCCTTGCCCAAGGGGCGCATTCTCTCGGAAAGCTTGCCATTGCTGGAGTACGCAGGATTGACGCCAAAGGAAGACCTGCACACAACCCGCCAGCTCATGATCGATGCAGCGGGCAGTGTGCGTTTTCTGCTCATTCGCGCCGCGGATGTCTGCGCCTATGTCGAGCATGGCGCAGCCGACATGGGCATCGTTGGACGTGACCTGTTGCTTGAATTTCGACCGCATGTGTATGAACCGCTCGATCTTGGCATCGGCCGCTGCCGGTTGTGTATCGCCGGTCCCGCGGAACGGGTCGCCCAAGGCAAGCCGAAAGCCGGAAGCCGTATCCGGGTGGCTACCAAATATGATCGTCTTACGGAACAGTATTACATGGCGCAGGGCGTACACGCGGATATTATTCATCTGTATGGTTCCATGGAACTGGCGCCACTGGTCGGCATGGCGGATCGGATTGTCGATCTGGTGGAGACGGGAAATACGCTGGCAGCCAACAATCTGGTGGAAGAGGATACGCTGTATGATATTTCCAGCCGCCTGGTGGTGAACCCCGCAAGCCTTGCAACCCGGAAAGCACTCATTACTCCGGTGATTAACGCATTCTCGAAAGCCGTAAATGAATTAAAGCATGAGTAACATCAAACGTCTGGATGCTTCCGGAAATAATTTTAACGAAGAACTCGACGCACTGTTGTCGCGCGAAACCGATACCGGCACGGACGTGCAACAAACCGTAGCAGCCATCATTGAGAATGTTCGCAAGCGCGGCGATGCGGCGCTTTGTGAGTATACGTGGAAGTTCGATGGCTGGAACTGCACGCCCGGAAATATTGAAATACCCAAAGCCCGCATGGAAGGAGCATGGGCGTCTTTAACCGATGCGGACCATAAATCCCTGGAACTCGCATCCTCACGCATTCGCGCTTATCACGAGCATCAACACCAGGAAAACTGGGAGTTTACCGACGATACCGGCCTTACGCTGGGTCAACGCATCACGCCACTGGACCGCGTCGGTCTTTATGTTCCGGGAGGCAAGGCCGCCTACCCTTCATCCGTCCTGATGAATGCCATTCCCGCGAGGGTGGCCGGTGTGGAAGAGATTATTATGGTGGTTCCAACACCCTCCAACAACGTCAATGAGCTGGTCCTGGCCGCCGCGCATATCAGCGGTGTACAGCGTATTTTTGCCGTCGGTGGTGCGCAAGCTGTGGCCGCGCTGGCCCATGGCACGGAAACGGTTCCCGCCGTGGATAAAATCGTCGGACCGGGCAACCGCTATGTTGCCGCGGCCAAAAAGCAGGTATTCGGCGTCTGTGGCATTGACATGATCGCGGGACCTTCGGAAATCGTTGTCGTAGCCGATAGCGGGAATCCGGAATGGCTGGCGGCGGACTTTCTCTCACAGGCCGAACACGACGAAGCCGCTCAGAGCATCTTTATTTCAACCGATCAAAGTTTGATTGAGGCCGTGGCAACCAAAATTGAAGCACTTCTGACCACCCTCTCCCGCGCTGATATTGCACGAAAGTCCGTCGAAACGCATGGCGTCCTGATTCATGTGCCTAATCTGGCCAGCGCCGCGGATGTGGTGAACCGTATTGCTCCGGAACATCTGGAACTGGCACTGGCGGATCCGGATATATTGTTACCTTACATCCGGCATGCGGGCGCCATTTTTCTGGGTCATTTTGTGCCGGAAGCGCTGGGAGATTATGTTGCCGGCCCCAACCACGTATTGCCAACCAATCGCACGGCGCGTTTCTCCTCCGCGCTTGGCGTATATGATTTCACCAAGCGCAGCAGTGTCATCCGGGCTGATCGTGAAGGCGTGCTTGCGGTGGGGCCCGCCGCCGCGCATCTGGCGCATCGTGAAGGGCTCACAGCCCATGCCCTGAGCGTGGAACTGCGCCTGAAGGATGCAGAAAGGAACCACAAGAGACTCAAATGATTCGTAGCGATATCAAACAGCTTGCCGCGTATCATGTTCCGGATGCAAACGGGCTCATCAAGCTTGATGCAATGGAGAACCCCTACCCCTTGCCGGATGCGCTCAGGGATCAATGGGCCAGGCATATTCGCAGTGTCAACATTAACCGTTACCCCGATGCGGAAATGGACGATCTCCGTCATGCCATTGCGGACAGGGATGGCCTGCAAGCCAATCAGGTGCTTCCGGGCAATGGCTCGGATGAAATTATACAAATAGCATTGATCGCAGCCGATCAGGGCGCATGCGTGATTCCTCAGCCAACCTTTGCCATGTACGAAATCATTTCCCGATGGCTGAAACGTCCCGTAGCGAGCGTACCGCTGAAAGAAGATTTCAGCCTCAATGCCGATGCTTTCCTGCGCGTTTGCGCCAGAGAGAAAGCCGCTATCGCCTTTCTGGCCTGTCCGAATAACCCTACCGGCAATATGTGGACGCGCGACACCATTCGGAAAATTGCGGATAATTTTCGTGGCCTGTTGATCATTGATGAGGCCTATAACCCCTTCGCCGATGAGAGTTATACCGATATGATTGCACCCCGCGTGATTGTGTTGCGTACTTATTCAAAAGTGGGCATGGCTGGCTTAAGGCTGGGATATGCACTCGGCCATCCGGACACCATCGCCCAACTGAACAAGGTGCGCCTGCCCTACAATATCAACAGTCCGGGGCAGGTTTCCGCCTGTTTTTTTCTGGAACATTTCCATGTATTCGAAGAACAGGCAAGAAAGATTTGTTCTAATCGTAGCCGAATGTTAGCTGCGATGATATCCATGGATCATATCGAGGCGTTCCCTTCGCAGGCTAACTTTATATTGCTGCGCGTTCCAAACGCGGATGCTACATTTGAAGCGCTAAAGCAACACGGTATTCTGGTCAAAAACATGCATGCTTCGGGAGGCTTGCTGGAAAACTGTTTGCGCGTCACCATCGGCCTGCCCGAAGAAAACACCCAATTTATCACAGCCCTGAAGGAGATTGTTAGTGAAACAGGCAACTAACCGCAACGCATCCATCACTCGCACCACCAGGGAAACGGATATTGAACTGAAACTGAGCCTGGATGGCAGTGGTATTTCCAGTATCAACACATCCATTCCGTTTCTGGATCACATGCTGGAGCAGGTGGCGCGTCACGGCCTGGTTGATTTAACCATTTCCGCCCGTGGCGACCGGGAAATTGACGACCACCACACCGTGGAGGATATTGGAATCTGTTTCGGTGAAGCGCTTCACGACGCTCTGGGTGACAAGACAGGCATCCGCCGCTACGGCCATGCTTATGTGCCACTGGATGAAGCGTTATCGCGCGTAGTGCTGGATTTGTCAGGCCGTCCGGGTATGGAATACCGCATTCCCTTCCCCAGGGATCGCGTGGGAGACTTTGACGTGGATTTGTTCAGGGAATTCTTCCAGGCGATTGTGAACCATGGGAAAATTACGCTTCACATTGATGCAATTCGGGGCAGTAACAACCACCATATGATCGAAACGGTATTCAAGGCTTTTGGCCGGGCGCTGCGCATGGCGGCGGAAAAAGATGAGCGCGTTTCCGGCATCCCTTCCACCAAAGGGGCGTTGTAACCATAAAGACACGAAGGTACAAAACAGATAATGGTTTTTCTTTATGATTTTGTGGTAAGTATTCGACGATGATCGCATTGATTGATTATGGCATGGGCAACCTGCATTCCGTTGCCAAGGCGATCGGACGCACTGGCGAGCGGATCCGCCTTGTCAAAACACCGGAAGAACTAAAAGATTGCGACCGCATTGTATTACCCGGCGTTGGGGCTTTTCGTGACTGCATCGGCGCCCTGCATCAAAGCGGGCTTGATGAAGCCATCAAAAATCGCTGTGCCGGGGGAACGCCATTCCTGGGCATTTGCCTGGGAATGCAAGTGCTTTTAAGCCGTTCATTCGAGTTCGGTGAATACAAGGGTCTGGACATGATTCCGGGTGACGTTATCCGTTTTCCGCAGGCACTCCCGGCCAGGGGTCTCAAAATTCCCCACATGGGCTGGAATGACGTGCGGCTGCCAGATCAATCTCATCCGGTGCTGGCGGCGCTGAGAAACCGGCAATGTTATTTTGTCCATTCTTACTATTGCGTCCCGGATGATGAGACTCATAGGTTGGCGCAGTGCGATTACGGCGATATCCATTTTTCCTGTGCCATAGGTCGGGATAATATCCTTGGCGTACAATTTCACCCGGAAAAGAGCCAGGCCGCAGGGCTGGCGTTACTGGAGACTTTCCTGCAATGGAACCCGTAGGGCAGCATCGTCTTCACAACCTGAACCATTCATAAATCGCCGAAAGTAT
>CAYOUW010000005.1:0-45720 GCA_964407235.1 uncultured Zetaproteobacteria bacterium | reverse complement strand
GAGCCCCGGCTTGTGGTGCCGGTGGTTGTGGGTTCGAGCCCCATCATCCACCCCATATTTTTCAGCCTCTTTTCATTCACCTTGATTACCCGCATTATCCGCATCCAGTTTAATCCAGGAGTTGCGGCAGGTGACAGAGCGGTACGAAGCACAGGCAATTGAGGCGAAATGGCAGAAGATATGGGATGAATCGGGCGTGGATGCCGCCTCCGACAATCCTGATGATGTGCGTGAGAAATACTATTGTCTGGTGATGTTTCCCTATCCCTCCGGTAACCTGCACATGGGTCATGTGCGCAACTATTGTCTGGGTGACGCCGTAGCGCGCTACAAGCGTATGCAGGGTTTTAATGTATTGCACCCCATCGGCTGGGATGCCTTTGGCCTGCCAGCCGAGAATGCGGCCATCAAGCATGGCCGCCCGCCTGCTGAATGGACCTATGCCAATATTGATCAGATGCGGGGGCAGTTGAAGCGTCTTGGTCTGTCCTACGACTGGGCGCGGGAACTGGCCACCTGTCATCCCGATTATTATCGCTGGGAGCAGTGGCTGTTCACCCGCTTGATGGATAAGGGGCTGGCTTATCAGTCCGATGCCGAAGTGAACTGGTGTGATTCCTGCCATACAGTGCTGGCCAATGAGCAGGTGGTGGACGGCGTCTGCTGGCGCTGCGATACGCTGGTGATTCGCAAGAATCTGAAACAGTGGTTTATCCGTATTACGGCATATGCCGAAGAACTGTTATCAGGCCTCGACAGCTTACCCGGCTGGCCGGAAAAAGTGGCCGGTATGCAGCGTAACTGGATTGGCAGATCGATCGGCGCCGAGGTGTCGTTTGGTCTGGAAGATTCGGATGAAACCCTTGATATTTTCACCACGCGCCCGGATACACTGATGGGTGCGACCTACATGGCGGTCGCAGCGGGTCATCCGCTGGCGAGAAAAGCAGCCGGAACCATTCCCGAACTGGCTGATTTTCTGAAGGAGTGTGGCAAGATTTCCACCAAAGAAGCCGATGTCGAAACGATGGAAAAGAAGGGTATGCCGACCGGTTTTTATGCGATTCACCCGATGACTGGGGAGGCGGTTCCAATATGGGTCGCCAATTTTGTGTTGATGGGCTACGGCACGGGGGCGGTGATGTGCGTGCCTGCGCATGACAAGCGCGATTTTGAGTTTGCGAACAAATATGGATTGCGGATCAAACAGGTTCTGGAAAGGGATACGACTGTACGAGCCCTGTCCCGGATTAATAATGATTTGTCATCAGAAGAATCCCGGAATCTTTTGGAAGCCATGTCCCTTGCCGGTGAGTTGCGATGGGATGATGGTAAGGTTGTCTCGGATTTTTCAAACGAGTCCTGGAACGATTGGTATGCAGATACGGACAATATGCTTCTGGTAAACTCCGGTATATTCAATGGCCTGGCATCAAATATTGCCAAAAAGGAGATTGCGGCCAGACTGTTTGAGCTTGGCAAAGGCAAAGAGCAGGTACAGTTCCGGTTACGTGACTGGCTGGTGTCGCGTCAGCGCTATTGGGGCGCGCCGATTCCCGTCATTCATTGTGATGATTGCGGCGCGGTCGCCGTACCCGAAGATCAGTTGCCGGTTAAACTTCCCACCCGTTTGCAGCCGACCGGCGGCGCTTCGCCGCTGACTGAATGCGAGGCCTTCAAACGCGCCGATTGCCCCAGGTGCGGTCAACCGGCGGAACGTGAACTGGATACTTTCGATACTTTCATGGAATCATCCTGGTACATGAATCGCTATACCAGCCCGCGTCACGAAACCGCGATGGTGGATGCTTCCGCCATCGAACGCTGGGTCCCGGTCGATCAGTATATCGGCGGTGTTGAGCATGCCGTATTGCATCTGCTCTATGCCCGCTTTTATCACAAACTGATGCGTGATGCCGGCCTGTTCACATCGGCGCAGGGGGGTGATGAGCCGTTCAAAAACCTGCTGACGCAGGGCATGGTGCTGAAAGACGGGGCCAAAATGTCCAAATCCAAAGGCAATACAGTCGATCCCAATGCGATTATTGAACAATTCGGTGCGGACACGGCGCGTTTGTTTACCTTATTCGCCGCTCCGCCGGAAAAGGATCTGGAATGGAACGATGCCGGCGTGGAAGGGGCGCACCGTTTCCTGAACCGTGTCTGGCGGCTGCTGCAAAGGGTGGATACAAATGATGAAAATGACGACAAGGCTGCCGCCAAAGCCATCCGGCGGGCCATCCATTCGACCATCAAAAAAGTGACACATGCCTTCGAACACGGCTTTGCCTTTAACGTGGCCATTGCCGCCCTGATGGAACTGACCAACAACTTGCAGGCGTATCAGCCTGGTGGAAAAACGGGATGGGCCGCATTCCATGAGGGCATGCAGGCGCTGGTTACCATGCTGGCGCCATTTGTGCCCCACTTCGCCTGCGAGGCGGGGGAACGGCTGGGTATGGAAACGGTGGCTGTCGTGGCCGGATGGCCGCAAGTGGATGAAGCGGCGCTGGTTCAGGATGAAGTGGTGCTGGTGGTGCAGATTCAGGGCAAGAAACGTGGTGAGATTATTGTTGCCAGAGATGCGAAACAGGACGAGGCATTGGCTGCGGCGCAAGCGGATATCCATATCGCAAAATGGATGAAAGGCATGCGGATCGTCAAGCTCATTCTGGTTCCCGGAAGATTGCTCAATATTGTGGTACGGCCACAATGAAACTTTTATTTCCCGTGATTTGTCTGGCCTTTGCGCTCAATAGTTGTGGTTATCATCTGGCAGGTCAGGGGCGCGGCGCCGTGCCGAAGGATGTCCGTATCCTGAAGGTGACCGGCGTGGATAAATCCGGCCATGGCATCCTGCTTGCATGGCAGCGCTACGTCAGCGATCATGCCAAAGGGTTTGTTGTGGGTGAAGATGGTGCGGATGCGGATTTGCGTTTGGGCGCGATCACTGAATCCTTTAACCCGACTTCCTTTAATTCTTCCGGAGTTGCTATCCGATACAGGCTTTCACTCTCCGGAAGCATCAGCCTCTGGCGCAAAGGCGTGCGTATCTGGAGCAGTGGAGCTATTTCCGTGCAAGGCGATGTCTATGCCGTGGGCGGGCCAACCAGTATCGAGGCATCCAAAGCCCGATTGCGCCGGGATCTGGATCGGCAGTGGATACGTGAGGCATGGCTGGATCTGGCATCCGGCTTCTGATTTCGGCATGCCAGTCAAACTCTCACCTTTACGAATCATGCCGCCCGGGCACGCCTGTTATTACCTGACGGGAGATGACGAGGATGCCATTTTCGAGATGGCCGAGATGCTTCTGGCGCATGATTCGGAGCATGCGGCGGTTGTCCGCGTGGATGTGAATGAGCTGGGCCGCGTACGGGAGAATCTTGCACCGGGGCTGTTTGGCGCGCGTGGTTGCCACGCCCTGGTTCGCCATGTGACCGGCGCGAGGCCCAAACAGATGGATCAACTGGAAAAACTTGCAAGGAACCCGCCGGAGGGTTTGCGTCTGGTGGTCTGTGCGCCGGGTATTGAATCCGGAAAAGCATTGCATAAACGCTTAACGGCCCTGCCGGATATTGCGTGGTGTGTATTCCCGCGCATGAACGAAGCACAATTTCGCCATTGGCTGGAAGGTCTGGTTACGGATGCCGGGCTGGTCTTGTCCGGAGAAGCCATGGTGGTGCTTACGCAACAGTTGCAGGGGATGCGCATGGCGGCAAGGCAAGCGGTTGAGCGCTTGCGCCTGTACGATGATGGCGAGGGAGCGGATCTGGATGTGCAGGTTGTGGGCGATTTGCTGGGAGAGCGTAGTCCACGTGATCTGGGGGCTTTTTGTAATGCCGTAGGCGAACGTTCACCCTCTGCGTTGGGCATTCTGCGAAGTTTACTGCGTGATCAGCAGGTATCCGAGATTCAGGTGCTAAGCTGGTTGTCCACGCGCATGCAACAACTCTTGATGTATCGCTGGTATGAATCCGTGGATCGGCGATCGGCAGCATCCAGGGCGCGACTGTTTGGCGAAGCCAGAAAGCATGTGCCACAGGAGGCCGGATTGTGGCGGGGCAGGGAATTGATACAGGCGATGGAACAGCTTGCCGGGGCCGAGATGTTGCTGAAAGGCGTCAGTGTTGAGGATAAGTCCGTGGTGCTGGAACGTTTGACGCTGCACCTGATTGGCGCTGCAGGCTAAGGTATCAATGTCTCATTCCATAGACTGGCGAGGTTTTGAACGGCAACATGTATGGCATCCTTATGTCTCTATGCTCGATCCCCCCGAAACATGGCCTGTCGTCAGCGCACACGGCGTACGTCTGAGGCTGGCGGACGGACGGGAATTGATTGACGGTATGGCCTCGTGGTGGTGCGCCATCCATGGCTACAATGTGCCGGAATTGAATACGGCGATCGAAGATCAAATTCAAGACATGGCACACGTTATGTTTGGTGGATTAACGCATAAACCAGCGGCGAAACTGGCCGAAAAGCTCCTTGAAGTTGCTCCAAAGGGTATGAAACATGTATTTTTTGCCGATTCCGGCTCGGTTTCGGTCGAGATCGCCATAAAAATGGCGTTACAATACTGGCAGGCGCAGGGCATACGGGGAAAAACGAAGCTGTTGACCATCCGTCACGGGTATCACGGCGATACTTTTGGTGCGATGGGCGTTGGCGATCCCGTATCGGGAATGCACCATCTGTTTTCGGATATGCTGCCACGACACCTCTTCGCCGATGCTCCCGCAAACGGTACGGATGCCGAATGGGACGATGGCCAGATTGTCGATCTTCATCAGAAAATTGAGCAACATCAGCGCGCTATTGCTGCGGTTATTCTTGAACCCGTCGTACAGGGTGCGGGTGGAATGCGTATCTATGCTCCGAATTTTTTAAGGCAGGTGCGCAAGTTATGTGACGCATACGATGTGTTGCTGATACTCGATGAAATTGCGACCGGATTTGGTCGTACAGGCAAACTGTTTGCCTGCGAGCATGCAGATATCTTACCGGACATCATGTGCGTTGGCAAGGCGTTGACCGGTGGTTACATGACGCTGGCGGCAGTCCTGACCACGGCGCGGGTGTGCGCAGGCGTGCATAAAAACGCCTCCATATTGATGCACGGGCCAACGTTTATGGCCAACCCTCTGGCATGTTCCGTAGCGCTGGCCAGTATCAAATTGTTACTGGATTCACCCTGGCAGGAAAGGGTCGCCGCTATCGAATCTCAACTGAGGGAAGAACTTGCGCCGTGTCTGAGACTGGCGCAGGTGGCGGATGTCCGTGTGCTGGGGGCCATTGGCGTGGTGGAAATGTGCCATCGCGTGGATATGGCTCGCGTGCAGCCCATGTTTGTCGAAAAAGGGGTATGGATAAGACCCTTTGACAAGTTACTTTACATCATGCCGCCCTATGTCATTTCACCGGATGATTTGTCATATCTGACGCGCGCGGTATATGAGGTCGCGGCATCTTAACCCTGCCCTTTACCCACCAATCGCCGTGAGGATTTCGTCGGGCTTTTGTTCGCAACGGAGACAGGGAAGAAGGCCGTAGCCACGCGTACGACTGACCGACGAGGGATTCGGTGCGGACAAAGGAACAAGCCAACGGCGCGGTGGCATTTGTGAGTAATGCAGACTAGGTTCCCGGACTTTATTTTCAGGCTGCTTTTACGCTGTGAAATGCCGTTTTTCGAGGAGATTAGCATAAAATCAGTCCGGGGTTTGGTGTTGATTGTCGGCCTGTCGGTCATTCCGTTCGCTACGCCAGGCGTTGCGGGGGGCATGGGGGGTATGCGGGACATGTACAAGCTTTTTTCCTTTGGGCGCGGTTTCGTTCCCTCGGCCCTTGCGGAAGACATACGGGGCGGAATCATTACCATCCTGTCGCCAAAAAATGGCGCGGTCATCCACAGTAGAACGATGCTTGAATTTAACGTACATCCAGATCCTGGCGGTCATCATCCCCATATCTACATTGATGGTGGAAAACCGATTATCGACCGCGATGCCAATCATTGCCCCTGCCGCATCGATCTGCCGAAACTGTCGCCAGGAAAACATACCATCATAATCAGGGAGTCCACAGCCGGCCATACCCTGACTGGCGCGCAAGCCACGGTGCATGTTACCGTCAGGTAACCGTTGATCCGTTCCAGGTGGATGACCGTTCCGGAGTTTTGCAACTGGCTCCATGCCTGGTCGAGTCCATGGCGGCCTGCTTTCATGAAACCTTGCGCAACGGTTCAAATACCTCGGCTTCAACATAAACGCTGGCTGGATAAACCGGACCAATATCCACCATCATCCATATATCGGAACGTAACCCCAGCTCTACATCCAGCACATCGCCCGGCTTGAGCAAGCCCGTAATTTCCCTGGCAAGCAGCACCGGCCCGATACGATCCTCCTGATTGTCAAAGCTCAGAAAAATCTGGTGCACTTCAAGTGATGCGATGCGGGCATGGCCCTCGACAAAGCGGGAGAACCGTTGCCCGCGCAAGCGGGGAGAGATACCGCTTCCAAGGCGAACGAAATGGAACAACAGGCGGGCAGCCTTGGCGGCGCGCTCACATTCAGGCACCAGTTCATTCAGAACGGCCATGAACTCGAAGTACCCTGCATGACTGATTTTTCCCTTCTCCGACAGGAATGCCAGCCACTGATGCGTAACCTGCGCGTATTCTTCAATCGCGGCGGCGTCGCCACTCATTTCGCGCAATAAATGCCAGCCGAAAAAATCCCGCAGGTGTTCCGGTTCAAGCTGCTCCAGTTCAAGTCCATACAATTCTACGCCACCCTCAACATCGCCATCCATGAGATCATCCATGTGCGCATCCAGTGCCTGTTCCCAGTCAGCCAGCGGAACCTCGTCCATCTCGTCCAGGTCATCCTGAAACAAATCGGAATAGTGCAGAAGGTAATCGGCCATGCTTTCCATGCATGCTTCAGCCAGCGCCCCCTGCTCGGCATTCTTTAACATCCGGGTTCGTACAAAGCGATCCATCGCATCCTGCAACAGCAATATCATCTCCTCTTGCCCCTATCTCTCAATCTGGCTATGTTCGCGGCCACCCCTTCGAGCGTACAATTGATACTAAGGAGTCCAACGATGCAAATCAACGCCCCGAGCATCCGTAAGGGAATGATTCTGGAACTGGATGGCGCGCTCTGGCGCGTCGTGAAGACTCAGCATGTGACTCCCGGTAAGGGCGTAGCCTGCATGCAAGTGGAAATGCGCAATGTGGAAGCGGGCAATAAAACCAATAAACGGTTCAATTCCACTGAACGTATCGAGCGCGTCACGCTCAACCAGCGGCCCATGCAATATCTGTATGAAGATGGCGGCGTATATCATTTTATGGATATGGAGAGCTACGATCAAATCGAGTTAGGCGGGGATTTTCTTGAAGATGCAAAACCCTACCTGCTGCCGGAAACCGAAGTGCTCGTTGAATTCCACGAACAACGGCCGCTGAATGTTCAGTTACCGCAAACGGTGGTGCTGGAAGTGGTCGAATGCGATGCCGCTATCAAGGGGCAAACGGCCACCGGCTCCTACAAGCCCGGAAAGCTGGAAACCGGCGCCTCTATCATGGTGCCGCCCTATCTGGAGGCGGGTATAAAAATCAAGGTCAATACGGAAACCGGCGAGTACATGGAACGGGCATGACCCTGATGAAATTCTTTTCATGCGCGTTTCACACCATTTTCAAACATGATCTCCATCATTGCTCCTGTCTGGCGCCCCCCCCCTCCTCCCCTCCCCGGCGCCAGGCATGAAATACGGCCCCGGCATTGAGTGCCGGGGTCTGTTTCACTTCAATGAATCGTCCGGGATAACAACTTGCTCGCGGAACATATTGCGAAATTTGTGAGCGGTAACCTGATTCCACACTTTGGCCTTTTTTTTGCTTTATTCCCTTAACAGTTCGGTTTTCGCATATATTTCCATCCGCGAACGCCTTCCTGTAGCATAAAGGGACAGGAGAAAGGCATGAAGATACGCCGTACCGACATGAAAAAGCTTCCATCTTCCACTCCTTCGGGAAGGAGTGCGGCAAGCTCCGGTTTCAGGGTGCTGTTGCAGGATGAAATTGATACCGTTTCGAATGTCTCGGCATTGCAGGAACAGGATGATGCCCATGTGGCCAGACAAAAGCAGCCATGGCCGCTTCTGGAGGATGCTCTCCACTTGCTGGATGACATGATTGGCCAGATCGAGACTCATGGAAAACCGGATCCCGCCAGCGTCCGGTCACTGCAACATCTAAGAGCACAATTAATGAATCAGGGGAAAACCACTACGGTCCAGCAAGATATCAATACCGTCATCGCGGTCGAATCCGAACGCTTGAAATCATGGTAAAACAGCAACTGACTGACGCGCTGGATGATATCAGCATGCTACGTATGCAAATATTAAAGGCCGATTCCGGCAATAATGAATTACGGGCGGCATTTCGCCAGATCGCTCACAAGCTGGAAATAGTTCGAAATCAATCCCTGGTGCCACTTTCGGAGTATCAACAACTATGTAACTGGCTTGCGAAATTTCTGGATATGGAACACGGGGCGCGCCTCAAACAGTTGACTGATACCAGCCGACATCGGGAAGAGCTGGAATTGCACATCCGGAAGCGCCGGCAGCTCCTTACCATGGCCGAACAGGCGCTACCCTCGATTCAATCTGTCCTGCGTCAGTGTTATGCATTGCTTGACCAAAATCCTGAGTCTGATGATATCCGGAATCAGGCCAGAGGGTTTGTTCAGTATTTGAAGAAACATCTGGAGGATAACTCGCGTCTACGCAAGGAGTTGAATGCTTTGACCGACGCCATGAAAGACACCCTGGAAGAAATTATCGCCATGCTTTCGGGCTTGACCGGCGATTCCCCGGAGCTGTCACGAACATCCAGGCTGCTGCGGCGGAAACTGCCCGATGATCCCGAAGCGGCCAGAGCCATCCTGCAAAGTGCCCAGGAAGGTATCATCGAAGCAGGAAAAAAAATAGGATCGACCGCGCACGCCTTGCGCCAAACGGTAGAGCGACAGACCCGAAAAATGCAGGATCTGTCAGACCACCTCAACCAAGCGAAAAATCAGGCTTTGCATGATGCCCTGACCGGACTGGCCAACCGACGCAAGATGGACGCGTACATTGCGGCGCTCCCCGATACGGCCGTCACGTTTCTGATGCTTGATATTGATCATTTCAAACATATCAACGACCGTTACGGGCATGATGCAGGTGATGAAATACTGTCCGGACTGGCGAATATCCTGACTGATAATGTACGCTCAACGGACCTGGTGGCGCGCATGGGCGGTGAAGAATTTGCATTGATATTACCTGGTATCTCCGGCCCTAAAGCTTTCGATACGGCCGATGCGCTGAGGCGCACGGTGGAAATCGGCGGCCTGAAATGTCACATAGGCAAGATCCCCGTCACCGTCAGTATCGGCGTTGCTGTCCGGTGCGCCGGAGAAGAAGCAGGTCACTGGATTAAACGCGCCGATGTTGCGCTTTATGAAGCCAAGGAATCCGATCGTAATTGCACCAGGATCTCCGTAGGCTAACGTGACGAGATCGCTACTGTAGCGGCCGGGCAATTTGCTGATGTGCCTCAATCCGGATCATTTCCCGATGCCGCTTGAAAATATAGCGGGATATCTGATCCTCTTCCTCGCCACAGCGATAAACAAACGAAACGCCTACATGAGCCCGTCCCTTGACCGCCGGTTTGACCCGTTGAACAAGGGCCAGAACTTCTATCACCATCGGAGGCAAAGCGGGCAGCATCAAAATGATCTTCATCGCATCCCTTACCTTATATGAACAGATCGTGACAAAGCTCATACCCGTCACGCTCAGATTCACCAATCTCTCATCCAGGTTACAGCGATTGGCATCGTTGAGCATATTCACGCCAATCAGATAATTCAGTTTCGCATCCAGAGCTCCCAGGGCATTGCATAGATCCGAATCAATCTCCGGCGTTACGGTCGAGAAAATATCATTCCCGACCATATTGCGCAGCATACTGCTCTGACGCGAACGGATACCGATATGTGTCCGTTCATACTTGAATGCTTCTTTATTCAGCAGGGTATCCTTCATGGGTAACATATCGTCTACCCTGAAGTCCTTACGGCGATTTCCATTCTGATGATCCGGCATGACAATTCAGCTCCTGTTGTCTTTTACGCAAATTCTCTCTTGACGAAAATATCTTACACGGATATTCGCTATGCAGCCTTGGCGGAGAGCGGCATCAAACCCATATCTTTCCCATCAGACTGAGCCTGGGTCTTCACATACCCTTTCTCGATAGCGTCAATGGCCACCTCCACAACCCCTGTATCAAATTGCGTGCCAGAATTACATTTGAGTTGCTCCAGACAGAAGGAAAGGGGCTTGGCCATGCGGTACACGCGATGGGTTGTCATGGCATCAATGGCATCCGCCACACATACAATTCTGGCTTCAAAAGGAATATCCTCTCCTTTAAGACGATCAGGATAGCCGTGTCCGTCCATGCGCTCATGGTGATGCCGCACCATCTGCCGTTCACGAACCAGCGGATCCATATGCTTGAGAATAGAATCGCCAATGCCGGGATGTGCTTTCATCACGGCGAATTCATGTTCCGTATAACGGCCCGGCTTGAGCAATACCGCATCGGGAACGCCACATTTTCCAATGTCATGCAAGAGGCCGCCCGTGTGAATCAGTTCGACATGCTCCCCGTCCAGGCCAAGACTCCTGGCAAAAGATACGGATAAATCACCCACTCGCATGGAATGATCCTTGGTGTAGCGGTCACGCGCTTCCAGCGAACGAACCAATCCAATCAACGTTTCTTTCATGCTGGCAGCCAGCGAGGCATGTACTGCGCGATTATCCAATAACGTATCGAGCTGATTCATCAGCATGCCCAGCAGGTTTCTGTCCCGGGGTATGATTTCATTTTCGCCCATGCTGTCCATGACGCAAAGCACGCCCATGGATACGCCTTGCAAACGCAGCGGCACGGCCATAAAACTATCCGCGGTGATATCCGTCCAGCAGGTATATCTCTGCTGGTCCGGTAATGCTTCCGAGCCATGATCGCGTTTTCGAACCGTCGCGCTACCGCCTTCGATCCATTCCTCGTTCCAAAGCAGAAGGGATGAAAACGGCGTCTCCGCCAGTGAACAGCTATCCGGCGCCAATTCAAATTCGTTACTCTCTTCATTGCACTGATGCGCAATTTGAATCAGCCGATTTGCGCTACGCTCAAACAGGCTGACAAAACCGCGATCCGCATGCACGATGTCCATGGCAATCCCCAAAGCGCAACCGCAAATACGGGCGACATCCTGATGCCTGGGTAAATCATTAATGATGCGGAACATCAAGCTCTGGTTACGATCCATGTCAAATAATTTCGGCAGCAATGTTTCATGTGATGAAACCCGGCTCATGCCGTCTTCCTCAGATCTTTGCCTCCGGCTGGAAAGATCATCATGTTCGCTCATGGCGAACGCCTGCCGCAAACAATCCTGTAATTCCGCGGGATTGAAAGGTTTGGAGAGAATATGGTTCACGCCAAGCGATTCCGCCTTTCGCATCCGGCCCGGAGACAGGAAACCACTCACCATGATAATGGGAATCCTGGATCCCTGATTGCGCAACTCCTCAATCATCTCAATACTTTTCCCATCGCCCAGATTGTAATCGGTTACGATGCCATCCCATTCGCCCGTATTGAAAAGCACCCGCGCTTCAGCCAGTGACGAGGCCTGACCCAGATACGTATCCCCATTAAAACCGCGGACCGTTTCCACAATCACTTCCCGAACCGCATCCTGATCTTCAATAATCAACAGGTTCATCGGCTACCTGCCGCCCTGATGGCCGCCATAAGCGCGAAGCAGGCTTTGGCCACGGATTTTAGGAATTTTTATCAGTTGAAACGACGGATTTTGAATTTTCATCCATTTCCTGAGCAACTGTTGATAGCGTGCGGCGTTATCCAGCCGCACCCGAATTTCCGGCAACTGGAACGGCTTGCTGACAAAATCATACGCACCCTTCCCTACGGCATGCAGCGCATCCTCAATGCCGGAATATCCCGTCATCAGAATCACCAGCGTCTTTTCCGGTTGGCCGCTTGCCTCACTCAGAATGCTCAGACCATCGGCTCCGGGTAAAACAATGTCGGACAAGACCAAATCAAATTTTCCCGTTTTCAATGCGGTAATCGCCACATCGCCCCGGGAACAGAGAGTCACATCATAGCCGGATTCCAGGAAATATTCTTTCAGCAGAGCCGCCAGAGCATCATCATCTTCAACGATGAGTAGACGGATATTCGACACTATGAGGACTGCCCGCTGCGCCTGTAGAGCTGAAGCAACCGATCTCCCAGGCTGGATGCTGAATTCTCTGATGCATGAGGCGACTGCTGACGCGCATCTCCCGATATATGCACATAATCGCGAGGAAGTTCACTCTTTCCGGACCCGGCGGCCTGCACCCCCGTGGACTGATTTTTCTGCTGTAACAGGCGATGGATCAACCCATCAGCAGGATGTACGGTTAGTGCCATGCATCGCTCCTTTGTTGTGCGCAATACTGCATCCAAGGGGAAGTACATTAATCTTTATCGGCAAGCTTTATCCCGACTTTAGCGCTTGATCCCACATCCGTGTTTTTAACCTGGATTATTCATCAATACTGACAAGCAATCGTCAACAAGTCCGCCAGTGCTTGCCATTAGAAGATAACATGTCATTATTTTGACTTCCCAGACATGGGGCATGGAGGAACCCGTGAAACAATCGGCTTACATCCTGCTGGTGGATGATGAGAAAGAACTACGGCTAACATTGCGGGAATTGCTGGAGCATGCCCGTCACCATGTGACGCTCTGCTCCAACGCCATGCGGGCCAGAGAGGCCATGCAAAACGGCAAGTTTGACATAGCCCTTCTGGATATTCGCCTGCCTGATGGAAATGGTATTGACCTGCTCCGGGAATTCCGCCATACCGACCCGAACATGGGCATCATCATGATGACCGGCTACGCCGAAGTAGACACGGCTGTGGACGCGATCCGGCTTGGCGCGGATGATTTCCTCAAAAAACCCTTTGATTTTGATGAGCTTCTGATTCGTATCGAAGAGTTGATCAAGAAACGTGACATGCAACAGAATAATCGGGAACTAAGAGCAAAGGTGCAGGCCAACGAATCGCGAAACACGCTGATCGGGCATTGTGACGCCCTCAATAAAATCAGACAGACGGCCGCACTGCTGAATGATTCGGACAGTACGGTGCTGATTATAGGAGAATCGGGAACAGGCAAGGAGGTGTTGGCCCGCATGCTGCACAATGCCGGCACGCGCGCCAAAAAACCAATGGTTTCAATGAATTGCGGCGCCATCCCCGAAGAGTTGCTGGAATCTGAATTGTTCGGCCATGTCAAAGGGGCTTTTACCGGCGCGGTACGCGCTCGTCCCGGACGCTTTGAGATAGCCAATGGCGGTACGATTTTCCTTGACGAAATTGGTGATATGAGCGCCAACCTGCAAGTTAAATTACTCCGCGTATTGCAAGAGCGCTGCTTCGAGCCCGTTGGCAGCAATCAAAGCATTGATGTGGATGTACGTGTTATCGCCGCGACCCATCGGGATCTGGAAGATGAAATAGAGCACTCCAGATTCCGTGAGGATCTATACTATCGCCTGAATGTCATCCCTATTCACCTGCCTCCTTTGCGTGAGCGTGGCGACGATGTGCTGCTTTTGGCCGATCACTTTATCCAGTATTTCAATACGCTGAAGCAGGCCTCTATCGAAGGATTTTCGGATGAAACAAGAGCTGTCATGCTGAGCTACCTCTGGCCGGGAAACGTACGCGAATTGCAGAATCTGATGGAACGGGTGGCAACGTTGAAGCGATCAGGCATTGTGGAGCTTCATGATCTTCCATCCAGAATGCTGGACGGGAGCCAGCGAATCCAACAGACCTTTGAAGTGAATATCGCCACGGAAGAACAGATTGATCTTAAATCACTGGTGGACGAATTCGAGAATCATCTGATTGTCTCTTCGCTGGAACGTTTTGACTGGAACAAAAATCAGGCTGCCAGATTTTTGACAATGAACCGTACGACACTGGTTGAAAAAATCAAAAAGAAAAGTCTGGCTCCACGGTAAAGTTAACCTGGACTATTCATAAACAGTTCAGGTTAATTCGGCACAAGTCTTGCGTCATACGCCGGTATGCACTTATCCGGCATTCAAAAAATACTGTTGGGATTTGCCTGTGGCATTGTTTTGGTTTCTTCCGCTCTGGCTGCCGCCCACCAGCGCGTCGAAGGCGTGCGCACTATTCTGGAGAACGGCAATCCCGGCCTGACAATTCGTAGCGCCCACGTACTGCTGAAAAACAGAAAAATTGACAATCAGGACCGCCGGCAACTGCTGGAGATCATCGCCAGAGCCGAAGAAATGCGCACATCCTTTCATCACTACCCGGATGTAAGTCAGGCCACCCGCGCCTGGGCCAGCCTGCTCAAGGAGTTCCCGTCCGACAAGCATGCCGCAGCTATCCGCTGGCGAATTGCATGGCTCTACTGGCGTCAGGGGAATCTTCCCAAAGCTGAAAAAGCCGCTGAAAGCATATTGGCAAAGCATCCGGCGGCAAGAGAAGCGGAGCAGGTAAAATTATTACTTGCCCGCATCGATATCAAACGCAACCGCTTACACGCAGCGCGTAAACGCCTGTTGCAATATATGTTAGGTGTAAAGGAAACTTCGGCAGCGCAGGCGCGCGGCCTGGCATGGCTGGCCATCGTGGATTTTTCCGAGCATCGCCTGGACATCGCGTTAAAAGGTATGAAACAAGCCTTACATCTTTCTCCCGGCGTCATCACCGGCAATGCGGAATTACAATCAGTCTATGTTCGCCTGCTTGATGCACAAGGGCATGTCGCGGAGGCCATGCGCGAGGCTAAATCCTTTCTCAAACGACACATTGAAACGCAGTATGCGCCACGCATCCGCCTTATTCATGCTGATTTGCTCGCTCAAGAAGGAAAAAGCGCGGAAGCGCTGGCGGAATATGGACAACTGTCGGAAACAGAAGCGGAAAACAGCATCGGTAAAAAAGCATTCATGCGTAAACTGATGCTGCAAAACATCAAAACCGGTAATATAAAATCCCTGAGGCCCGTACTGGCTGCATTGCAACGCATGGCAGCGAGAAATCAATTGTCGGATATTGAGGCCGAATCCTTGCTCGATCAAGCGCAATTGTGGGAAAGACTTTCCGGCAAGGTGAAACATGCGGCGGAGAAAGCGCTGACGCTCTACGCTCAAACGACCACGGATCATTATCCGTTATTTTCCGTTACGGCTACACGGAAGGGCGCATCGCTGCTCCGACAACAACTCAAAAAACAGATTAGCGGAAAGAAATGGCTTCAAACCGTCGTGTTGTGGCAACGCTTTCCTCAATTGAGAAATCATTTCTCGCGCAAAAGCAAGCAGGACGGCGATGCCATCAATATTCAACTCGGTGTTGCGCACGCCATGCGCATGCTGATGCAATTTAATGCAGCCGAGATGATGCTGAAACGACTTTACCAGCAGGCTAAAGGCAGCATCACAGGGCAGCGCGTCATGCTGGAACTGAGCCTGCTCTGGCTGGACAGGGGAGATGCCGGCGGATTCTCCAGGGTGATGCGTTGGCTGGACGATCATGAGTTTACGCTCTATCGACCGGACTTGCTTCTTGTGGCAGCCAGCATGCAACTGGCCAAAGGAAAGATCAATGCTGCTTCACAGACGCTGCATACCGTCTCTCCGGAAGATCTGGCGCTGGAAACACGCCCGACCTACTGGCGAACGGAAGCGCGTATTGATGAAGCTCTGTCCCGTTGGCATCTGGCGGCGCATGCGTGGAAAAACTATCGCAGATACAATCCGTCCGAAACGGGCAGCACAGGCATGCATCAGGCCAATGCCCTGTTCAAGGCGGAAGAATTCGCAGCGGCGGAAAAAACCTACCTGACCATACCGAAAGCAATGCGGCTGGGCGAGTGGCAGTACCGCATGGCGCTGACTGAATACCAGACCGGCAAGTGGGGTCAGGCCAAAGAGCGTTTGCAGAAATTGGCCGAAAATAAGGATGCAGGCGAATACGCCAATATGGCCAGACTGGAACTGGCTGATCAACGCGCCCAGGCGTTGCTGGAGCGCCAATGAATTCCCGACCTGTCTATCTCATTGATTTTTCCGCGTTCGAGGATGCTGATTTGCGCGTTCAACTGGGCCGTGTGCTTCCCGATACCGTGATTGAAGCATTTCCTTCCGGAATGATGGATAGCAACCGGATGGACGATGCGCTGGTATTCATCAAGGACTCCATCACGACCGAAGCAACGGTGATGCGTATCTTTCAGCAGAACCCCCAAGCCAATATCGCTGTTCTGGCATCCTCGGGCAATCAGGAACGCGCCGCCGATTTGATGCGCATGGGCGCCATGGATTACCGCATCCTGCCCTGTCCTGACGAGGCGCTGGCTATCTATGCGCGCAAAGCAGGCCATCAGGCGGCATTAACGAAGCAGGCGAGTAAACAGCAGGAAAATGCCGATACATTCGTCACGCATGATCTGGAAACCCGCAGGCTGCTCAATCAGGTTGCCCTTATCGCCCCCAGCCGCGCCTCAGTCCTGGTTATTGGAGAATCAGGCACGGGCAAGGAGCGCATGTCCCGTTTCATTCACCAGTGTTCCAATCGCAATGATCGCCCTTTTATCGCGATCAACTGCGCCGCCATCCCCGAAGGTATGCTGGAATCTGAATTATTCGGCCACGAGAAGGGATCGTTCACCGGCGCCACAAGCGCCCGGCCAGGCAAGTTTGAAATGGCGCATCAGGGCACGCTTCTGCTGGATGAAATCACCGAAATGCCGCTTCATCTCCAGGCCAAGCTGTTGCGCGTATTACAGGAAGGCGAGGTGGATCGTCTGGGCGGCCGCGCTCCGATAAAAATCGATGTGCGTATCATCGCCACCAGCAATCGTGACATCGTCAAATCGGTGGCGGAGGGCGTATTCCGCCAGGATCTCTATTACCGGTTGAACGTCGTCACGGTGCAATTGCCGTGTCTGCGCAACCGCATCGGCGACATCGAACCGCTGGCGCATCATTTCCTCAGACATTTTAGCGCCATGTATGGCAAGCCCGCACCTGTCATTACCAAACAGGCCATGCGTGGACTTTACGAACATCACTGGCCGGGCAATGTGCGTGAACTGGAAAATTGCATGCATCGGGCATTCCTGATGAGCGTCGAGGGAAAAATTACCGGGGAACATCTGGGGCTGATAACGGAAACTGCCCTCAGGGAATGCCCGGCATCCGGATCGCGAGCCATTACGGCCGGAATGAGTATTCGCGATATGGAGCGCGCCCTGATTCAGGAAACCATCAAGCATGTACAGGGTAACCGAACCGAGGCCGCCAGGTTGCTTGGCATCAGCATCCGTACGCTACGCAACAAACTCAATGAGATGGCGTCGAACAATGCTCCCGAATCTGGCACATCACTTGCTGGTAAAAGCCTGAACGCTGATGCGGCGAACCTGCCTTCCGCTGCTCCTGCGGGGGCATTCGGAACCTATCAGAGATGATGACTTCGCAAGAAGTCATGGGAGGAAATATGAGCAATAGCATTCCGGGCCTGTTCGGCAAAGGCTTTGTGACACTGGAGCGCGCACTCTCGGCCAGGGAACGCATGCAAAGTGTGTATTCAGCCAATATCGCCAATGCGGACACCCCGAACTACCGCGCGGATCAGCGTGGTTTCGCGGATGTCCTGGCAGTCGAACAGCAAACCATGGGGCCGGACAGACTGGCCCGCACCCAAGCAGGACACATGAACGCAAGCGGTGGCGCCCCGTTGCAACAAAGCGTCTTCAGCCGTTCCGACGCCACGGAGCGTATGGACGGAAACAGCGTGGATGTGCAAAAAGAAATGACCGGCATGGCGGAGAATCAGTTGATGCATGAACTCACGATTCGACTGCTCAAGGGACGCCTGACCGGCATGAAAAACCTCATCAGGGAAGGAGGAAGATAATGTCTGACACGCTCTTTGGCGCGATGCATATCAGCGGCGCGGGCATGTCCGCCCAGCGCGCACGTATGGATATTGTCGCCGAAAATATCGCCAATGCGGAATCCACCCAATCACCGGGTGGCGGGCCATACCGCCGCCGCCAAATTATTTTTCAGGCGATCCGGCCGGATCAGGCATTCAATGATGTGTTCCGCTCATCCTTTCAGGGACATCGACCCAATAGCGTCAAGGTTGCCGGAGTCATCCCCGATCAGCGCCCGTTCCGTGAGCTGTACAATCCATCGAATCCGGATGCCGATAAAAACGGCATGGTCAAAATGCCGAATGTCAACATCATTGAGGAAATGGTGGATATGCAATCCGCAGCGAGAAGCTTTGAAGCCAACGTAACCACCATGGAAGCCGCCAAGCGGATGTTCCAGAAATCGCTCGAATTACTACGTTAGGAGAATTCTGATGGGTATCAACAGCATGCAAATCAACGCTTACGCCAACGCCATTGGCAGCGACCTTAAACCCGGGAGCAAGCCTGCGCCTGCCGCCCGGGGGCAGTTCGGGGCGCTGATCCGGCAATACGTCGAACAGACCAATCTTCAGGAGAAAGCGGCAGGCAAGGCATCCGTCGAACTGGCCACCGGCAAGAGCCACAATGTTTCGGAAACCATGCTGGCACTGCAAAAAGCGGATCTTTCATTCCAGTTGATGCTTAGCGTCCGCAACAAACTCGTGGATGCCTATCGTGAAGTGATGCGCATGCAGGTGTGATGAAGTTGCAATGCAAAGGATATGAATGATGAGTGACTCACTGATCCCTTCTCCCGCACAGAACGCACCCGTTGCTACCGGCATGGCAGACGATACGGCGGCAGGTGCGCCCGTAACCTCACGGATGATGACGCTGCTGCTGAAGCATCGCCGCTGGCTGTTGTTTATCGCTGGCAGTCTCATGCTGACCGCTTTTATCAGCATGGTGATGTGGTCCTCGAAAACACCGTACCAGCCCGTCTATGCCGGCATGGATTCCAAAGATGCGGCTGCCATCGTGGATTACCTGCAGAAAGAACACATTCCCTACCGCTTGCAGGGCGAAGGAACCGTGCTGGTGCCTGCTGATCGGGTCTATGCCACTCGTTTGAAACTGGCCGGTCAGGACATCACGCCCGGCGGCGCCATGGGTTTTGAGTTGTTCGATAAAAAGGGTGAATTCGGGATCAGCGATTTTACGCAAAAAGTAAATTATCAACGTGCATTGCAGGGAGAACTGGCGCGCACCATTGAGGTCATGCCCCGTATTGCCTCCGCCCGCGTACAACTGGTTCTGCCCAAGGATTCCGCCTTCGCGGATCGTGACCGAAAAGCCTCCGCTTCGGTCATGCTCAAGCTTGCGGGCAGCCAGCGTCTGACCAAACAGAATGTCATGGCTATTCAGAACCTGGTAGCGGCCAGCGTACAGGGCCTGGATACCGGATCAGTCACGATTGTGGATGCAAGCGGAAATCTGCTTTCCAACAGTGGGGATCAGGCATCCGGGAATGCCGGACAGACGCTGCAGGATGTACAAACCCGAATGGAACGCCGTATGGAGGCCAGACTCACCGGCATGCTGGATCAGGTCGTGGGCGCGGGTCAGTCCGTGGTGCGGGTCACGGCGGATATTGGCCGCCAGGTGATCGAGCGGAACAGTAAACGATTTAATCCGGATGAACAGGTAATTCGCAGTCAGAAGGAAATAACCGAGAGCCGCAAAAGCACGGATGCTTCACCCGTCGGCGTGCCCGGAATTGCCTCCAACACGCCAGGGGCCAATCCGGCCACCGCCAACAAGGGAAAGACTTCCACAAACACGTCGCCCCGTGAAAATGCCAACCGCAGTGAACGGACGATTAATTACGAAATAAGCTCAACCACCGAGCATCGCATCATTCCCTCAGGCGGCATCAAGAAAATTTCCGTGGCGGCTATCGTCGGTGGCGCTTTCACGAAGCCCGGCGATGTTTCCACATTTAAACCGCGCAGCAAGCAGGAACTCAAAACCTTGAAAGGCCTTATTGAGCACGCCATTGGTTTTAATGGAGACCGGGGGGATTCCGTAGAGATTCAGAGCATGCCTCTCATGGGTATTTCCAGTCATGGCAATACCGATGCGATGGAAACAGTGGAAAATAAAACATTCTACATCAATATCGCGCGCTACGGACTGGCCGGACTTGCGCTGTTGCTTCTGGCCTGGTTCGTACTGCGTCCGTTATCCCGCCGAATTGTCAGCGCAGGCGAAAAGGATACCCGGACAGAAAATGAAGCCCCCGCGCTACAATCCCTGTCCGCCATGCCTCCTGCCGCTTATGGACGCCTGACATCCCTGGAACATGCCAGAAAAGCCATTATCGGTGAACCTGAACGCGCCTCAAAGGTGGTCAACGAATGGATTGAACACGCATGACGGCCAACAGGAAATTGAGCGGACTGGATAAAACAGCCATTCTGCTTTATGCGCTGGGCCCGGAAGCTTCAACCCCTATCGTACGTGATCTGGATAATGAAACACTGGTACAAATCGGGCAACGCATGTCCGACCTCGGCAAGATTGAAGCGGACACGCTGAATGCGGTGGTGCAGGAATATCTGGATATCCATCATTCCGACGATCCGTTATTGCGTTCCACGCGCAAGGATGTGATCGGGCTGTTGAAATATACTCTGGACGAAGAACGCAGCGCCCGAATTTTGGCAGGCCTGGATGCGCCGAGGAAACTCAGTATCTGGGAAAAGCTGTCGCGTCTTAAACCGGAAATGATTAAACCCTATGTGGAAAATGAACATCCCCAGACCGTCGCCCTGATTCTTGGCAATATCGAAACCTCCGTGGCCAGTCGGGTGATTGCCCTGCTGCCCGAGGATATGCAGATGTCCGTCGTGGTGCGAATGTCCAGAATTGAGACCGTTCCCGGCGATCTGGTGCGCGATATTGAGGAAACGCTGGAAGAAGAATTGTCAGGTATGGAAGGATCCTCGGGCTTGTCATTCGACGGCATGGTCAATGTCGTTGAAATCCTCAAAAAACTCGATAAAACCGTCTCCAGGCCTATCCTTGAGCGATTACAGGAAAAGGATGAAGAACTGTTCCAGCAGGTGGATCGTTTGCTGCTGGTTTTTGAGGATTTGAACGAATTGCCCGACCGTGATGTCCAGAGTATTCTCAAACATATTTCATCCGATGATCTGATCAAGGCGCTCAAAGGTGCGCCGAATGAACTGGCCGATAAATTCTTTGGCAATATGTCACAACGCGCAGCCGAAATCATGCGTGAGGATATGGAAGTGATGGGGCCATTGAAACTGGCCGACGTGGAAGAAAGCCAGCACAACATCCTCAAAACTGTTCGCAAACTGGACGACGAAGGCGTGATTACCCTGGGTGGAAGTGAGGAAATGGTCTAGTGCTCCATCCCGTCAATTCGGGACTCTCTCCGCTACCATTAAAGATCATTGAAGCGAACCCGTCCCCCTCTCCCTTCGCCGAACTGGGCGCAAAACACCCTGATCCACCGGCCGAACCGGATCGTATGAAGCAACTGGAGCAAATGCTCCATGAGGTGCAGGGGCGCGCTGAAATCATCGAAAAAGAAGCCTACGGCAAGGCATATCTGGCGGGTGAAAAAACAGGCATGGAACTCGGCAGGAAGCGCGCGGAACAAATTGTATCATCCATGGAACGGTTACTGTGCCAAAGTGACAATGAGTTGACGCAGATGCATGCGCATATCAATGAAGCGGTTTTAGATATCGCTGAAGCTGTCATCCAGCATGTGGCCGGCGAGATGTTGAATGATCATCCCG
Organism: uncultured Zetaproteobacteria bacterium; assembly: GCA_964407235.1. Lineage (GTDB taxonomy): Bacteria > Pseudomonadota > Zetaproteobacteria > Mariprofundales > Mariprofundaceae > JAUZQZ01. The sequence goes on along the minus strand of CAYOUW010000005.1, from coordinate 23,742 downwards.
GCTATCTGAAGCAGATGGTGGATCAATGCACACGGCGACTTCCCGCCTGTGGCGCACTTAAACTGGCTATAGCGCCGGAGGATATGTCCATATTTGAAACATTTCTGGAAAACAGTTTGCGGGAAAATCAGTCAGAAGAAAACAAATCGCAGGAAATCACCCTGATACCGGACGGAAGCGTTCGTCCCGGCACCTGCCGGATCGTGGCCCGGACAAATGATGTTCTTATTGACCCTGAAGCCGCCATTACTGAATGTATGCGGCACATTCGCGATGAACTTCTGATGAAACAAAAACCGATACAATCCACGGGCATTGAGGATACCACGAACCCGTCATGATGAACAAGACCAACCACGCAGCACCTCTGTGGCAGCCTGAAGCGCGGCGTCGAATATTGCAAAACCTTCGGCATCTCAGCCCTTTTCCCGTCCTGGGCCGCGTCTGCAAGGTGCTGGGTCCCATGGTTGAAGTTAGCGGCATGCGATCCAGCATTGGCGGCGCCTGCGATATTTATGCGGCAAGTGGCCAGGAAATCGAGGCTGAAATCGTGGGTTTCAGAAACGGGCATACCATACTCATGTCAGCAGCCCGAAGCCGTGGCATTGCGCCCGGAGACGGAGTGTGTCCACGGTCAACGCCGCCGGGTATCCATGTGGGCGACCACCTCCTTGGCCGGGTTCTGGACGGTAGCGGCCAACCACTGGACAACCGTCCGCTCGAAACCTCCCGGATGTTTCAGCCTTTGCATGGCGCACGTCTGAATCCCTGCGATCGCCATATCATTGACACCCCGATACAGACAGGCGTCAGAGCTCTGGATGCTTGCCTGACCATGGGCTGGGGACAGCGTACGGGCCTGTTTGCAGGCGCCGGCGTCGGCAAGAGTTCACTTATGGGCATGATGGCCAGCAATTCCGATGCGGATATCAACGTCATTGCACTGGTTGGCGAGCGTAGCCGCGAAGTGCGTGAATTTCTCGAATGCAATCTCGGCCCGGAGGCGCTGGCGCACAGCGTCGTCATTGTCGCCACATCCGATGCGCCGCCGGTACTCCGCATTCGCGCCGCATTGCTGGCCGCCACCATTGCCGAATTTTTTCGCGATCAGGGGAAGCAGGTGTTTCTGATGATGGACAGCCTGACCCGTTTCGCTCAGGCGCAACGGGAAATCGGATTGATGCTGGGCGAACCTCCCGCCAGCAAGGGATACGCGCCTTCCTGTTTTTCGGCCATGGCGGAACTGCTGGAACGGGCAGGTCCCGGCACCGGACGCGGGAACATCACCGGCTTATATACCATTCTTGTGGAAGGCGATGACATTGCCGGAGATCCGGTAGCGGATGCCGCGCTGGCGATTCTTGATGGCCACGTGGTACTGGACCGCGAACTGGCGGAACGCGGCCACTACCCGGCCATCCATATTCTAAAAAGTGTGAGCCGCCTTGCCAATGTACTTTCTGATGCGGATGTGCAAAAAGCGGCACGATCCTTGCGTAAGGAGCTGGCGTTGTTTGAACGGATGGAGGACATGGTCAATATGGGCGCTTATGAATCCGGTAGCAATTCTGAACTGGACAGAGTCATTGCCCGCATGCCGTCCATACGCATATTTCTCCAGCAGGCGCAACACGACGCATGCAGCCGGGAGGAAGCTTGCGGACAACTGATTCAATTGATGAAGGAGGAATAACATGCGCTTGATGCCACATCAGGTTCTACAAAAACTTTCGGAAAATTCCCGTAACCGCGCCCAACAGGAGCTGGCGGTATTGAATCGGCAACGGCAAGCGCTGGTGCGGCATATTGTGGAAACAGAATCCCACTTAAAAGAGCTTGAGGAACAGCGCGAACAGACGCTGAGAGTCGGCGCGCAGGCAGGGTTGCTGGTGGTATTTGATGAAATGCTCGCCGAGCAACGTCAGCAAACAGGTCGCATGAAAGAAGCGCTTGAGCAACTCCACCCACAGGAAAAGATACTGCTTAATCTCTGGCTGGAAGCCGACCAGCGAAGCAAAACGTTTGACAGGATGGATGCGCGTCTGCGGTCTTCCGAACAACGTATTCTCGAACGGCAGCAGCAACGCCTGGACGATGATCGGGCCATCGCCGCGGGCATCTGATCCGCCATGCGTACAGGCCGCATCCTGCTTCTGCTGCTGGTGTTAACAGCCCTGGTGCTGGCGCGCACCGTCCTGTCGTTGCGACAGTCCGAACAGAATATAAGCCATGTTATTCAAACCGCGGATGCGGCTAACATAAAATTACCGGTCAGGCGAGCCGCGGACAATGCCGCAAGCACTGCCGTGATCGACGAGATGGCAGCCTTTACACCGGAAAGCGGTAACATTGGCAATCCTGAACAGGGATCGCTGCCTGCTGATTTGCGAAAATTGAAAGACCAACTGGATGAACGGAGCAGGAGACTCGATCAACGCGAGCAGAACGCCGTCAACATGGACAAGAAGGCAGCGCAACGAATTTCCGACCTGGAAGCTCTGGAGGCGCGCATTGGCGATATGCTGTCGCAGGAAAAAAGCATCAATAATAAAAAGATCAAACGGTTGACTGCCGTATACGAAGGCATGAGGGCGGATAAAGCCGCACCGGTGATCGCACGGATGGATTTACCCACCGTGGTTAAAATGTTTTCCCGTATGAATGAAAAAAAGGTAGGCAAAATTCTCTCTTTCCTTCCGCCGGAACTCGCCGTAAAAATCAGTCAGGCGCTGACGGAAAATATCGCATCGCTCAACCCCTGACAAGGTTCAGGCCATGCCGACCTCAGGTATCAATCCCCTGCAGAAAATCTGTGTTGATTTGGTGCATGAACAACCGGAACACATGGCCGCCGGTATTCTTGATATGGATACAGGCATGACGCTCGCGGCTTATCACGAAGTAAAATATTTCAGCGACGTCTATGTGGAAATGTTAATGGACGCTACCGTAAAGATGTTTCGCGGACCGCAGATTTCCAGAATCGATGATCTGATCTCCGCCCAGCATGGCAAACCGTTTGAACGCCACCTTGAAGAAATATATTTTCGCACGCCTGGAACCCGCCATTTCCTGCGTACCGTCCCAAAAACGCACAGCGTCCTGATTTTCGTAACCGCTATCCGTATGAGCCGGGAGCAAGGCTGGCGGACGGCCACGGCCGCATTGCCGCTGATTGCACCGCATTGCCCCGAAGCCGTTCATACCCGATGACTTCATAAGAATCCATCATCTCTAATAAGGATATTTTATGCAATCCGTTCTGAAAGATCGCCCTCTGTTATATCACCATCTTGAATGGGTGCTGATGCATCCCCGCTTCGGTATATTAATGCTTGGACTGATTGCCGCATCGTTTGTACACGATCGAATCCTGGCCACGGCACTGTTTACCATTTTTACCATCGAGATCAGCCTGCGCATCGCCATTATGCGCCACAAGATTCACACCAACCCCTACCGGTCCTCGTTGAACAGCAAACTGGATGGCTTGTTCCTTGTACTCGACGTCATTGGCGTCGCATCCCTGCTGATCACCATATTCAGTATCCCGCTGGATGCCGGGGATGCAACGGCGGCGCGATTACTGCGCGCCTTCTACCTGATGCGCACATTGCGCGCCTTTCGCTATATCGACTTGCAAAGCGCCATGTATTCGCCCACCTATGGCATGTTTATCTCATTGGTGATCCTGCTCTCCTTTTTTGCCAAAGACACCTTGATGTGGGTGATTATTATCTTCTTTTCCGTCGAACTGGCTATTCGTCTGGTTCTCATGCGGCACATGCACTTCGAAAACAGAAAAGAACGCATCAGCGAATGGGTGTACTGGTGGATTGATCTGCTGGCTACGGTTGTCATGGTGCCGGCATTCGCCGTTATTCCTCACGGTAGCGCCCTGAGGGCGCTGCGCCTGATTCGTCTGCTAAGGCCATGGGGCGTCATTATCCGTGACCTGAAAGAAGTCATTAGCGAAGGCCAGTTCATGCAGGAAGTCAATCTGATGTTCCTGCTGTTGGGCGTGCTGGCCATTTCGGGCGGCGTGGCCGCGCATTTTTTCATGCCTCCCTTCGATTATACGCAGAACGGCGCCATCAACGCCGCCGATGGCACCCTGTTTGCCCAGATATGGTTTACCTTCCGTATGATCACCGACCCCGGGAATTCCATTCTCTATCCACCCAGCACCAGCATGGCCGTGGTCTCCGTCGTTGCCGTTATTATCGGCGTATTTATCTTTGCCTTCTTTATTGGCATCGGTGAGCAAATAATTTCCGGCCTGATGAAGAAACTCCGCAACGAACACCTGAATATTACCAATCACATGGTCATGCTGGGATGGTCCGAGGTTTCACCCTATACGCTGGCGCAATTACGCATCATCGCGGAACGGCATTTCTCTCCGCTGAAGCTGGTGCTTCTGGGTGAAAGCGCCGAGATGCCGAAGGAGCTGCGGGCCTATCCGTGGGTATCCTACCGCTGGGGTAATGTGATGGAAGTCAACTCACTTAAGCGGGTCAACCTGAATCATGCCCGCCAGGCCATTATCAATATACCGGATGGCGTGTCGCAGGCCATTCAATTATCGCACAGCACGTTTTTGCTGCTGGCTATTCGTAAAACCAACCCGAACATCTACCTGAACTACGCTTCTCCGGCACTGGCGGGCCCGCAACTGTCCAGCCATCAACATCTTTTGCAGATTGGCTGGGACAATCAGGGCATTTATGACAAACCGACCGTGGTGCTGTCGCATGCGGAGGTGCGCGCCAATATGCTGCGCAACATTCTCGCCTATCAGGACTTCGACCAGGTTATGGAACGCCTGATGATTCCTGAACGCACCGAGGAATCCGCATTGCAAATCTGCGAATGGGAGGGCGACGTGGAGGTTCGGAACGGCAGGGCGATCCTGAGCATGAGGGATGAAAAGATGAGCATGGATGTAACAGAGATTGCAACCCGCATGTTTCCCCGGGGCGTCACGCTCGTTGCACTGGCCGATGAGCATGGACGGGCGCATCCGATCTACAAGCTGGCGGAACGCGCGCCTCTCCGTATCACCTCCGCTCTGGGGCTGGCCATTCACCCTCGGGATCTCCATGGAGAACTGCTGTATACTTTCAAGGAACCCGGAAAAAACAATACCGCAGATTCACCGGACGAAAAGATGCCCGACCATTCTTCGACCACATTAACACTGGCCGAAAGCAAGAACACGTTGAATCTGGTCATCACGGGCTGGGTTGGCGCACTCCCTCTCTTGCTCAAACGTCTGCTTCGGGATTTCAATATCATCCATGTCAAAATTATTGACGATATCACGCGCGATGAGCACATTGATCGCATTGTGTACCTGCGCCGCAGGATTGCCGAAATGCCCGGCGCGGTAGAGCGTGTCCACTTTGAATTCATCCGCTGGAACTTCACCCATATGGAGCAATTACGTGAATATGTGAAGGGTGCGGACCGCATCCTGCTTTCCCGCACCCAGAATCTGAAAGGTCATGCCTATATTGCCATTGCAACCGTACTTTCGCATTTAATCACTATTGTCCGGGAGAATGGCGATACGCCGCAAATCTTTCCGCTCCTGAGCAATCGCGAGCAGGCCCGTCTGCTACAGGAAGAACTGGACCGGTTCGAATTGCCGACCGAAGTGCATGTCACCGTACCCGATGAATTTTATGGCACATATATCGCACATACGAGTTATTATATGTACGCCTCGGAAAACTCCGAGGCTTACAGACTGCAACGTACGCTTCGTCATGCCATCGATACGCTGATGAGCGATGTAGGCGAGGACGACGACATGGATATCAAGACCCTGGCTGTTTCGGAGGAACTGCCCGGAGATGCCGGAACATTATTCGTCAGCTTGCTGGAACGCGGCTATATCTGGATTGGCTACCGTCTGAAGCACGGTTTTGTATGGCGTGATCCCATGCAGGATAAAATCCGTAAACTGTTCCCGCGAGAACAGGACTATTCCTGTTTGCGCCAATATCAGATTATTATCAATCCCTTTGGCAATCCGGTTTCGCGCCATTCATGGACTGAACATCGCCAGGACATCGAAGAGCTGATTATCATTGCCGAATAAATAGCCCGGACTCAGGGAAATAATTGCCGGTTAACCGGCAATTATTTCCTCCCCTCACGGGATCATGAAACTGTAATATCTTGATTTATATCGAAGAATCATATGGCCCCGTCCATGCTCCCTCCACGGCATGGGTGGACAAATTAAAATCAGCGCCGTGAAAGACATGAACGTCATCACAGGCAGGAAAGGCAAACGTGCCGGAAAAAACGGGTTGTTTGCGACGCTGACGGCCTTGCTTGCCAAACAACATGGACGCCAGGCGGCGAAGATAAGCAACGTTACTCCGGATACCATCAAGGTGGCAGGCTCTGCGCAGCACCAAAAAATCCGGAGTATTGCCGATCATAAGACCGTGGCGCTTGCAACATTACCGGATCAGCATGGCAAGCTCAGCGCGGATAACGGCGGGAAGATCCCCATCAAACAATCGAAGAAGAAAAACGACCCTCTTGGCACGATCGTTACGCCGATGGCTGCTATCACAAAGATTCCTCTCAGGGTCAGGGTAACAGTCCATCGGCAAGAGAGAGCCGGGCAGAACCCGCACCCCGGCAACCTTCGACAAGAGCGGATCAAAACAGCGACAGCACATCAAAAGGCCGACAGCGTCGAACATCTGGACGTATCCGCCCAAAAACCGACAATCCGGTTAGATGATTCAGGTCAAAAAAACGTTATATTTCCAAAAACCGTGTCCGGCAATCTTTTGCTTTCAGGAAAACCGGCCGCTGAAAAAGAAGCGCTTGCCCAATCATCGGATGTAAAAACTCCGGAAAATTCAGCCATGTGGAAGAATCCGCAAATAGAGAAGGGGAATTTATCTCAAAACGGCCGGAACAGTATGAACGCCCTGAATCATCCGGGATCGGCACAAACGGTCCAACCGGGAGTAAGTTCCGAAACAGTCGCGAACCAAATACCACCCGAGGGGGCGGCTTCTGCCCCTCCGGCCAACGACTCCGCAAAAGTCCAGACAAAAAAAGGCGTGGGAAGAACGTTATCAGGAATGAAACCCGTCTCCATCCCGAAAGTTTCCGAAACCACCTCCGAATATAATGCTGGCAGCAGCAGAACCGTGGAAACCGGCCTGCACATCGCCACAAAGAAAAAGTCCGGCACCCTGTCATCACAAACGACGGCGACAGCATATATGCATAGAATGGATGGACGCTCAACCTTCGCCGCACACCATTCCGGCGCACATCCAGGCACTGAACAGCGCATGAACATGAAGCAGATAGATGTTCTGAGTCGCAATCAGGCGCACGGTCCGGTCGCTGGCGACAGTCAGCCGGGCAATACCGCTGATCCGCAAAGAAATCAGCAAGGTCATCAGTCCGGATCAGAGAACCGCTTCGGTGGATTGCTCCAGACGACGCAGACGCCGCGGAACGAGCCACAAAAGGCTTCACCCCTTCGCTCCTTCCAGCCCCTCCATATCATGGAGGCCATGGATGAAATTGCCCATTCGGCAAAAAATGGCCGGACACGACTCGATATCCAGTTGGAACCCGCGCATCTTGGCAAGATTCATGTCTCGTTGCAAACGGATGCCGCCAAACAACTGATGGTGCATATCACAGCCGAGCAACCCGTTTCACAACAGGTCATCCAGCAGAATATTCCTCAATTACGCCATGCACTGGAGCAACAGGGACTGAATATGGGGCAATTCTCCATGAACTTCGGATCACGGGACAGTTCCGGATCGGACCAGCAATTCAACGGCAGGCATACATGGAGCGCCATGGATGGGCCGTCTTCCGGAACATCGCCGGCACCCGTTCAGGCAAGCACGCAAACATCGTCACCCGGCCATGGTCGCTTGAGCATCCATGTTTAGTGACCCACTTAACCTGCATGATTCACAAATGCAGGTTAACGATCAAGAAGGAGAGACAAAATGTTGACACCTACCGCCATAACCGCGCACAACCAGCCTGCGCGAACGACGCAACAGGATCTGGGCAAAAAGGATATATTTCTCAAATTACTGGTCGCGCAAATGAGCAATCAGGATCCGCTCAAACCTCAGGATCCAACCCAGATAGCGACACAACTGGCGCAGTTCAATATGGTGGATCAGCAAATCAGCACCAACAAACTGCTGGGGGAACTTGTCAAGTCTGACGGCAACGGTCAGGGAAGCCCGGGACAGCTCGCATCCACGGCCGGCTACCTCGGTCATACGGTGACCATCAATCAGAGCCAGATTCGTTTCCTGGGCAGTCCGCAAAGTTTCATTGCCAATCTGGCTGCGCCGGCCACGCAGGCGAGCGTTTCCATCATTGACGCCAGCGGGGCGTCGGTGCGCACCATGCAACTGGCCAATCTTTCACAAGGCGCCAACAGCGTTTCCTGGGATGGCTTGACGGATTCAGGGGAAACAGCGCCGAAGGGCGATTATCATATCGTCATCAGCGCCACTGATTTGCAGGGTAAAAGCGTCCAATCCTCAATCCAGCGATCCGGTATCGTCAATGCCGTCCGCATGACCTCTTCGGGTACGGAACTCATGGTGGACGGTCTCGCCGCGCCACTGACTAAAATCGCGGAAATCCGCTTGTGAACTTTACAAGAGATTCACGAAAATAAAAATAGAAAGGAGAAAATCATGGGTGTTTTTAATGCATTATTCGTAGGCGCCAGCGGCTTGTCATCCTTTGGCGAAGCCGTGCGCGTCATTGGCGATAATATCGCCAATGTCAATTCACTGGGTTTCAAAAGCCAGAATGTCAACTTCTCGGATGTGTTATCGCAAACGGTTGGCGTCACGCGATCCAACATTGCCAACCAGGTCGGAAACGGCGTTCGCATTGCCGCCATTACGAGAAATCAGGCGCAGGGTTCCATTGAAAATACTACCAGTCCGACGGATATGGCCATCAACGGCAACGGCCTGTTTGCCCTTCGTGATCCGGCCAGTAACCAGCGGGTCTATACGCGAGCCGGCGCTTTTATTCTGGATAAAGCATTCAACCTGATTGACGGGCAGGGAAATATTGTGCAGGGAAACCCGCTGGATCCCGTTACGCAGAAACCGGTTGGCAGTGTTCAGGATATCACCTTCTCCAATCTGGCGGCGCAAGCCCAGGCGACCACCAAGGTCACGGCCGCTATTACGCTGGATTCCAATGCAGTGGTGTTTCCATCGGGAACATCCTTTAATCCGACCGATCCGTCGACCTTCCATTTCAAGTCCCAGATCAACGTATTTGATTCACTGGGCCAGACCCATGCCGTCGGCCTGTACTTTACCAAAGCAGGGCTGGACGCGAATGGCGATATCGTGTGGAACTGGCATGCCGCAGTCGACGGCGGCGAGCTGAAGGGAGGTACGCCCGGCACCCCCACCGAGATTGGTAAAAATATATATAATGTTGCCAATGCGGCCCTGCCGGGCACCTCGTTACTAAAAAACAGCATTATTGACGGGACGACCACGCTGAGCAATAGCGTGACAATTCCCGCTGGCGCTATCAATGACGGCGTGGGCCAGTCCAACAACAACGCAATCACATGGGCGGCGGGTCAAACGCTACAGCAGGCCATCGCAAATACAGCTAACGAGACCCTGAGTGCGACGGCCAGTGCCTATCACGTTGGCACGGCAACGACGATTACCGCAAGCACCAATGTGACCGCCGGTAATATTAACGCCAAACCCAGCGTGATAACTGCGGGAGTCGTATCGACACTGGGAGCGCAGTCACTGGTTTTCGGTTCGAAGGGTGAGCTGGTGACAGAGGACTCACCTCAGTTGCCCATCGACTGGCTTAATGCCGCGCCAAGCGATGTGGCTATCAACTATGGCAATGCAACGACGACGGATGCGCAGGGTGTCACCGGCAAGGGACTGGACGCCACCGTCCAGGTGGCAGGCAGTTTCGCCACCCGGCAAATCACGCGCGATGGTTTTTCCGCCGGATTTCTGAACAAGCTGGAAACGGATTCGGCCGGCAAAATATTCGGCGTATTCACCAATGGACAGCGGCGCGCACTGTTCCAGGTGGCCCTCGCGAAATTTCCGAACGATGCCGTGCTGAATCATGTCGGCAACAATCTTTTGCAGGAAACCATCGCTTCGGGTATCCCCGTTCTGGGCACACCCGGTAACGGTGGGCTGGGAAGCATCACGCCCTTTGGTCTGGAACAGTCCAACGTGGACCTGGCCAATGAATTCGTTAAGCTCATCGTGATTCAGAGAGCCTATCAGGCCAATGCAAAAACTATTCTGACCACGGATCAGATGCTGCAATCGCTCATGCAGATCAAGCGGTAATTTTATTGCTGACCCAAAAAAGGCGGAAGTCTGATCTTCCGCCTTTTTTCGATGACGGAAAATAATCAAGTCTGATGAAATGCTTGCAAAGCCTGCATCGAATACATGACAATTCAGCCAATGAAAGAAAGTAAATTAAAACTCAAAAAACGTGGTCGTAGTAAAGATACCGCGCCACGCTTTCCGGGCTGGTTGACCAGTGATGAAGACGAGATCGATCGGCGCAGGCATCGCGGAGCGAATGACAAGTCCGCTATTCAGACGCTGGAGCCGGACGAACTGTTTTTTGGATCTTTTCTGCTCACTTCGGCCAGCGGCGAGACCTACCATATTGAAATTCGCTCGCTATCTGAAGCTGCTGACAGTTGCGATTGTCCCGACCACCAGGTCAATGGCCTGGGCACCTGCAAGCATATCGAAGCCGTATTGCTCCACCTCCGGAAAAGGCGTAAGCGCCTGTTTCGTGCTGCTGCCAAAACAGGATCATCGAGGCTGGAAGTCTATCTGGATCGCCGGGATAATCGTGTTCGTCTGTTGATCCCCGTCAGGATTGATACCCCTGAACTGAGCGATGCCCTGTCACTGATCTCGCCGTTGTTTTCCAGCGACCTTCACCTGTTGAACGATCCTCTGAATGCCATTCCCGCCCTGAAGCGATTGCGGGCCAAAATGCCGGACGCAGTGCGGAAACATGTTCGGCTGTCCCGGCATCTGGACGAATGGCTGGAGAAAAAGCAGCAGCAAGCAGCGTTGAAACAAAAAAAGATAGCCTATGAGGCTGATCTTGCCGCTGGAAAACGCAGCGCAAACCTTCTGCGCCTGCCCTTGTATGATTACCAGCAGCAGGGCATGCGGCACCTGGCCTTTACCGGCCGGGCGCTACTGGCCGACGAGATGGGTCTGGGTAAGACGGTGCAGGCCATTGCCGCCGGTGAATTACTGCATCAACTGCATGGCGTGGAGCGCATATTGGTCATTTCTCCCGCATCCCTGAAGGGCGAATGGCAGGAACAGATTGAAAAGTTTACCGGTCACGCATCCTTGATCATTGCCGGGCCACGCGCCAAACGCCTGCTACAATATCGGAAGGCCAGTCGCTTCTATCTCGCCAATTATGAGCAGATTCTCCCTGATTATGCGGAAATCAATACGATTCTGATGCCGGATATTATCATTCTCGATGAAGCGCAACGCATCAAAAACTGGCAGACCAAAACTGCCGGAGCGGTCAAACGTTTGAAAAGCCGTTTCGCCTTCGTCCTCACCGGCACGCCGGTTGAAAACCGCATTGATGAGATCTATTCCATTGTCCAGTTCCTCGACCCATCCCTGTTCGGGCCGCTGTTCCGGTTCAACCGTGATTTCTATCAACTGGATGAACGCGGCCGCGCCATCGGCTACCGAAATCTGGATGGACTGCATCACCGCCTGCGTCCGATCATGCTGCGCAGGCTGAAAGATGAAGTGGAAGGCGAACTGCCGGATCGTACCGTCAACAACTATTTCGTTCCCATGGACGAGGAGCAGCGAATCCGCTACGAGGAATACCGGGTGAAGGTGGCCAGGTTGGCCAGTCAGGCCAGCCGCCGGCCGCTGAGCAAAGAGGAGCGGGATCGCCTGCAACAGTGGCTGGCCTGCATGCGCATGCTCTGCGATACGCCTTACATTCTCGATCCCGAGTGTCGCATTTCGCCCAAATTAAAGGAGTTGAAAACGATCCTGAGCGAGCGGCTTGAGGAAGGTGAACATAAAATTATCATCTTCTCCGAATGGGTGCGTATGCTGGAGCTGGTACGCGAGCATCTGGAAAAGAAGGGTATTGATCATGCATGGCACACCGGCGATGTGCCGTTACCCAAACGGCGCGAGGAAATCCGTCGTTTTAAGGATGATGCGGACTGCCGGATTTTTCTCTCCAGCGATTCGGGAAGCACCGGTCTTAATCTTCAGCAGGCGGATACCGTGATCAATCTTGACCTGCCCTGGAATCCGGCCAAACTCGAACAACGCATTGCACGCGCCTGGCGCAAACATCAGACGCGCCCCGTACAGGTCATCAATCTGGTCTGTGAGAATTCCATCGAACATCGGATGCTGCACCTGCTCGATCAGAAACGTTCGCTGGCGGATGAGATCATGGACGGCAAAGGCACGCTTAAATCCATGGAACTTCCATCGAGTCGCAATGCGCTGATGGAAAGAATTGGCGAGTTGACTGGTGAAACGGTACAGCAGCAGGGTGTGGTCAAAACCACGGAACAGTCCGCAATGGAGCCAGGCGACGCCCTGCGGCAGGATGTGCTTGCCCGCTGGCAGGATCAGTTCGATTTGCTGGAATTGCATGGCGAACCAAGCCGGCAAACCCTGCTTGCCGTAAGCGCGGATCAGTCTAATGATCAGCTCAAAAATGATTTGCAGCAACAGGTCAAGAACAACTTCCCCGGACAAACGCCGCAACTGGAACTTATTGATCGCGAAACATTCGCAACCATTCAACGCCTGATCAGGGCCGGCGTACTCAACATGGGCGCAGCCCCCGCGCAAACACTGCACCGTTCCGTCCATCAGACCCGAAATCACGACGAACAACGCCGCAAGCAACTGGCCGGGATACGAAAACGCTTCGCTGAAACGGAGCGCCAACAGCGCATGGCAAGCGTGCTGGCCGACGGGGGCTTTATTCTGGAGGCGCTTGTCCCGCTGAGCGAAGCCATCGAAACCATATTGTGCGCCGTGGCGTTCTTATACCATGAAGGCGGTGATGATGGTCCTGCATCGGAAGCCTTGATTGAATCAACATTACTCCGTGATACATGGCTGACAGCAGACTCAGCCAAACTGATAGCCCGCTTGCGGCAAGGCGTTGATGGCATAGCGGAAGATGAGGCGGCTGACCTGCTCGGGCAGGGACGCAATTTCTTCGATCACCTGTCTGACACATTAAATCGGGAAATACTGTAAAAAATTCAATTCAACGTAGCGGACCGTGGCGAGGAGATAGGATTCACCCGCCAAAGGAGTTGTCCGTATGCCTTTATAGTACCGGGAAGCAGCGTGTGAGTAATCACGGGTTGTAAGTTTCCCAAGGGCGAAGTTGCAGGACGTAATGCCGCTCATCCACCCAGAGTTTTGCAAGAGGCTCAGGTTATTCCGTCTATTGTACGGCAATAAAGAGCATGTTATCAGTTCGACTGTACCGGAGGTGATGGCTGTCTCCATAACGCTGATGCTCAAAACCCCTCGTTGTTCCGTGTAAAATATCCCCGCGGCTATATTATTACGAATGGTTGCGTGAATGAATCAGATCATAAACGGTGAAACTTCAGTTCATAAAGAATCCGGGAGATAAAAAAGCATCCGACAGTCCGGGTCATGGTTTACTCAGCACTTCCCTGGTCAATGCCCGCACCTTTTCGTCCAGCAATGTCCTGTTATGCCTCGTTTCAACATTCAGGCGAAGAACGGGCTCGGTATTCGATGCGCGGAGATTAAATCGCCATTCAGGAAACTCCACGCTTATTCCATCGGTACGATCAACCTTCCGGGCGTCACCCTCATATAAGGACAAAATCTTCTCGATGGATTGATCCGCATCCTGTACGTGAAAATTAATCTCGCCACTGCAAGGAAAGGCCTCAACCCTCTCCCGCACCAGTTGCGACAATGTTTTTCCAGCCCCGGAAAGATACTGAGCAACCAGCAACCATGGAATCATGCCCGAGTCACAATAGGCAAAGTCGCGAAAATAGTGATGTGCGCTCATCTCGCCACCGTACACCGCATCTTCCAAACGCATTCTCTCTTTGATAAAGGCATGGCCTGTCTTGCTCTGAATGGGCGTGCCTCCATTTTTTCTTACAATATCAATCGTATTCCAGGTCAGGCGAGGGTCATGGATAATGCGACTCCCCGGGTTCCTTCGCAAAAACACTTCCGCCAACAATCCGACCAGATAGTAGCCTTCAATAAACACACCATGCTCATCGAAAAAGAAACAGCGATCAAAATCCCCATCCCAGGCCAGACCAAAATCCGCCCCGGATTTCTTTACAGCTTCAGAAGTGAAATTTCTGTTATCCGGTAACAATGGATTGGGGACGCCATGAGGAAATGATCCATCCGGTTCGTGATGGATTTTGACGAATTCAAACGGTAAACGGGACTCAAGCGCATCGATAATCAGACCCGCCCCTCCATTTCCCGCATTAACCACGATTTTAAACGGTTGAAGTTTATCTATGTCAATATACCCGAGAAGGTGGGAGCAATAATCCTCAAGAACATCCAGATGATGTAACTTTCCCCTGACCGCACGGGATTCAAATACGTTCCGCTCCGCAAACTGCCTGATGGCATGGAGGCCACTATCTCCGCTGATCGGGATGGCATTCTGACGCACCAGCTTCATTCCATTGTAATCCGTCGGATTATGGCTTGCCGTCACCATCATTCCGCCATCCATCCGGTAATGAAATGTGGAGAAATAAACCTGCTCGGTGCCGCAAAGCCCGATATCGTGCACATCGGAACCGCCATCCGCCAGCCCCCTGGCTACGGCATCCGACAGTTCAATACTGGACTCGCGCACATCATGGCCAACAATCATTTTTTGGGGCTTGATATATTCCGCATAGGCACGGCCAATGCGATAGGCGATATCGACGTTTAATTCATCCGGCAAATGTCCCCGGATATCATAGGCCTTAAAACATGCTAATTTTTCACTCATATCACCTTCCCCTGGCCTGGACTATTCATCAATACCGCCGCGGCGTTATCATTTGATGAATTTCGTAAGAAGTCATCATTATTGAACACCTTTGATAACCTCGATCTTCTGAATCACCACATCCTTCACCGGCACGTTCTGAAAACCGTGTTTGGTCGTCGTCCGCACGGCTTCAATTTTTCTGACCGTACGCATGCCCTTCGTCACCTCGCCAAAGACCGTATACCCCCATCCGCGCGGTGTTTTACTTTGATGATCCAGAAAATAATTATTTTTCGTATTGATGAAAAACTGGGCCGTAGCCGAATGCGGATTGCCCGTGCGCGCCATAGCAATCGTGCCGGTGATGTTTTTCAGACCATTATCCGCTTCATTCCGAATCGGCGCATGCGTCTGTTTCTGCACCATTGCAGGCGTAAAACCACCGCCCTGAATCATGAAATCAGGAATCACGCGATGAAAAACCGTACCGTTATAAAAACCCTCATTCACATAACGCAGAAAATTTGCGACTGTTTTCGGTGCACGAGCACGGTTCAAATCCAGGTCAATGATACCCATGGATGTGATCATGCGAACATGCACCACATCACTCTTCCCCGCCGCCAGTGACTGTAGAGGCATTGCCATGCCGAACATCAATAACAATCCAAGAAACAGGCCTGTACGATATAAGTTCATTCTTCCTCCATCGTTTTTGTATGACATCAATTCTCAACCTCTCACCCCAACAATGCCAGCATACACTTGCCGATCAACGTCGGATTGCGCTCAACAGTCACCCCCGCCGCCCCCAGCGCCGTAAACTTTGTTTCCGCCGTACCCTTGCCTCCGGAAATAATCGCGCCGGCATGTCCCATGCGCTTACCTTTGGGCGCAGTTGCCCCGGCAATGAAGGCGACCACCGGTTTGCTTACATGTTCACGGATATATTCGGCGGCGTGCTCCTCATCCGAGCCACCAATCTCGCCAATCATCACCACGCCTTCGGTTTGATCGTCCGCCTCGAACAGCTTTAGCGCATCAATGAAATTCACACCGTGAATCGGGTCGCCGCCCATGCCAATACAGGTGGACTGCCCGAGACCCATTTCCGTCAGTTGCGCCACCGCCTCATAGGTTAAAGTGCCGGATCGCGAGATCACGCCTACCCGGCCTGGCTGGTGAATATGCCCGGGCATGATGCCGATTTTTGCCTGGCCGGGCGTGATAATACCCGGACAATTGGGTCCGATAAGTACGGGCTGGTTCCGCATGATCTTCAAATGCGCTTTAACCTTCAGCATGTCCTGCACCGGAATCCCTTCGGTAATACAGGCAATCAGCCGGATACCGGCATCGGCGGCTTCGACGATGGCACCCGCGGCAAAACGCGGCGGCACAAAAATAACGCTCGCCTCCGCCCCCTCTTCCCTCACCGCATCAGCAACCGAATTAAATACCGGTCGATCCAGATGGGTTTTCCCCCCCTTGCCTGGCGTCACGCCACCGACAAAGTTCGTACCATAGGCAATCATCTGTTCGGAATGAAATGTCCCCTGCCTGCCGGTAAAGCCCTGACAAATGACTCGGGTATTCTTCTCCAGCAGCACGCTCATCGTAGTGCTCCCGCGGCCATTTCGGCAGCCTGATCGAGATCATCGGCCCAGCAAACATTCAGCCCCCCATTCTTCACAATCCTTCGTCCTTCCTCTTCATGGGTGCCAACCAGCCGCATTACCATCGGCACATTCGCCGGATGGGTTTTAATTGCTTCAATCAGGCCATTGGCGATAATATCGCAACGCACAATGCCACCAAAAATATTGACCAGCACCGCCTTCACATGCGTATCGGAAAACAACAGTTTGAATGCCTCGGTGGCGGCTTCCACCGTTACGCCACCGCCGACATCAAGAAAATTGGCGGGTTTTTCACCCTTGAGCTGAATAATATCCATCGTTGCCATCGCCAGCCCCGCACCATTGACCATACAGCCGATAGCGCCGTCCAGCGCAATATAATTCAGGCCAAATTTCGCGGCCTCGGTCTCACGCGGATCCTCTTCATCGGTATCACGCATCGCCACGGCTTCCGGCTGGCGGTATCGCGCATTGTCATCGAAGGAAATCTTTGCATCGAGCGCCATCAACGCATCGGCGTCCGTCAACACCAGCGGGTTCAACTCCAGCAGGCTGCAATCACACTCGGTAAATGTCCGGTACAGCCCTTCCGCCAATTTGCCGAAACAGGTTGCCGCCTTACCCGAAAGCCCCAGCATATCCGCCATGGCCGCGCAATCGGCATCGGAGAGTCCCTGGTCCACCGCAACAGGCCGGGTCAGGATCCTTTCAGGCGATCTGGCAGCCACATCCTCGATATCCATACCACCGGCAGAACTGACCACAAAGGATACGCATTCCGATTCGCGATCCACAAGCAGCGAAAGATAATACTCACTGGCAATATCCACCCCTTCTTCAATATAAACCTTGCGCACCTTTTTTCCGGCTTTTCCCGTCTGCCTGGTCACCAGCACCGAACCCAATAAATCCGCCGCCGCCTGTTTCACCTCGTCAGCGGATTGGCACACACGCACGCCTCCCGCCTTGCCACGTCCCCCTGCATGAATCTGCGCCTTGACCACCCAGGCCGAGCCCCCCAGTTCACTGGTCGCCATTACGGCCTGACCCACGGACTTCGCAAGCACGCCTCGGGGAGTGGGTACGCCAAACGATCTAAGAATTTCCTTCGCCTGATATTCATGGATATTCATTCTTGGCTCAATCCTTACCGTGAAGAGATGCACTGATACTTCTGTTTCTTATCATTCTTGTCCACGAAAAACGAAACGGCCCTGTTTTTGACCTGAACGATTCATGAATCGTCCGATCCACTCCCCAGCAACACCACCGCGAGCGCCGCAATACCCTCCTTTCTTCCGGCAAATCCCAGGTGTTCCGTAGTGCTCGCCTTGATATTGATGCAGGATGCATCCACGCCAATCGTGCGAGCCAGATTCGTTCTCATTTCCGGCATATGGGGCGCCAGTTTCGGCGCCTGCGCCAGAACCGTCGCATCCACATTGATCACTTTCCATCCATTCCTGACTACATGCCGCATCACTTCGGCCAACAGTTCCAGACTGTTCGCGTCCTTGTACCGATCATCGGTATCGGGAAAGAAATGGCCAATATCCCCCAATCCGGCAGCACCCAGAAATGCATCGCAAACAGCATGGGTCAGCACATCGGCATCGGAATGCCCCGCCAACCCTCGGGGATGCGGGATAGGTACGCCGCCCAGAATCAACTTCCGCCCATCGGCAAATGCATGGACGTCAACCCCCTGGCCAATGCGTAAGGTCATTCCCTCGCCTCCAGATAATGCCGTAACCACGTCATATCTTCCGGCGTCGTGATTTTCCGGTTGTTGGCGTCGCCCCGACTGAGAAAAACGGGGAATCCCGCAGCTTCCAGCATGGAAGCGTCATCCGTATGCAAGTGCATATGGCCTGTTTCGGACTCAATGGCTGCGGCAAACCATTCCCGGCGCGCCACCTGCGGCGTCTGCACCGCTCGCAAGGTATGGCGATCAAGCGTTTGCAGCACCTTGCCTTCCTCATCCACGCGCTTAATGGTGTCATGTACCGGCACGCCAGGAGCCGCCGCACCATGTAGTTGTGCCGCATTCAGTACGCCGGCCAGCAGTTCAGGCGAAGGAACGGGCCGCGCCGCATCCTGTACCGCGACCCACTCCACATCGCTGGAAAGCGCCATGATTCCATTGGCCATGGAAATAGCACGCTCCGGCCCTCCTGTTACCGGAGGTAATATCTCAAAGGGAAATGAATGGTTCGCAAGACAGGCGGAAAAGCGTTCATCGCCTGCAGGCAGTACGGGTTGCACAGTGGAGATCCGGGACTCCTTTGCCAGACTGTTCAGTGCAATCAGCACCAAAGGAATATGGTTCACGCACTGGTACTGCTTGGAGATTTTACCGCCAAAACGCCGCCCGCTTCCAGCAGCTAAAAAAAGAACCGTAACCCGCATAGCCCTAATTGTGTCGCATCTCAACGCGGGGTCAAATACATCTGCGCATTGCAGGCGTGACGCTCATCCGATATAACATGCCCCTATGTGTTTAGAACTGTGTTTGGAACTGTGCCTGGAAGCGTACTCGGGATATTTTTCGTATCCTGCGGCAATGGTATGACATTTATTTATCTGTTTTCCGTTTCGGGACTTATAACCGCGATATGTGCATGGCTATTATGGTCGAGCGTGTGGAACAAACCTCATCTTGGCGCAAAGCCCATGGCCCTGATTCTTTCGGTATCCATGTTCATTAGTATCTATGCGTTAGCCCGGATGGAACCGGTGACCAATTGGGGGCTGGAGTTTCGTCTTGCCGCTTCCGTGGCCGTTTGCACGCTGATTGTGCAATATATTTATGTGCTGGGCCTCCTTCGCCATGGCGTCCGTGGTCTGGGACTGTTTCTGCTTCCGGCAACCGCCATTCCGCTGCTGCTCATACCCTTGTTGCCCGATGCTCCCATTTTGCGCATTCAAGCGAGTTCGATGATGGAAACCGGTCATCTTCTGTTCTCACTGCTGGCTTATGCCATACTTACGCTGGCCATGCTGCATGCCATCATGCATTTGCTGTTGGATCGAGCGCTCAAGCGCAAACAAATCGGACCCATCGTACAGGCGCTTCCTTCCTTGCTGGAAGTTGAAAATCATATGTATAGTCAGGTCCGATCCACGACATGGCTTCTCGCCATCGGGATTCTTACGGGGATCGCATGGCAATGGGGTTATTTTGATCACCATCTCGATCTGGTTTCGCATAAGGTTATTTTATCCATTTTCTCATGGGGTGTTCTGCTTGTTCTGTTAACCATGCGCAAGCGGGCAGGATGGCAGGGGCGGCGGGCAAGCTGGATGGTCATTGCCGCCTACCTGCTGTTATTGCTTTCCTATTTTGGCGTACGCATTGTCCAAGCCTGGTTACATGCGCCTCTGGGAGGCTGACGCCAATTAACCTGGACTATTCATCAATACTGCCGTGCCCTTGCCTGTTCCTTTGCCCGCAACGAATCCCCCGTCCCCCAGGGAATACTCTCTTGCGCAAGCGCCATTCACCTGATCGGGCGTTCATATGCACGGCGACGCACTTCTTCCCCGGAATCCGCTGCGAACCAGGGCCCTGCGCACAAAAAGGCCGAAGGCCGTTTGGACGCCCGCAAGGGCGGGGCGACGCCCTGAGGGGCCAGCGGCCCGAATCAATCATCACGGCGATTCATGAATAGTCCGGATTAACAAGGATAAAACCGTATGAATGCATTTGCTTTATCCTGGCCATATACCATCGGCATCCTGTTCTTTTTGCTGCTGGCGTCCGCTTTCTTTTCCGGCTCGGAGACCGCGCTGACTCGCGCCCGCCGATTCCGTCTCCGTTTGCTGGGCGATCAGGGAAACCGTGGCGCACGCAAGGCGGAGCGTCTTCTCAATCAACCCGAACACATGCTTGCCGCAATTCTCCTGGGCAACAACTTCGTGAACATCGCCGCATCCAGCCTCACTGCCGCCATCTTCGTAGCCGCCTTCGGTCAGGCAGGTATTTTCTATGCCACCATCGCCATGACCATCATCGTCGTGTTGCTGGCGGAGATTCTTCCCAAGACCATTGCCATCGCCCATGCCGAAAGCATTGCCTGCCATGTGGCCGGCTCGCTGCAATGGATTATGCGTTTGCTGACTCCACTGACCGTGATTCTGATGAGTATTATTGGTTTGATGAAGCGCATGCTGAACATCCCCGGAGGTGCGGATGCGGATCTTACGCATCAGGAGCTGGTTAAAATCATTGATGTGAGTGCAGAATCGGGCGTACTGGATGCGGCTCGTGAGCAAATGCTGATCAACAGCTTGCATCTGCATGAGGTGCCGGTCAAAGCCCTGATGACGCCACGAAAGGACATGGGCATGCTGGATGCTTCATACAGCGTGGCTCAATGCCTGCAAACAGCCATCAGCAAGCCACACTCGCGTTACCCCGTTTTCGATGGACAGGAGGACCATCTGATCGGTATTATTCATTTACGCGATCTGATCAAACATCGGCACGGTCATGCGCCGCTTCGGGACGCGGTTATCTGGCGCGATTTACCATTTGTTCCGGCCAACAAGAATGCGCTGCAACAACTGTTTGATTTTCAGAATCATCATCAACACATGGCGATTGTGGTGGATGAATACGGTGACATTGACGGTTTGATTACCATGGAAGATATCCTTGAAGAAATTGTTGGTGAAATTGAAGACGAATCGGATATGCCCACTCCGCCCGAAATGTGGCCACAACCGGACGGTTCGCTGGTCGCTGCCGGCACTGTCAACCTTCATGATATCAATCAGGTTCTGGAAATTCAGTTGCCGGAAGAAGGCGCCACGACCGTAGGCGGCCTGATTGTCGAACTGCTGGGAACGCAGCCTGAGGCAACCATGTGCCTGCAACTGGGTCAGGTCCGGCTGGAAATTCTGAATGTGATCGGTAACCGGATCGGTCGCGTGCGCATTGAAAACAGGAATGGAAATACCTCATAAGGAATGCGCAAGTTACATCATCGATTGATAACGGTGGTATAACAGTCTCAGGTCTGCCCAGGCCCGTGATTTTTGAGATGGAGAACGCAACAGGTAGGCCGGATGAAAGGTGACCCATACAGGGACGCCGCGATGTTCATGCCATTTCCCACGCAACACCGCCAGGGGTTCATCCGTCCGCAGCACACGCTGAGCCGCAACCCTGCCCAGCAGACACACGATTTTCGGCGCAATGGCATCCCACTGAGGATCAAACCACCGCGAACATGCCTGCACTTCTTCGGGCGTTGGATTGCGGTTCTTGGGCGGGCGGCATTTGACCACATTCATGATATATACGGACTGACGTTCGAGTCCCAATGCAGCCAGCAGTCCGTCCAGCAGTTTTCCCGCACGACCGACAAAAGGTTCGCCTCTCATATCCTCATCGTGACCCGGAGCTTCACCGATAAATAAAATATCGGCATGGGGATCGCCTGTGCCGAACACCACCTGTGTTCGTTCCCCCGATAAAGCACAGGCCGTGCAATGCTCTGCCTGCCTGGCCAAATCTTCCAGGCTTGCCGTGCCGGACGTCGCCGCGGGCACGGAATCCGGGGAACGGGGTGGTATTTCTCCAATATTCGGCAAGGGCGTCACCACGCCGATCCGGCGCAGATAATAATCAGTCGATGATACCGGATCAGGCATTGATGATCGGCAGAGTCTTACGCCGTCAATCCATCCACGGCGGCGTGAGAGCCGAGATACACCGGCACACGCTGATGCAATGCTTCGGGTTGCACGTCAAGCACGGGTTGTTCACCGGTATGTGCCTTGCCACCCGCCTGTTCCATCAGAAAACCCATTGGAATGGCTTCATACAACAGCCTGAGTTTTCCGGTTGTATTCTTTGCATCAGCCGGATACAGGAATACGCCGCCCTTGAGCAAAGTGCGGTGTATATCCGCAACCATGGCGCCCACATAACGCATACCCAACTTCTCGATATGGCGCACGGATACCAGCTTGTCGGCCACGCCATGCAGCCACTGCGCCGAATTGGCCTCATTGACGGAATAGTATCCACCGGATTGAGGGATTCTCATGTCGGGATGGCTGATTTCAAAACGGGCATTGTTTGCATTGTAAGTATAACCGTGGACGCCGGTGCCAACCGAACACACCAACATCGTCGCGGGGCCATACAGGACATAGCCCGCGGCAATCACATTCTTGCCAGCCTGTAACGCATCGCTGACATCGGGGCGCTGATCACGGGCGGAATTTCGTTTGATGACCGAGAAAATTGTGCCCACGGGACCATCCACATCAAGATTGGAAGACCCGTCCAGAGGATCTACCAGCACCAGGTAAGGAGCGGAAGCATATTCATCAATCACCAGTAACTCTTCCTGCTCCTCGGAACCAACGGCACAAACATGGCCTGTGGATCGCATTTGATCGAGGAATATTTCATCCGATAACACATCCAGCTTCTGCTGCTGCTCACCCTGAACATTCTCGCCTCCAGCCAGGCCCAGCGCTCCGCGAAACACAGCGCTCCGCAGCAACGCCGCGATTTCAATAGCCGCCCGGCCCACGCCCTGTATGACGGGCATCATGGATGCGCCATTCGCGCCTTCCCCGGCAATCCTGTTCAATGTATCACTCATGCTCATTCCTCCGGTCATCCACCCCAAGTTTTGCAAGAGGCTCAATGATAAAAATTTTCAGGAAGGTAACAAATAACGATTAAATATTCAAAAAAGTCCAAACACGTCGCGATAACAGGGTGATGATTTTTACATTTCAGGTGCTACAATCGCCCGCCGCGAGAAATCGCATGGGGCCGTAGCTCAGTTGGGAGAGCGTTACGTTCGCAATGTAAAGGTCGTCGGTTCGATCCCGTCCGGCTCCACCAGATAAAGGCGATAACATCAAGGGCTTATGGATTACTTCTGTAGGCCCTTTTTGCCGGGGAAGGATTATTTAGCCTGAATAGTCCAGGCGTGCGTCCTGAAAGCTGTACGCTTTCCGAACTGGTGAAAGG
>CAYOUW010000004.1:27219-50368 GCA_964407235.1 uncultured Zetaproteobacteria bacterium | reverse complement strand
AGTAGGTTCGCTATGCAATCAAGTCAACAATTAAGTATTATGTCCCCCGAATTACCCCCGAATTACACCTTGCGGTTCATTCATCACAACGCCCGAACGGCGGTCCGACAGAGACAATATCACCGGCAGTACGAGCAACACCAGTGGCAATTGGGCCATCAGCCCAAACACAATCGCAATGGCCATCGGCTGCAACATGGCCGCGCCTTCACCTACTGCCAGCGCCAGCGGCGTCAGCGCCAGCATGGCCGCCAGACTGGTCATGGCGATGGGCCGAAAACGGTTGCGGCCCGCCTGAATATAATCTTGCAGGCAATGCGCATCCGGCAGGCTGATACGGCGAAGTTCCGAGTAATAGAAAATAGCGGTTTCAGTAACGATGCCGACGATCATCGTCAGCCCCATCATGGATGTGATATTCAACTCGGTGCCAGTCAGCCACAGACCGGGAAATACCACCCCCATCGCCAACAGCGGCATACTCAGGATGGCTAACGCCGCCCTGAAACGTTCATACAGAAATAGCAGCAGCACGAATACCAGCGCTACCGAAGCGGCAAACACCTGCATTAAACCACGAAACGCCTTCTGCTGTTGCAGATAGAGTCCGCCCAATTCCACCCGGACCTTCGGCGGAATAATATTGGTTGCCAGCAAAGCCTTGACCTCGTGCATCACCGAACCCATATCGCGGCCACTGATACGCCCGGTGACAGCCACCATGCGTTTGAGATTTTCCCGCGTGATCTGTGGCTCGCCGATGATCGGGGTAAGGGAAGCAATCCGCCCGAGCGGCAGCCAGTGCCCATCGGGCGCCTGTAATGGCAGGCGATTGAGCTTATTGATGGTATCACGCTCCTCGACAGGTGACCACAAACGCACGCCAACCATCTTCCGCCCCTGCTGCACACTTGTGGTCACCCGGCCGGTCAGCAAGGTCTTGAGTTGGCGGGTAACCCGCGCCGGATCCAGCCCCTCCAGTGCCGCCTTGGCGCGATCCACCTTGATGACCAGTGAATCTCCGGCAATGATAATGCCATTACGCACATCCACCACACCGCTGATACGCGCCACCGCCGCGGCCACTCTGGACGCCAACTGGTCCAGCGCCCCGGCATCATCACCGAACAGCTTGATTTCAATGGGCTGGGGCGCCGAGGTCAGATCGCCGATCAGGTCTTCCATCAACAAGGCCAGATCAATATCCAGCGCCGGAACCTTCGCGTGGATGCGTTCACGAACATCGCCCATGACCGCATCAATTCCCCGGCGCGGCGGCGGCTTCAGACGGACAAAAAAGTCTCCCTGATTGACTTCCGTAATAAAGCCGCCAAGCGAGGCGCCGGTCCGCCGCGACCAGGTATCCACTTCAGGAATTTGCTTCAGAATGGCCTCGACCCTGCTCAGTAAACGATCCGTCTCCGCCAGTGACATGCCCGGCGGAGCGATATAATCAAGGACGAAGCCACCCTCATCCATGTGCGGCATAAAGCCACTGCCGACGTTTCGATAACCCATGTATCCGGCCAGGATCAGCGCAAGGATGACAGGAACCAGGATGATCGGCCGATGTAACAGGCGGTCCAGCACCGTGGTATAGACGCTGAGTATTTTTTTCTGCCAGTAACCTTCATCCTCACGCTCCGTATCCTGCCGACGCAAAACAAGCGCGGTCAACAGCGGCACGGCCAGCCACGCAACGATAAAGGATACCAACAGCGAGCAGGCCATGGTCACCGCCAGCGCCTTGAAAAAGGCTCCGGTAACGCCGCCCAGAAAGGCCAGCGGCAAAAAAACAATCATGGTCGCCATCGACGATCCGGCCAGCGGATGAAGAAGTTCGGCGGCCGCCCGCATCACACCCTGTTCATGTCCTCCGGCATCATCCGGCTGCTCGCGAACACGCCGGATGATCTGTTCGATCATGACGATGGCATCATCAATCACCAGTCCCACCGCGGCCGCCATGCCACCCAGTGTCATGATATTGAAACTGAAATGGAACAGGTCAAGCAGCAACACCGTGATGGCGAACACGGCGGGTACGGTAATCAGGGCAACCAGCGTGATTCGCACGTCACGCAGGAAGGTAATCAGCACCAGCGCCGCCAGCCCGATACCGATGAAAATGGCATCACGCACGCTTTTAACGGAAGCCTGAATCAACTGACTTTGGTCATACCAGTTTTTAACATGGATATTGGCCGGCAGTTTATGCCGCAATACGGCAAGCCGGGCGCGCACATCCGCCGCAATCCGTACGGTGTTGCCACCCGGCTGCTGATACACCATGAATAGTACCGCGTCGCGACCGCTCGCTGTTACGCGCAGCCATTGCGGTTGAACATCCCGTGTCACCGCCGCCACATCTCCCAGTTCGACAATACCGTTACTGCCGCTTTTGAGGACAGTACGGCGAATGGCTTCAAGGCTGTCAAACCGCGTATCGACAACAGTCAAAAACAGTTTATACCTGTCTTCCACGCGCCCTACCGCCGTCAGTACATTGCTCGCGGCAAGGGTGCCCGCCACCTGTTGCAGGCTGATGCCAAACGCACGCAAACGATCCGGGTCCAGAGTGACGCGGTATTCCCTCAGCTTGCCGCCAAGAACGCCTGTCCGGGCCACGCCATCGATACCCGAGAGCAAAGGCATGATCCGGAATGTGGCGAGATCGCGCAATTTTACCTGTGAAACCTGTGTTGATGTCAGGCTATAGGCAAGCACGGGAAAAACGGTGGGATCCATTCGCCGCACCGTGAAACTCGTGCCGGAAGGAAATTGCGCCTGAATCTGATTGAGGGCGGCGTTGACCTGCAATGCGGCGGTATAGGTATCGGTTCCCCAGTAAAAATTGATGGAGATATCGGCGCTGCCACGGCTCGTGTTCGATCGGATGTTGACCACATCGGGCACCGAACGAATCACCATTTCCGCCAAACGCGTCAATTGGACCTCCATCTGCTTGGCTGGCCGATCGCCGGCACTGAGTGAGACAACAACGCGTGGAAATGTAATCCGTGGAAAAAGACCGACCGGCATCTGAAAGGCGCGCATGGCGCCCATCGCGGCAAGGAGCAACATCAGGGTCAGCAGTGAGCGGCGATGGCTCTGGAACCAGACTGAAATATTCACCGGCCCGTATTCACCTTCGCGTTACCCACCTTCACGCTATCGCCATCACTTAGTTCGGCCACACCCACCGTCACAATCGATTCTCCCTGTTTGAGGTCGCCGTCCAGCACCACGTATCCGTCCTGTTCCAGCAACACCCGCACCGGCACTCGCACCGATCTCCCCTTCTCTACCCGCATGACATAGGTGGATTGGTTCTCGCCATACATCACGGACTGCCGGGGAACCATCAGCGCACGGGGAAACAGGCGTCCGCTGATATCCGCCGACACCGTCATACCGGGGAGAAAAGGTCCCGCTTGCGCCCCGGAAAGCCGCACCAGAACATCCACCAGCCGGGTTTGTGGATTGACGGCATGCAGGACTTTATCCACGGATGCCGTGATACGAAAAGCAGAGGCCCAGACCGGAGAAACGATCACTGGATTGCTCGCGGCGATCCATCGGACATCCTCGGGTTCAACACCGAGGATCACCTTCAGGTGTTGCGGGCGCCCCAATTGAATCAGCGTGATTCCCGCGGCAATCCGCTGCCCGGCCTGAACGGAAACCGACGCAACCACGGCATCAAACGGGGCGCGAATCACATGTAATGATTTGCCAAGCCCTTTTTTCCGGAGTTGCCACAACTGTGCACGGCTATCCGTCAATGCTTTTTCAGCGGCAGCCAACTGGGATTTCGTGGCCAGTTGATCGGCCAGCAGCTTCCGGGTACGCATCAACTCTGTTTGCGCAAAAGTGGCCGCGGAAACAGCTTTCTGGTAGGAGGACGCTGCAGCGGGATCCACCTCAATTTCCGCCAGCGTTCGCTCCTTCCTGACCCATTCACCGGCCAGCACTGGCAGACGAACAATCTGTCCGCCATAGGCCAGACTGATGTTTTTCATCCACCCCTCGTCAAAGCTGACTCGTCCATACACATGGAGTGACTCATTCACATCTTTGCGTGTGACGGTCCCGGTTATCACCGGATGCACCATCGACTCTTCCGCGGCAACTGCCATGGGCGTACCATGAATCCATATGGACGCCACCAGCATGTAAAAATACTTCATGGCTTCATCCCTTCTGAATGTTGTGGCACGGGACTGGGCAGCAGGGTTCCTGTCAATGCTTCCAATGCAACAGTCTGCTCAAGAATATTTTGTTCAAGCGTGAGGCTTCTGGCCCGCTGGGAGAAATAGGACTTGCGCAGGGTAGTAAAGGTAAGCATGCCGATTTCACCAACCTTGAGCGCATGGGCCATCCGTTTCACCGTTATAGCCAACCTTGGCAGACGGGAGGTCAGCCCCCGCCACTCATTAAGGGCGAGACGCTGATTTCGCGCCAGCTTCCGCGCCTGCACATATGCCGAAGCGATCCGGTAGTGATATTCCGCACGCAAACGCTGGCGCGTGCCACGGGCGATGGCGATGTTGCCCCGATTGACGTTCAGCAGGGGGAGATTCAGGTTAACAAGCGGACCAAGCGTCCATACTCCTCCCGTATCACGCAGGCGTTCGGCGCCAACTGTGAAATTTGGAAATTGCATCAGGATCTGTTCGCGCACCGTGGACTCCTGACTTTGATATCCTGCCTGCAATGCAAGCAAATCCGGACGTCGTTCCCCAATGGATAAAAGAATGGCCTGCAATTGTTTCGCCTCCGGCGGCGGCCTGAGTAACGACTCAAGTCCGCCCGGTGGCGGCGAAAGCGAAAGTCGCACGGATGGATCCAGGCCAAGCAGCAGGGCCAGATCATGGACGGTGGCATTAAACTGGCGTCTGAGTTCCACCCATCTCACCCGTGCGGCCATCATCGGCGTCAGCGCAAGCCCTTCCTGATCGCGTGTGGCGTTACCCTGCTCCAGAGCTATTTTCTGCTTTTCCCATGTACGCCGGGACTTCAGAAATTGATCATACAAAAGCGCCAGTTTCCGCTGTTGAATCAGAACGCGCCGATAAAGTATGCGGGCCTGCTGAATGACCTGCCATTCCTGCCACAGAACCTTCAGATAGGTCGCCCGCGCCCCTTCGACAGCCGCGCCTTTCCTGGCGCCGAGCGTGATCAGGGAACGAAGATTAAAACCAAGGGAAAAGTTGTAGCCGACCAGTAGCGAGGAGTCCTTGCTGGTGGGTAAATTAAAAGATGTATTCAATCGCGGATCGGACAACAGTCCCGCCTTGACCAACCGCGCTCGCGCCACTTTCATCTGCATGCGAGCAGCGCGAAGATGTGGACTGTTCAGTACCGCAAGCAGGGATATGTTCATTTCATCCAGATCGCCATCCGTATTCACGGTACGCTCCCGCCACGATCGGGGCAATTCGGGGTGTCCGTCCCCCCCGACCCGCAATTGCAGTCGCCCGGGCGATGAAGCCAGGCTGGCCGACAAATCCAGAGGCCGGGGGTGATAGACGGCACAGGCGTTCAGGAAGAGGACTACTCCGGCACAGGAACGGATAAGCCTTGCGGATGATAATCTCAGAACTCAATGTCCCTTAACGGTTACGTTGACACCCAAATCGTACACCAGATAACCGCCATGCCAGGCCGTGATCAGGAGGACAACAAAAATTGCCAGCCCCGCCAGCCAGAAGCCCCAACTTACCTTCATGGATGGCGTTCGGACCTTGAACAGCCAGCCTTCCGCCAGCGCCAGCAGGACGAGCAGGACGGCGCTGGCCTGACCCAGATCTTCATGGCTTTCCAGCAAGGAAATTTTCACCCCGGAAGCAACAGCCTTATCCAGCGCCATATCACCAAACGTGGCGGCGGCAACCGCGGAGATCGCCGCCAGCGCCAACAGCCCTGTGGCGGCGCGCTGCGGGCAACCCCGGCCAAACAGGCTCTGGCCCCTGATCAGGGCAAAAAACTGAATTCCCAGAACGACCGGAAACAGCGCCAGCGGAAAGTGCACCAGCATGGGATGAATGTGGGCGATATCAATAATCATAATTTCTCCTCGTATTTTCTGAAGATTTCCTTAACCTGGAATCATTGACGAATGCTATATCCTGCAATGTTGTCGGAAGTTGTCCGTAACATTACGTTTCGGACATGTTCCATAGAATCAATCCATGATTGGCATTGAGCCTGCATTGTTCATGAATCACCGTGCTGCTTGCCGCAGAGAAGGTACCCCGGGGTATTGCGCAAGAGAGTATCCCCTGGGGGACGGGGGATTCGGTGCGGACCAAGTGAACAAGCAAGGTTGCGGGGATCAGAATCCCGTCGGTTTCCTGTTGCGGGTTCAATGCTTACAGCCGGCCTGAATCCTCGACCTGAATAATCCAGTATGAGCCGTGGCTTCGGTCATGCGCCAGCGTATCGCGCAACCGGTCCAGGACGGATTGAACTTCATTGTCCGGGAGAAGAATCTCAACTTTAATTCGAGGTGCATAACCTGCGACGCGGTCGCGGGCGGACTGGAGAGGATCGGCCTCGGCATGGCTGCCGCGTCCCTGTACCGGTGTAAAGGTGAAGCCGCTCACCTTCTCGACAGTTCGGAGCCTGTCAGCCAGATCGTATTGCATGCTGGCCCGGATGATCAAGTTCAGCATCTTCATAAGATTATATTTTTTCCTCATTATGAAACAGGCGACGCTCGGCCCGCTCTTCTACCCATGCATAAAGCATTGGCAACAGCAGCAAGGTCAGCAGGGTGGAGGTGACCAGTCCGCCGATCACAACCACGGCCAGCGGTTTTTGTAATTTGGAACCGACCCCCGTCGCTGTTAGCAACGGTAGCAGGCTCAGACTGGCGATCATGGCTGTCATCATTACAGGCCGCAGTCTGCGCTCGACGCCTCGACGCACACTGTCAATCACGCCGCTCCCCGTTTCGCGCAACTGATTGAAGTAGCTGACCATGACGACGCCATTTAATACCGCCACGCCGAATAACGTGATGAAGCCGACTGACGCGGGCACCGACATATACAGTCCTGATACATAGAGACTGATAACGCCACCAATCATTGCGAACGGAATATTAAGTAGAATCAGGCTTCCCTGACGTACCGAGCGAAAGGTTGAAAACAGTACCAGAAAAATCAGCGTAATGGACAGCGGAACCACCAGTACAAGGCGGGCGGCGGCACGCTGTTCGTTTTCAAACTGGCCACCAAAGGTTACATAATAGCCCCGCGGCAGTTGAATGTCCCTGGCGATAGCTGCCCTGATTTGATCGACAAAACCAACAATGTCACGTCCCTCGACGTTGGTTTGGACAATCACCAGGCGATGCGCCGATTCGCGCGTGATTTCCACGGGCCCCTTGCTCGTATGTATATCGGCCAGCAGGCGTAAGGGCACCTGAATCCGGGATGGCGTCCGGATCAGGAGATTGCCGATCTCTTCGGGCGAATGACGTGCGTTTTTCGGTAATCGAAGCAGTATGCCGGTACGGCGGTTCTTCTCGATAATCCTGGTGACCACCTGACCCGCCACGCCTGTCTCGATCACCTGATTGATTTCCTCAACATTGATGCCATAATGGGCAATAGCGTCGCTTTTGATGTCGATTTGCAGATAATCCTGACCGGCCAGACGTCCCCGGAATATCCCCACGGCACCTGGAATGGTTCCCAGCAACTTCTCAATGTGTCCCGCCAGCATGTTCAGCGTCTTCAGGCTGTCTCCGTACAACTTGATAGCCACAGCAGCGCGTACGCCGGTCAGCATATCCGATACGCGCATTTCAATCGGTTGCGTAAAAGCAAACTTGATACCTTCGATTTTGTCCAGTTTACGCCGTAGCGCTTCAAGAAACTCGGGCATGCTGCGCGTCCATCCGGAACGCGGGCGCGTCAACAAAAAATTATCGGTCTGATACAATCCCATCGGGTCCATGCGCAACTGGTCTGAACCCGTACGCGATATCACGCCAACCACTTCGGGTAGCGACATTATCGTTTGCTGGATCATCTTGTCCTTGGCCAGAGAGTTATGTAGCGATATGTTGGATGCTTTCTCAACCTGAACAATCGTCGTGCCTTCATCCATCGTCGGCATAAATTCCTTGCCGATGTGCGGGAACAGCCAACCGGCGAATACCATGGCTACCGACGCCATTGCGATGGCAATCCAGCGATGGCGCAAAACCCACTCCATCATCGGGAGATACAGACGCTTGAGCAAGCGGATCAGGACGCCATCCTCTTCTTTTCCATCTCTGTTGGCGTGGGAGCGCATGATCATGCTGGCCAATATCGGGATGACCGTGAGCGACAACAGGAGCGAACCAATCAGTGCAAAGGTAATGGTGATGGCCAACGGTTTGAACATTTTCCCCTCCAGACCGGTCAGACTGAAAAGAGGCAGGAACACAACGATAATAATCAGGATGCCAGCCACCACCGGCGCCGCCACTTCCAGCGTCGCCCGGTAGGTGATATGCAGACGATCCGACTTCGCCCCCGCTTGCGATAAACGGGTATGAATATTTTCGACGACGACCACGGCTGCGTCCACCAGAATTCCGATGGAAATAGCCAGCCCACCCAGCGACATCAGGTTGGCGCTGATGCCAAAGGCTTTCATCATGACGAAGGTAAACAGCACTGAAAGCGGTAGAATCAACGCGACGGTCAAGGCGCTTCGCAGGTCGCCCAGCATGATAACCAGCACCAGAAGCACCAGTACGATTGCCTCTCCCAGCGCTTTCCGCACTGTCCCGACGGCCTTTTGGACCAGTATGCCACGGTCATAGAACGGCACGATGCGCACACCCGGCGGCAGGGCGGGTTGCAATGCCGCCAGCGCGTGTTTGACGCCCTCGACAGCGGTGCGGCTGTTCTCGCCGCGAAGCAACATAGCCAACCCTGTAACAATTTCACCTTTTCCGTCGGCGCTAACCGCGCCATAACGAACCAGCGAACCGATTTTCACGGTGGCCACGTCACGGATATGCACCGGCAGGCCGTCGCGTAGAGCCAGCGTAATATTTCCGATATTGGTAGCGTTCCGCAGCCTGCCGACGCTACGCACCAGAAAGTTGATCGCATGCATGGTGACGCGGCCACCGCCGGCATTGCGGTTGTTGCGCATCAATGCCGTTTTCAGGTCATTCAGCGCCAGACCGTAATGCACCAGTTTGTCCGGGTCGGGAATCACCTGAAAGGCGCGCACCTCGCCGCCCAGCGAATTGATGTCCGCAATGCCGGGCGTCATGCGCAGACGGGGGCGAATAATCCAGTCCTGTATGCTGCGCAGTTCCATGTTGCTATAACCCTTGCCGATAATGCGGTACATATAAATACTGCCCAACGGGGTCGTAATCGGCGCCAGGCCGCCCGAAACGCCTGCTGGTAACTTGCTCCATATCCGGTTCAGGCGTTCGGACACCTGCTGTCGAGCCCAGTAGATGTCGGTGCCATCGGTGAAATCGAGTACAATGATCGACAGTCCGTTCCTGGTCGTTGAACGCATCATTTTCTGGCGCCCCAGTCCCTGCATTCCTATTTCGAGCGGGTAGGTAATGTGCGATTCGACCTCTTCGGGCGCCATGCCTGGCGCATTGATGATGATGCGCACCTGCGGCGGGGATATGTCCGGAAAAGCGTCGATGGGTATGGTGCGCAATGCCCATATCCCGGCGCCGACCAAAGCCATGACGGCAAACAGCAGCATGACCCGCTGACTGAGCGCAAAACGTACCAGGGGATCAATCACGACCGCGGCCTCTTTGCATCGCCATTGAATCGTGTGGATTGTCCCAATATCCGGTTGAGATCGATACTCCGCTGATGGCCGCGTAACAGCAGATCAAGGTAATGCGCTCTGGCATTAAAATAGGCGTTGTAGGCATCGATCATCACCAGGGTGTTGACTGCGCCTACCGCATAATTTCGTTTTGTGTTCGTAAGTATTTGCTTTGCCGATGGCAATATATCTTGCTCGAAATGATGCGCTTGCGCCGACAGATGCCGTATCCGCGCATAATCCTGGCGCAGCCGAATATTCAAGCTGCGCCGCACAGCCTCAATTTGTGCTTCAGTACGCGCCACCCGGGCCAGCGCCTTCTCGACGTTACCGTGATTCTGATCCCACAGGGGCAGGCTAACGCTCAACATAATGCCATAGAATGTGAATACCTGGTTGTTGTTGGCCACGTTCTTCTCCCGAATGAACGTGAGCGCCGGATCTCTAAAACGACGGATTCGCTGAAGATCGACGCCTGATTTTGCCGCTTGCGCCTGATGGCGCAACTGGCGCAGACGAACGGCATGGGCATCAAGCTCTTGCAACAGGCGCCGCGGCAGCTTCGCCGCCGCAATCATTTGTATTGACGGCAGACGTACGGGTTCGCCGGGCGGAAGGCGTAGATAGTCACGAAACATGTACAGCGATTCCTGGTAGTGATTGCGTGCGGTATCGGCATGCTGTTCGGCAGTTTCGTTGAGTAACTGTAAGCGCGAATCTTCAAGTGAGCTGATGTAGCGCACGATGCCACTTGCCTTTTTCGGCCCTCGCAACAGATCAATCAGCTTGTGCGTAAACGCTGCCTGCTGTCTTGCCAGACGCAGTTTTTCATGACTGATCTGGAGTGCCAGAAACAGCCTGGCGGTCCTGGCTTCAATATTGCGGCGCACCCGGATGATCCCAATCCGCGCGGCCTGCATGCCCTGTTGCGCAACTCGCCGCTGATAACTCAGCCGCCACAAAGGCAGGGGTTGCGTAAGGCTGAATTGGTCCAGCGTATAACCACGCTGACTTTCCTGCTGTTTGATGTTGTTCTGAACCCGTATACTGAAACCCGGATTGGGCCATTCTCCCGCATTTTCGACATCGCCTCGATGAGATCGCACGGTGGCTTGAGCCATTTTCAATTCCGGGGCGATGGCGATGGCGCGGCTGATGCTGCGCTGTAGCGTCCACATATCCAGTGTTACAGGCGCCGCGAAAGAAGATGCCGGGAAAAGTGATACCGCGATACCGGCAAGAATGATCCGCTGAAGAACTTTTGTTCGTTTATCTTTCAATGCGGGCAATATCAGTGAACATGATCTCTTCCTGTATTTTGACGAAATTGTAAAACCCGTGAACGGCGATCTGCTTCTCCGTCCGGGCTCGTTGACGAATGCTATGCCTGCAATGTTGCCGGAAGTTGTCCGTAACATTACCCTTTGGCCATATTCCGGACATGTCGTGATAAGGTCGGGTATGCGGGGTTTGCGTATGACTGAAAGTTTGCCGCGTGGATGCCTGAATGGGTGAGGAGCATGATGAACGTGTTGGTATGGACCGGGTTTTTGCTGGGCGGGTGCGCCTTGCTGTATCTGGCTGGCTGTATTTTTGTAATACTTTCCTGGTCCAAACGTTGCATTCCCGCGCCAACCGATATGCCATCGATCAGCGTACTCAAGCCGTTGTGCGGTCTGGAGCCGGATTTGTACGAAAATCTTCGTTCGTTTTGCACGCAGGATTACCCGGAGTTTCAGGTAATCTTCGGGGCGCAGTCCCCTGATGATCCGGCGCTTGCCATCGCGCGTGAATTACAGATCGAATTTCCGCATCTGGACATTCAGATTGTAAGCGGGCATCACATTCGTTGCGGCAATCGTAAGGTTGCAAATCTTATGCACATGGAAAAATCCATCGCTTTCGAATATCTTGCGGTCTCCGATAGCGATATATGCGTGGGTCCGGATTACTTGCAACATCTGGCCTGCCAGCTCGGGGATCCGGATACGGGCGTGATCACCTGCTTGTACCGGGGGCGCCCTGACGCATCCGTCTGGTCCAGGCTCGGCGCTCTCCATATCAACGAATGGTTTCTCCCTTCCGTCCTGGCGGGCCGGGCGCTCGGCTTGCGCGATTTCGGATTTGGCGCCACGCTCGCCATGCGCCGCAAGGCGCTGGACAGCATCGGTGGTTTCGCAAAACTGGCGGACCAGCTTGCGGATGACTACATGTTGGCAAAACTGCTGCGCCATCGCGGACTTAAAACCGTCATATCCGGTTATCTGGTCGAAACAGCGGTTCATGAGCCTACCTTTCCCTCACTATGGCGGCATGAATTGCGCTGGGCGAAAACCATACGCATACTCCAGCCTGCAGGTCATGCGCTCTCCTGTATCACCCACGCTTTGTCGGTCACCCTGCTGGCGGCCTGGTTGGCGCACGCGCAGCCCTGGGCCTGGGCCATGCCTGTGTGCGCCCTCATTCTGAGGTCTGTGATACACCGGATTTCGGCGCATGCGCTCGGGCTTTCTCCCCCGTCCGGCGTCTTTCTCCTTCCGATAAGGGATATGATGGCCTTTGCAATCTGGCTTGGAAGTTATTTTGGCCGCCATGTACACTGGCGCGGGCATCATTTCGCGGTGGGACGGGATGGATATATGGAGGAAATCAGGTGACGGAAAACAGCATGATGAAAACCTTGTTCTTGCAGCCGCCATCTTTTGACGGCTTCGACGGAGGCGCGGGCGCACGTTATCAGGCACGGCGCGAAATTCGTTCATTCTGGTATCCGACATGGCTGGCGCAGCCCGCGGCAATGGTGCCGGGAAGCCGTCTGATAGACGCTCCTCCGGCAGGATATGATCTGAATCAGGTGCTTGCGATAGCGCATGATTACGAGCTCGCCGTGCTGCATACGAGCGAGCCGTCGTTCGCCTCGGATGTCAAGGTGGCGGAGGCGTTAAAAAAAGCCGTGCCGGGCATCAGGCTCGGATTTATCGGTGCCAAAGCGGCGGTCTCGCCCGATGCAGTGCTGGATGCCTCCCCGGCCATTGATTTCGCTGCGCGCGAGGAATTCGATTTCACCATCAGGGAGGTTGCTGAAGGCCGTCCTCTTGCCGATATCAATGGCTTGAATTACAGAGGCGTCCACGGCGGCATCGTTCGTAACCCCGACAGGGCTATGCTGGAAAACATGGATGAACTGCCCTTTGTCAGCAAGGTTTATAAACGGGATTTGAATATAAAAGATTATTTTATCGGCTATCTGAAACATCCTTACGTATCCTTCTATACAGGCCGGGGTTGCCGATCCCGCTGCACATTTTGCCTGTGGCCCCAGACCGTGGGCGGGCATCGCTACCGGACGCGCAGTGTTGAAAACGTGCTGGAAGAAGTGCGTCAAATCCAGCATGATTTTCCGCAGGCCAAGGAAATATTCTTTGACGATGATACGTTCACCGACGACGGGCCGCGCGCCATTGAGATTTCGCGAGGCCTGGGCAAACTGGGTGTGACATGGAGTTGCAACGCCAGAGCTAACGTACCTTATGAAACCCTCAAGGCAATGAAAGACGGCGGTCTTCGGCTACTGCTTGTCGGCTATGAATCGGGCAATCAGCAGATACTCAACAACGTCAAAAAAGGTATGCGTCTGGATATCGCCCGCTGTTTCACACGGGATTGCCACAAGATCGGTATCACCATCCATGGTGCCTTCATTCTGGGGCTACCCGGAGAAACGCGGGAAACCATTGAGGAAACCATCCGTTTTGCTTGCGAAATCAACCCGCATACCATGCAGGTTTCGCTGGCGGCGCCTTATCCGGGCACGGAACTTTACCGTGAGGCCGTGGAGGAGGGCTGGCTCAAGCCTGAAGATGGACGCCTGATCAATAACAGCACGGCTACGCAGCAAAGCGTTTTAAGTTATCCTCATCTCAATCATACTGAAATTTTTCAATCGGCGGATGATTTTTACAAAAGATTTTATTTTCGATCCGGAAAAGTGGCCGAGATGATCGCTGAAATGGCGCGCTCCCCCTGGATGATTCCGAGGCGGCTACGCGAAGGCGCCGAATTCATGCGTTATCTTGGCCGACACTAGCCCTGCCCTTTACCCACAAATCGTGCCACAGTGAGTCATCCGACATACGTGAAAATCAAAATGATGGGCGCATACGCCCGGTTTCTTGCCCTGGTGGCGGATTTTTGTCGCCGCCGCGCTCTGCTCACCCTCGTTTGCGCCACCTTGCTCACCGCGGCCTGCGTTGCCTATGCATGGACACACATGGCGATCAGCACGGACTCAAACGCCTTATTATCGAGTAAACTTTCCTTCACTCGCGCACAGTCGGCCTTCGAGGATGCGTTTCCCCAAAGCGGTCCTTCGATCGTAATCATCATGGACGGCGATACGATGGATATCGTGGAACACGGAGCGCGCGAGCTCAGCGCATGGCTTGCCCGCCACCGTAATACTGTACGGTATGTGTTTGCTCCGGGGACCAATCAATTCTTTCGTAAAAATGGATTGCTTTATCTGGATGTGAAGGATCTCGCATCCGTAGCCCGGCGGCTTACCGAAATGCAGCCCGTACTGGCGCACCTGGCCCGGAATCCGAGCCTGCCCGGTCTTGCGTCCCTTGTGGAAGAGGCGTTGAAACGGGATGCAAGCGGTGAAAATCAGGCGCCAGTGGAATTGGGACGGATGCTTGATGAATGGGGATCCGCCACCAACGCTGTGAAGCAACATCACTTTTTCACTTTTCCATGGCGCGCGATCATGATGGGAGTTGCATCTTCCAGGGAGGATCGCCGCCGTATTATTGAAGTTTCACCGCACCTGGACGTGTGGGAGATCCAACCCGCCGCGCACGCCATTGCGCTTGTCAGGCAAGGCATACGCGAACTCAAGCTGGATCCTGAACATGGCATTCGCGTGCGTCTCACCGGAGAGGCGGTACTCGACTACGAGCAACTGCAGGGCGCCATGCACGCAGCGGGGCTGGCCACCGGACTGGCCGGCTTGCTTATTTTATTGCTGTTGTTTATCGCCCTTAAAGATGTGCGGCTCGTTCTGGCCGTAACGTTGACGCTTGCCATGAGCCTTGTCTGGACAAGCGCCTTCGCGCTGTTCGCTACCGCGCCCCTGAATCTGATTTCGATCTCTTTTGCCGTACTGTTCATTGGCATGGGCGTGGATTTTGGTATCCAGTTTTCCCTGCGTTGCCGTCACGAAGCGATGACCGGCGCGCTTCCCGATGATGTCATCCGGCGCGCTGCCGCGGGACTGGGAGCGGCTCTTGGCCTGTCCGCGCTGGCGGCGGCTGCCAGCTTCCTCTCCTTCACGCCGACCGACTACAAAGGGCTTGCCGATCTCGGCATCATCGCCGGTGCGGGCATGTTCATTGCTCTGGCCGCCACATTCACGGTCTTGCCCGCGCTGATGGGTATGATGCGGCTTCCCCGATCCGTTTCACCGCCCGTTTCGCCGTCTGTTCCCGTACGAAGCGCCGGGCCGGGAAGCTGGATTTCAGCCCGTGCGAAGATCATTGCCGGCGTAGCATTTTGTCTGGTGCCGGCGAGTCTGATTCCCACCCTGAACCTGCATTTCGACTTTAATCCCCTGCACCTGCTGGATGTGCGTAATCCGGCGATCAAGGCATTCAAGGCCTTGGCGCAAGAATCGAAAGCATCGCCGTATGCCATCGAAATCATACAATCTGATCTCGCCAGCGCAGACCGGCTTGCGGCAAGGATCCGCAAGCAGGATACGGTTTCCCGCGTCTTGACCCTGTCCAGCCTTATCCCGGATCAACAGCAGAAAAAGCTTTCCATACTGAATGACCTGGCTCTGGTGATACCGCCGTTTACGCTGCGGGTCAGACATGTCCCCACGCCGAAGCCCGCGATGATCGCTGCTACGTTGAGACATTTGCAGCAGGCTCTTGAACATTATGCACAACATGCCGTAGACAAACCCATGGCATCTCACGCCGCGGAACTTGCCCGAAACCTGGCTGGTTTTCTGCGCAGCGACGGCTCGAATGCGAAAGCATTACAAACGCTCGACAGCAACATCACAGACGGTCTCGCAG
Source organism: uncultured Zetaproteobacteria bacterium (assembly GCA_964407235.1). Classification (GTDB taxonomy): domain Bacteria; phylum Pseudomonadota; class Zetaproteobacteria; order Mariprofundales; family Mariprofundaceae; genus JAUZQZ01. The sequence continues at coordinate 34,469 of CAYOUW010000004.1, read as the reverse complement.
AACGGATTCAGACGTTGTCCATGGCCCTTACAGCCCGGAAAATAAGCGTCAATTCACTCCCCGAAGGGTTGAAAGAACGTTTCCTCGCAACCAATGGCCGGGCACGGATCGAAGTTTTCTCCAAACTTGATCTGGACACGCCGGGTAACATGGATCGTTTTGTGCGCCAGATTCAGGCGTTGGCGCCGGATGCCGTTGGCGACCCTGTCATGATGGTGGAAGGGGGCGCGGCCGTGGCCCGCGCCTTCCTGCAAGCGAGCCTGCTCGCATTCGGCTTCGTCACCCTGCTCCTCATCGCCAGCCTCGGGAGTTTCAGGGATTGTATGGGCGTACTTCTCCCCCTGCTTCTGGCCGCTCTTCTTACCTCCGCGACCATGGAATTCATCGGCATGACTCTGAATCTGGCCAATATCATCGTATTGCCGTTGCTCGCCGGACTGGGCGTTTCGTATGGTATTTATCTGGCGCTGGGGCAACGCGAAGCGGGCATACGCGGACTGTTTAGAAGCGCAACGCCCCGTGCCGTACTATTCAGTGCGCTGACAACCCTGTGTTCTTTCGGCAGCTTGGCTGTCTCTGGTAATACGGCGATGATGATGCTGGGGGAAACACTGGCGATTGCTCTCGTGTGCGTACTGCTTTGCGTCCTTGTCGTACAACCGGCATTGCTCTCTCTATGGCCGGGAAAAGGGGAGGTGCGACAACCTTGATGAATCATTCGCCCTGATGAATCATTTCAGATTAGTCTCCCTCCCGCGCTAGCCGCCACCAGTGCTTGCCTTCGTGGACTTGCCATAATAACAGCGCCGGAAATGCGCGCAGCCATCCGGATGCACGTTGCAGCATGGAGAGGGCAAGCGCGCTGGTTGCGTCCAGGCCGAACAACTGACCGGCCAGTATGTATCCTGCCTCCTGTACGCCGAGACCGGCAGGCACCATGAATGCTATTGATCGCAGGGCTGCAATGATGGCCTCCAGGGCAATCACCTGATGCCAGGCAAGCGGATGTCCAATGAGGCGGAGCCCGATCCATGCGGCCAGAGCGCTACAGAACCAGGCCAACAGGTGAATGCCAAAGGCAAGGAATATCCGCCACTTTCGGCGGTATATTCTCCTTGTAAGGCCATGAATTCCGTTCATGGATAGCCGCACCGGTTCAAGCCATCCGCTCGTCCACTTCGACACCGCACGCTCAATCCACAAAAGCCCCCCGGCATTTTGCGCATAGGCAAAACCGGCGATAGCGGCGGCGGCGGCCAGTAATCCGATGAGGGCCGGAATGATAAAGGGGGCTTGCGGCAGGCCATGGGCGATCAACAGCAGGCCCGCCAGCGTGTATGCAATCTGGCTCGACAGCGCCTCGGTCAGATCCACAAGGGTGGCCGCGGCAGCCTGCGGCGGCGCCATGCCCGCCAGCGTCAGCACGCGCATGCCTGCCAGTTCACTGCCGAGCGGCGGCGTGAACCACATTTCACCGATGGCGTCGCGTACCCAGCGCGCGCGAAAAAAAACGACAAGCCCGGGTGCTGACGCAGCCGGGGAAACCAGCCGCCAGGCAAACGCGTAAAAGATGATCGGAAGCATGTGCGCCAGGGCCATCCACGTGACTCCCATCCATCCGGCGGCTGCGATTGCCGTGCCGATTTTGCCGAAACCGCTATAGGCAAGCAGCGCGATAGTCAGGGATATACCCGCCATTAAACCCAACAGAACACTTTTTCTCATATGAAACACATTCGTCCGAACGGGATCAGACGCACCCCCAGCCGTCCGGCGAGCGCAAGCAAAGCGGGATCGGCCATGGCGCGGAACTCTTCCACGCAACGGTAATGCCGCGGCAACGCATCTTCCGAATACCATGCGTGCGTGGCCGGATGACAATAAATTTCCGTAACACCCTGCGGCAGCATGGTCAAAAAACGCTCCACCCGTTCAGGTGTCATGCCTCCGCTTTCGTACAGGCCAAAGATATGGTCATTGCAACGAATGCCCGCACGTTCAAGACGCTGGCGCATGCGCAGCAATCGTGCGGTGGAAAACAGCCATATGGCAAGACGTAATCCCGGGCGGTTACGCTGCGCACGCCAGGAGTCAAGAGGAGGCTCCACGGGCCAGCGTACGCTGGCTATGCCGTAATCCCGCGCCATACGCACCAGCATGCCCACAATGGTTGGGTGCTGATGAAAATGATGATGGCCGTTGACGTGATCCAGCTTGAGTCCCGTGGCAAGGAAACGGGTAAACTGGGCGCGCATTTCCCGTTCAACCTGGTGCTGCACATGCCGCTGAAAAAAAATACGTGCGCCGATTGCAGCCATATTGGTATGAAGCCGTCCATTGGATGTCACCAGATCAGGGATTTCATCAGGAGGCGACGCCGGTCGTCCATCCACCAGCACCAGATGCAGCCCCACGCCCAGATCAGGCAAGCGCCGGGCGCGGGCCACTGCATCCGCCGCTGCCTGTCCGGTCACCATCAGGCTGGCGCTGGTCAGGATACCGTGCCGGTGCGCTTCTTCCACAGCCTCGTTGACAGGCGGCGCCAGACCAAAATCGTCAGCCGTACAAATCAGATATTTCGACGTCATTTTTCGTCAGCGCATTGAAGATTTCGGTATTGAGCCAACGCCCACAGCGGAAAGTATTTATCATAGCCGTGGTATTTCAGATAAAACACGCGCGGAAATCCGGGAGCGGTAAAAGCTTCATCCTCCCACAAACCGCCATGTTGCTGACGCGCAATCAAATACTGCGCCCCCCGTTGAACCTCGTGGCTTCCATGTTCATCCGCAGCCATGAGGGCAAGCATGGCCCATGCGGTCTGGAACGAGGCACTCATCTGGCCGCGCCCGGCCAGTTCGGGATGTTCGTAGGTGGCGTTGTTCTCGCCCCAGCCGCCATCCGGGTGCTGAATACTTTTCAGCCAGTGTACGGCGTGCCGGATCATCGTATCGCCGGAACTGACGCCCGCATGCCTCAGACCGATCAGCACCGACCATGTGCCATAGATATAGTTGGTTCCCCAGCGGCCAAACCATGCGCCGTTCTCCTCCTGTTCGGCGCGCAGGAAGGACAGGCATGCATCCAGATGAGACCGATATTTTTCATCGTTTCGGGCAAGACCGCCCAGCACGGTGGCCAAACGGGCGCTGACATCGCTGGTCGGCGGGTCGAGCAGGGCACCGTGATCGGCAAAGGGGATATGGTTGAGATAGCCGTAGTCGTTGTCCGAATCAAACGCGGCAAAACCACCGTTCTTCGACTGCATGCCGCAAGCCCAGTCCATGGCCCGCCGGATGGGGACTTCGAAGCCGCCATCCTCGGCGCGCTCCATGGCCCATGCCACCATGCCCGTATCATCCAGATCAGGGTAGAAGCGGTTGTTAAACTGGAACGCCCAGCCGCCTCCGGCAAGGCCCGGATGCGTCTCGCGCCAGTCTCCCGGCTCATCCCGTAACTGTTGCGCCGCGAGCCACTCCAGTGCGCGTCGCGATGCCGCAAACGATTCTTTCGATCCCGCTTCCTGAAAGGCAAGGCAGGCAATCGCGGTATCCCAAATCGGTGAATTGCAGGGCTGGCAGTAAGCCATGTCATCCTTGACGACGAGCAGGTCTTCAATCGCCCGTCTGGCCTGGATAAGCAGCGGGTGATCCGGCGCATAACCCAGATGGATCAGCGCTTCACAGGCATTGACCATGGCCGGAAAGATGGCGCCCAGGCCGCCTTCGCCCAACCGCTCCACCATCCAGTCCCGCGCCTTGTCCAGCGCACGCCTCCGCAGCCAGGAAGGAATCAGCGGTTCGAAAATGCGCATTGCCCGCTCCACGTACAGGAAGAGACGGTTCAACCCCGATCTCACGGGAAAATAGCCCTTTTCTTGTTCGGGTGGAGTCGTGAACAGTTCCCGGACGTTAACTCCGCCGGGATTTCTGGCTTTAACGCGCAGGGTGTAAAGAATAAGCAATGGCGCCATGACCGTACGCGACCAGTAGGAAATCTTGTTGATATGAAACGGAAACCAGCGCGGCAGCAGCATGATTTCGGCAGGCATGAATGGCACGCCGCGCCATGGAATCTGACCGTACTTGGCCAACTCGAGACGCGTAAATACATTGCATCGCGCGGCGCCGCCCTCTCCCAGGATGAACTGGCGCGCTTGATTCATGTGCGCTGCATCGGACGAGTCGCCGGCCAGTTTCAGCGCATAGTAGACCTTCACCGAGCAACTGATCTCCGCATTTCCGCCATGGTAAAGAGGCCATCCTCCATCATCTCCCTGATGCGCGCGCAGATAGCGGGCGAGTTTGGTTTGCAGAGGATCATTCACCTCGCCCGTGAAGTGCATCATCAGAATATATTCGGCGGGAATGGTGCAATCCGCTTCCAGTTCAAAGCTCCAGTAGCCCGGATCGTGCTGAAGCGCCAGCAGGGCATGGGTGGCTTGATCTATGGCATTATCCAGCGATCCACTGAAGCCGCGCAATACCCCATCCTTATTGGAGGAAGTCGCGTCTTCCTGCTCGATCAAATGAATGGATCGAGTTCCGTGTTGCATGTACGTCTCCTGGCATATCGTTTCGCTGCAGGCAGCGCCTGAGCATCATTGGGCATCAACGGGCTCATCGTTCAATGCGTCATCCCCGAAATCGATGTACTCGGGTTCGGGCGGGTTGCCGTCGTAGATCAGGTAAGTACGATGCTGCATCCATGCCTCGCGTGTAAACACATAGGGATCAAGCGCCGATTCATTGACAAAGCGAATGGCATTCGAAGCCCGGCTACGCGCATCCGCGACGCCAAGGATGGAGACGGGGAGCGTTACGGCCAGAGTAACGAAATAACTGCCATAAAACAACGCATCGGTCAGGGTGCTAACGGCGATATTGGGCGTGTTTCGTACGGCATCCGGTCCCAACAGCGGCAATACAAGGTAGGCGCCGGGTGACGCGCCCCAGACGGCCAGCGTCTGCCCGAAGTCCTCTTTGTGCTGCATTAGTCCGATAGAAGTCGCAGGGTCGAACAAGCCACCGATGCCCAACGTCGTATTAAGCAGAAAACGGCCCAAATCAGAGATTCCCTGCTCCCCCTTGCCCTGGAGGAAATCATTCAGAATGGTTCCGAAGTACTGGGCGTTATCAAAGAAATTCGACACGACGATCCGCCCCTCTCTGGGCGTGATCGCCACATAACCGTCCGCCAGCGGTTTGAGAATGGCGCGATCCACGGCATTATTGAACCTGTATACCACCCGGTTGACCTTCTCAAAGGGATCATAAACCTGTCCTTTTGGTGCACTGGCGCAACAGCTCAACAGAACGGTTGTCAACACCAGTACGGTCAATCTATTGATACTGCGCAATTTTATCCTCCAGCCTTCCTATTAAAACTTTAAACCCCTGATTGCGAAGAACTGATCCGTAGTCCGCCCGTTTCAGCGCCAAATCGCTCGCACCATTTGAGATGACGTTGATGATACGCCATTGACCACCGGACTGGCGTAAAATATAATTCAGATGCACGACCTTACCATGACGCTGAGACAATCGCGTATCGATCAAAACATCACCGCGGTCAAGGCGACGTTCTGAAACATTGCTGAACTTTTCACCCGAATATCCATCAAAACGGCTGGCATAAGTGGCAATCACCAGGTGAGAAAAAACATGAACGAATTGCACCCGTTGATCGCGATTTAACTTACGCCAGAAATCTCCGATGACCAACCGCGCAAGCAAAGGAAGATCGTAGCTTTTTCGAATTTCCGGCTGCAGCTTCGCATAACGTCCTTTGTATCCGAGCCGGTCCGCATTTTGCATCACGGACAGCAGCGCTGCATGAAAACGGAGAACTACCGCGCCCGGCACATCCGTAACCTCCCGCGCAGCCATCGCACCCGGCACGCCGACACTTTGCATGCCAGAAAGAAACAATGCGATTAGCATGGCGATTCGTAAATGACGCAGTCCGAATGTAAGGACAGGAGATCGGCGGATCACTTTTTAATTCTCATTCGTCCCTCTCCATCCTCCGGCTTTCCGGCTTCCGCCCGAATGGGAAAAACATGGGGGCTGCTCGTACTGCACCGGCAACTCCGGCGCCATCGGGCCCTCGGTGCGGGGCCCGCGCAAAGCCACGGATAAAGCCTTGAACGGATGCGTTACAGCATCATTCACCGCAGTCGGCTCGTAGCCGCAATGCGCCATGCAGTTGGCGCATTTGGGATTGCGCCCGGCGCCGTAGGCCTCCCAGTTCGTATCCTCCAGCAAGGTTTTGAAACTCGGCGCATAACCTTCGTCCACCAGCAGATAACAGGGCCGCTGCCAACCGAAAATATTGCGTGTGGGATTGCCCCATGCCGTACATTGATAGGTTTGATTGCCCGCCAGAAAATCCAGAAACAGGCTGGATTGATTGAATACCCAGTGGCTCTCTCCCGAACGTTCGCGTCCAAGTTTGAAAATATCACGAAACAGTTGCCTGGTGGTCTGGCGTTGTAGAAAAATGTCTTGCTGCGGTGCATGCTCGTAGGAAAAACCCGGCGAGACATTGATGCCTTCGACGCCCAGACCCATCACGAAATCAAAGAATTCCGCCGCTTCCTCCGCCGCTTCGCCCTGAAAGAAGGTGCAATTCACCGTAACCCGGAATCCCTTTGCCACCACTGTTCTGATCACCTTGACGACCTGATCGAACACCCCTTGCCGGCATACCGATGCATCATGTCGGGCGCGCAGGCCATCCAGATGGATGGAAAAGGTCAGGTATGGCGACGGGTCGTAATCATCCATCTTCTTTTCCAGCAGCAGGGCATTGGTGCACAGGTAGACATATTTCCGGCGCTGAAGGATGCCCTGCACAATCTGAGGCATTTCCTTGTGAATCAAAGGCTCTCCGCCCGCGATAGAAACGACCGGCGCACCGCATTCATCCACGGCTGACAGGCATTCATCCACGCTCAGCCGCTTGTTCAGAATTTTATCGGAATAATCGATCTTGCCGCAACCGGAACAGGCCAGATTGCAGCGGAACAACGGTTCCAGCATCAGCACCAGAGGGTAGCGTCGCCGCCTTCGCAAGATCTGGCGGATGATATAACTTCCAATCTGAATTTTCTGACGTAAGGGAATGCCCATGTGTATTCCTTGTTTGTTTCGGTGATATATCATGCATCATCCGATCCGCGAGGCGCCGCCTGCAAGACAGACGGGTTGTTGCATGTTGTGACAATTAGCCCGGACAATTAGCCCGGA
>CAYOUW010000004.1:0-27119 GCA_964407235.1 uncultured Zetaproteobacteria bacterium | reverse complement strand
GGACAATTAGCCCGGATTATTAGTCCGGATTATTAGTCCGGATTATTAGCCCGGACAATTAGTGATGACTTCGTAAGAAGTCATCAATCATCAACACTGCCGGGACATTACTGGAAGTTTACCGTCCGGTCATCAAGAAACGCGGCTACTTCCCGCATGACCCCTTACCTGATGACGGGAGCAGCATCTCCACTCGAAGCCCGGGATGATTATCCATCAACAACAGGTGCGCGCCATGAAAATCAGCCACAGCCCTGACCAGACTCAGGCCCAAACCGTTACCAGGCGTGCTGCGGGCGATGTCCAGACGGACAAATCGTTCCAATACCTTATCCCTCTGGTTGACGGGGATACCGGGACCGTCATCGCAAACCGCCAGGCAGATGCCGCCCTGACGGTAGCGCAATATCAGGCCAATATTTCCGCCCGGCGGCGTATATTTCATTGCATTTTCCAGCAGGTTGCTCAACGCTTCACTGATCAAATGGCGGTTTCCCGCAAGCATAATGCAGGGTTCGATATTCAGCAACAGATTCAAATCTTGAGTGTCCGCCTGGTCCCGGTAAAGCTCGCCCATGCTTTCAGCAAGACCGGACAAACTGAAGGTTTCCTGCTCACCGCAATAGCCGCCAGCCTCGGCCTGTGTGATTTCCAGCAGGGCATTGAATGTCAATAGCAGTTCGTTGGCATCGTTCAGTGTTTCCCGGATAGTATCGCGGTATTCTTCCGGACCCCGGGGATCCAGCAACGTCACTTCCAGGCGGTTCCGCAGTCTGGAGAGCGGCCGCCGCAGATCATGGGCCACATTATCGCTCACCTGACGCAGGCCGGCCATCAACTGATTGATTCTGTCCAGCATGGCATTGAGACGGCTGGCCAGTTCATCGAACTCGTCTTTCCGGTCCGTGACAGGTATCCGGCGGTTCAAATCGCCATCCATGATGGCAGCGGCGATGGAACTGATTGTATTGATGCGCCGGAGCACCGAACGACCGAGAAACAGCCCCATAGCCAGAGCCAGGATGATGGAGCCGACGAGGATAATCGCCATCATTAAAAAACTGTACTCCTGCATATCCTCGGCGCCACGGACGCTATGGGCGATCAGCAAGCGCCTGCCATCGGCCATGCGCAGGCCGATCATGGACCAGTATGCATCCTGATCATGGGTCCATGGAGACGCTTCGCGCCCGGCGATCGGGTCGTCTTCAATCCAGACATTACGCACCTTGCCGTCCGCTTTGAATCCGGATGGCCAGATGCGCAAGTTGCCGGCAAGACGCTCTCCCGCTGGAGAGAGCAGCAGGAAATATGCCCGGTTTTCCCCTGCATCATGACTGCGAGTTTCGATTGCCTTCCGCAAAGCCTCGTGTCCACGCGCGTGTTCCAGCTTTTTGAAATTTTTTATTTCATAATCAAGACTCGAGGCAATCTGGTCGTTGACATAGTTGCTGGTTGTCCAATACAGCAAGCCCAGCGCGACACTGATGAGCAAGGCGTAGAGCAACGCATAGCGAAGCGATAAGCGAACCGCGCCGGTGTGAAGCAGTTTAACCAGATTCACCCAGACGATATCCCATCCCTCTTACCGTGTGCAGCAACGGTATGTCGAAATCCTTGTCTATCTTGCCGCGCAGACGCGATATCTGGGTGTCGATCACATTCGTTTGGGGATCGAAATGAAAATCCCATACATGCTCCAGCAGCATGGTTCGGGTCACGACCTGGTCGACATGGCGCATCAGATATTCAAGCAGCCGAAGCTCTCGGGGTTGCAGGCGGATTATTTTGCCCGATCGGACGACTCCGTGCGTTAGTAAATTTAACTCCAGATCAGCCACCTTCAGATGACTTTGAGCTTCCGGCGTCCGGTCCCTGCGCACCAGCGCGTCCAGACGGGCCAGCAATTCCGAAAAAGCATAGGGCTTGACAAGATAATCATCGCTTCCCGAACGAAGTCCAAGCACCCGATCATCCACGCCGCCCATGGCACTTAACATCAGCACGGGCGTACTCCTGCCATCAGCGCGCAGCATGCGTATAATGGAAAGCCCATCGCGCTTGGGTAGCATGCGATCAACAATCAGCACCTCATAATCCCCGGTCAGGGCCATATGAAGCCCATCCTCGCCATCAGCGGAATGATCAACGACATGGCCGCTTTCCGTGAGCCCCGTAACAAGATAGGCGGCGGCTTCGCTGTCATCTTCAATGAGCAGGATGTGCATGCGACTTACGACTCCCCTGTATTCCGGTTCATTTTACTTTCTCAATCCGATCCACGAAATCCAGCAGTCGCCTGGACAACCTGATGGTTTGAGCCGGTTCGCGGTCTTTCTCAATTTCACTGATCAAACGACCTCCTCGCATGACGAGCGTCTTGTTACGAAAGTCCTTGATCAAATCCTTGCTAACCCGTTTCCATGTGTTGACCAGTTCGGAACGGCGAACGTTCAATAATTCAGCATTGGCCTCGGGATTTTCCTTACTCAATAACAACAGGTCTCGTCCCAGATAGCCCAACCATGCGGTATCGCGCGCTCTAAGTGTTGGATAATTTGTAAAACGTATCATAGAGCCGCTTAACTGATTGGCCGCGATAGCCACGCCAATCCATGCATGTTGTTTCAGATCAAGGGCGATGACGCGCAACCATGAATATGCCATCATCAGTTCGCGTGAACGGCGCTCATTAAATGGGCGCGTGCCCGCATGATTGTGCAAGCGCCTCAAGCTGGTCCGGATTCGTTGGTACATATCCCATGAAACGGGCGCCTTCCTGGCAAGGGCTGCGCCCACAAGGGCTTCAGCATTGTTTTCCATGGAGACAAGCGTGGCGGATATGCCTCCGGAAGGCTCCAGCGCGAACACCGGCAGTGATGGAAATACGAGGATCGCGAACAGGACGATACACGAGCGAAATCCGCGGAATAATGCAGGCAGGCCAGGCCTGCCCTTACCCATGATGGAATCCTTCGGTCGGCGCTTTGGGCTGCAAGGGCGGCGCTGCTTCGAGATCGTTCACGACATTGACGATATCAGCGATCAGCATATCGGCCATATCACGTGAAAATCCTTCGCGTACCACGATGCGCAATACGGCAACCGCACTGGCATCGGGTGGCATGCTGTAAGCGGGAACCTGCCAGCCACGGGTGCGCAGGCGCTCGGAGACGTCGTAGACCGAGTAGCGCGAGGCATCTTTGAGACGGAAGGCAAATACGGGGATCGTGCCGCCATCGCTCAGCAGTTTGAATGGACCGAGGTCTGCAATACGTCCGGAGAGATTTGTGGCCGTATCGCGCAAGGTGGATATGATCCGGGTGTAACCGTCACGCCCAAGACGCAGAAAGTTGTAATACTGTCCGACGATTTGATTTCCGGGACGGGAGAAATTAAGGGTAAAGGTGGGCATATCGCCACCCAGGTAGTTAACGTGAAATATCAATTCTTCGGGCAAGTACCGGCGGTCGCGCCACACCGCCCATCCGATACCGGGGTAGACCAGACCGTATTTATGGCCGGAGACGTTGATGGAAACGACATTGGGCAGACGGAAGTCCCAGCGCAGATCCGGGTGAATGAAGGGCGCGACAAAGCCGCCACTGGCTGCATCGACGTGCAGGGGCACGGCCAGACCGTGCGTGGCATTGTGGCGAACCACGGCGTCATGGATGGCCCCGATCGGTTCGAATTCACCGGTAAAGGTGGTGCCAAGGATAGCGACCACGCCAATAGTATTTTCGTCGATACGCGCGATGACCTCTTCGGGCGTAATGACGTAGCGTCCCTCGCGCATCGGGATGTAGCGCGGCTCGACCTCCCAATAACGGCAAAATTTTTCCCATACCACCTGCACATTGGCGCCGAGAATCAGATTGGGCCGGCCAGTCGGCTGACCCGCGGCCTCCCTGCGCTTGCGCCAGTTCCACTTCAGCGCCATGCCGGCGAGCATCACGGCCTCACTGGAGCCGATTGCGGATACGCCCACCGCCTCCGTATTCTCGGGTGCATGGAACAGACGCGCCACCATATTCACGCAGCGCGTCTCGATCTCCGCCGTCTGCGGATATTCATCCTTGTCGATCATATTCTTGTCAAACGTCTCGCTCATAAGGCGTTCGGCTTCGGGTTCCATCCAGGTGGTCACGAAAGTAGCGAGGTTGAGCCGCGCATTGCCGTCAAGCATCAACTCATCGTGGATGAGACGGTACGCCGTCTCAGGAGGCATTTCCCCCTCGGGCAACGCGTACTTGGGTACAGGCTCGGTCATGGCGCGCGAACCGTAAGCGGGACTGAGTTCAAGATCGGGAAGTAGTTTTTTGACCATGGTGATTACTCCGTGTCGGCGGCGACCCAGCCGGGACGGCGCCAGTGATATAGTAACTGCGGCACAGCCAGCATTACCGCGAGTGCGGCCAGCATGGCCAGCGCATAAGGGGTAGCGCCAATACCGACGCCGGGCGGCAGGAATCCGATAAGGAAACAGATTACGGTGGTGGTAAAACCGGCGCCCGCGACCACCCACAGGCCCCAGGTGCGTCCACCGGGGACTCGATAAGGCCGTTCCGTGTCAGCATGCGTATAGCGCAAACGGATCGCGGCGGCAAACAAAAGCAGATACATGACGGCATAGAGGATGACGGCCGCCGACGTGAGCAACAGAAAAGTGGTATTCACGGAGGGTGCGACAAGAAACACCAGCGCCACGCTGCTCATCAGGCCTGCCTGCGCCATCAACAGGTTGCGTGGTACGCCATGGACATTGGTCGCCTGCAACACGGGTGGCAGGTTACCGGCGCACCCTGCTGCCCACAAGCCCTTAACCGGGCCCACTACCCAGGTGCTCACCTGCCCTGCCGCACCCAGTGCGACCAGCAGCGCAACGGGCGGCAGTAACCAGCCAAAACCCCAGGTGTTGAGCAGAACCCGCAGTGCCTGCACGCTGCCGGAAACCAGGTTCAGTTGATCTCCGGGCACCACGGTCGCCACCGCCAGCCCACCCAACAGCGTCAGTACGAACCCGAGTATGGCGGCGGAAAATACGGCAACAGGATAGTTGCGGCGCACATTGCGAACCTCCCGGGCATGCGAGGCCGAGACCTCGATGCCGACCACGCCAAAAATAAAACTTAGAAACAGCACCATGCCCTGCCGGGCATCATTTAATGGCAACCAGTTGTCCGCTGTCATGGCCAGATTCAGGTGCAACGGATGCCCCCGCACAACATAGATCAGCGCCATGCCAATCAACAATCCGGCAGGCAGCAGTACGCCGGCGCCAAGGCACACACTGGAGATCCGGCCGGAAGCGCGCATGCCGCGCAGGTTCAACAGTGTCGCCATCCAGTATACCGCAAGAATCACCGTGACGATAAAAACACGATAACCGGCCAGCGCCGGATTGATCGCATAAGCCAGACTCGCCGCCACATAAGAAAGAATCGAGGTGATGCCGAACAGGCTTTGCGCCCACTGCAGCCATACGGCGGTCAGTCCCCAGCGCGTACCAAAGGCTTTTTCGACCCAGTGGAAAACGCCGTTCTTCGGCCATGCGGTAGCGAGTTCCGCCGACACCAGTGCAATGGGAACAAGAAAGGTAAACACCGTAATGATGTTAAAAAACACCATCCTCATACCGGTGTCGGCCATCATCGGCATGTTGCGCAAGGTCAGGAACAGCGCCGCCGTCATCAGCGTCAGCGTCACTACGCCGATACGGGTTGCAGGCTTGGCGGAAAGTCTGCGCGAAGTTCTCACGCGGCGGGTCGAAGAACGGCGGGATTCCCGGAAATTGTCAGTGTGAGCCCTTGTACGCACGGCGCGTTTGCTTGCAGCCTTTCAGCGTGGTGATTGTCGATGGCATTGATCACAGTCTGACTCCTCTCCCGCATTCATGAATCGCCGTGATCATGGCGTCTGGCCGTGCGTGTATCGCGCGGGCAGGGATAAAGGAACAAGGCAGGGGCGCGGTCGTATTGATGAATAGTTCAGGTTTGTTACGTGATCACGCCGGTTCCCTGCTATCAAAAGGAAGGAAGGGCCGACAGCGCCGAAAACTACCGCCAGCCCTTCCCGCATGCATTCACGGTTTCACTATTTCTTTTTGAACCAGCTCTTTACTTCACGCCACCAGGAAGACATCTCGCCCCTGGAACTCTCCATAATGGTCTTGACTTCCATCTTGTTTTTATGGGTATCAATTTTCGACGTCAGACTATCAATTTTCTTGATAAGATTGCCCGCCTCTTTACTGTGAATATTGCCACTGATTTTTTCGTAGATCTTCAAATTTTTTGAGGCCTCTTTCAGTGTTACGTATGCATTTCTATAGTGCTTCCTGGACATTTCGGATTGAGCCAGATATAAATTATCCGCGGCATCAGCCAAAGGCAGAGGCACTGTGACGGATTCAAGAATCACCCCATTGGTTTGAATGGTTGTCAATGCCTTGCCCGCAGCCGCCATTTTATTGGCTTTTACATCAGCCTTTGCAACATTGAGCATACGGCCAGCCAGCAAGGTATCCAGCGTCGCCGTCATTCTGCGCGCCATGGAAAAATCCTCTTCCGGCTTCGCTGACGACTTGTGATGGTGATGAAACACTTTGCTTTTTTTGGCCTGAACAACAGGCGTAACGACGTCCTCAACATATGAGCTATTGAATACCGTCACGTAACGCTGCGAAACATCATTTGAACTCTTGTAGCTTAGACCGGATGCTTTGATGTTTGTCGTAATTTTGTATTTGGGTACGGCGATCCTGATAATCCGGATCAGCTTGATTCCCTGATTGATCTGCTTGAGAGCTTCGCCTTTCTTCTTGTCGGCAATCGCAAGCTTCGCCTGTTCGGTATGATAAAGGACCCGGGCGGCCGCCAGGGCGATGGCCCGATCTTCCTTATTGGTCAGTGTGGAAATAGCCTTGACATTTGTCGAACTGGTGATCCCGGAGTTTCCCTTTGCCTGTGCATTGATGCCAAAAGCAAAAACGGTGGCGCAAAGGGCCACGGAACCGGCAATGGATGCCATGCGTTTTCTATTCATATTAAATACTCCTTGTGATTGTTTGAATTACAAATACCCGCCCCCACACTGTCAGGACAGGATGGGGATACTGTATCCGCTCGCCGAAGGCTAAGCAACCGAGGTGAATTTCCCGTTAATCCAGGCTGATGTTAATCTGCATTGGGGACTCCTTTTATCAGGCCGATTTCTGCTACTTTCACGGTCTTGCGCAGCCGTGACCGAATATCCTCAATCACATGAATATTCTCCTGAACATCATCCATTTTTTCCGTCAGGAAGCGCATCGCCTTACGCTGCCCGATCTCCAGTTGCCTCAATCGATCCATTTCCTCTTCCATGATATTCCCGATTCCGGACATTGTAATATACTGTTGAACCGGTTCAAATGCCCCGAGAAAAACAACCATTGTTTTTTCCAGCCTGTCCGGATCCCCGCCATGCACAGCCATACGCACGGTATCCAGAGCCCGCGCACTGGCATTGACGTATTGCTGAAAAACGGAACCATGCCCCGGATCGTACGCTGCCGGATTCATCCCCTTATCCGCACACGATTCAAGACCTGACTCCATCATCCCCGTTACCTCTCCGGACACCGGATCCGGCATCATGCCGCCGCGGAAACCGGTTTCGGCCTCATTATCTTTTGCTGCCGCTCCAACTGCTGCCAACCCTCGCGCAGAACCTGCGCCAGTTGCATGACTTCATCCACGGCCCCTGTTGAACAGGTACACATATTCTCGCTCAATTGCTTGAACATATAGGCATAGAGCGCGGCCAGCGACGCAGCTATCTTGCCACCCTTTCTCATATCCAGGCTGGTCGCCAGCTCAATAATGGCCTCCATGGCGCGTCCCGTATGATCCGCTTCGGCCGCCAGATCGCCGGCATCAATCGCATGACGCACCCTGGCCAGCGACTTATATAACGCCTCATAGCTGAGAACGATCAGGCCCAATTGGCTGGATCCAATGACCTGATATCCCTGATATGCCTTGTATCCCGTCATCTTCGCCTCCTTATCTCATGTTATTTCAGTACAATCCCTGCGTCCCGTATCCAGCTTATTATCTATCGGCGAAACCGCGCCCGACTAAAGGCTTTCTCTAATAGAACAGTCCAGGCTACGAAGCCGTTATGGCATCAGTTCGCGGGCGCGTTCCCCGCATTGACCTGATCGGTTACAAACGTACTCGTGGATTTCAATTGAGACAGAGACTGCGCCAGACGGGCAAATCTCTTCGTAAGCTGGATACGTCTTTGATCCATCCGCTGCTGTAGATTTGCAATCTGTTGATCCAGAGACGTATTGATACCCTGAGATGCGGCGATTATATTCTGAATCAGTCCGGTGACAGGATTGGTGAACAGATCAAGCGAACTCTCCAGCCTGGATGCAGCGCCGATCTTCAGCATCAGACCCGATGTGGTCGGAGCGCTGCCTGAAAACATTAATGCCAGACCATCCACATTGCCCGAGGCGCCCGTCAACACCTGTCCCAATCCCGTTGCAGTCTGTCCGGCGATGGTTCCGGCCACATCCGCGCCCGGTGTCACCGCCCCGAACACCGCCGGGTTCAGGCTTTCCGCAATGGAAAATCCTGATGCCGACCCGAAATTCCTGCTTTGAATCCGGACCCCGCTTCCGGAAGCGGATGCAACAAGCCCCAGCGCATAACGTCCCTGGGTCAGTGTCTGGTCGGCGCCAAAATTCAGCGTTCCGGATCCTTCGTTGTTGGCGGTCAGATTGACAGCCAACTGACTGTCGCCCCCCGTAGTATCGGTGACGACGATATGGCCGCCCGTATCCACGCTGGCGATCACCTGCTGATTGAATGTGGACTGAATCGCCGAGAGCAGGCTGGAAAGCGTATCCGTAGCCGGATCAAGCACGGTGAAACTTCCGCTTACGGCCGCACCGACGCGATTCGTGCCGGCAATGGTAATTGTATCGCCTGCCGCAACATTCGCCCCCAGACTGGCGAATGTGCTTGCTCCCGTAGCCGCTTTACCGGTAGACGTATCATTCAACGCGGCGCTCATCTGCTGCTGCTCCGTTCGCACCGTTGAAAATTCGGTATTGAAGGCATCCACCACCTGAGTCTGCGTCCGGGCGCCGGTAAGCGACACCACCGCCTTCCTCAGACTGCCATTCTCCGTGACCGTCACCGTATCCGCCAGAGCAGGAAGCGTTGCCGCCGTCGCAACCGCCTTCGATGCCGCCGCGGTTACGTTAACGGTATAGGTTCCCGATGACGTATTCAGTCCATTGATCAGAAATTGCAGGTTACTGTTGACGCTTGATCCCTGCGCCGTAAACACATCACGTATCGCATTCACGTCCGAGTTCAGGAATGTGGTAAACAGATTGTCATTGATTTGCAGATGACCGTTCTTGTCCGGTTCGATACCGATGGCCACCAGACTGTTCCGATCCGACGCCAGTCCGGGCACGGATGCAAGCAGGCTGGAAGAAAGTTGCCCCTGGATGGTGGTCAGCAGGGAATCGGATGCCAGCACTCCGTTCTTGCCGGTCTTTTTATCTACGACAAACTGCTGATTGATGAAATCCTGCACCTTGTTATATCCAGCCACGAACGACTGTACGTTGGCCCGCAAATCCGCTTTGTCCACGCCGATATTCATGGCCAGCGTGGTGTTCGCGTCCGCCTGCTTTAAATCGAAGGTGACGCCGGACAATGCGTCGCTGATCTTGTTGCTGGCGCGCGTAATGGTCAGGCCATCCACGTTCAGCTTGGCGTCAGCCGCCAAATCCAGGGATGTCTGGCTACCGCCGGACAGACCCAGCCCCGCCAGCACGCCGCCGGATCCTGCCGCCAGCGTAATGGTCTTCGCCGGTGTCGCCGCAAGCTTATCTCCCTGCAACGAAAGCCGAAAATCCGATGCGCCGAAACTCCGGACGGAAGCCTTCACGCCGATATTCAAACCATTGATGGTCGCCGCGATGCCCGAGAGGCTATCCGTTGCGGCGACATTGACGGTCGTGCCGTTGATGGTGAACGATCCGGTCAGATTCAGCGCCGTGGCACCGCTTGCAAGCGCCGTGTTCGATGCCACCGATCCCAGTTTCAGATTAGCCAGAGCACCGCCGGTATTGAGTGCGGCGCCGGATAGCGTGAAACCTGTACTACCCGTATTGTCCGCGTTCAGCACCAGTCTGAAATCATTGTTCGCCACCTTCACAATCGAGGCAGTTACCCCTGTGGCGGTTGCGCCTGTATTGACCTGATTGATGGCGAACTGAATATCCTGAAGAGAATCCGTGGCCGCCACATTGACGGTAACGCCGTTGATCTGGAATGAAGAGGCCGTGAAGCCCAATACGGCGGTCTGATCCGTAATGGCGGATCCGGCCTGGTTCATTACGGCGGAAGCGGAGGACAAACGCTGCGATTGCGCCACCTGATCGACGATAATTGCATGGCTTCCGGCAGCCACCGCATTGGTTCCGGAAACACTGAGCAAACTGTTGGCGGATACGGACGCATTGCTGCTGGCAAGACTGGCCGTGTACGAAAAAAACCGGGAAGGATCCGCCATACTAATCGCCGTTTGGCGAAAAGACGAAAGATCCGAATTCAGCGTGGACAGCGCCGTCTGACGATCCGTCTGATCCGTCTGTTTCTGCTTCAGTTGAGTAATCTGCAATTGCTGTACGGCCAGCAGTTGCTTCACCGCGCCCTGCGTATCGAAGCCTGTTATCTGATTGGGAATGGTCGAGATTACAGGCATATTTTTCTCCTTCGCTTATTCACCGCTGCAAAACACACGGACAGATGGATGGGCGCGCAAATCAAGGGCTTGCAGCGCAAGTTGTTTTTTTCATCAAACAAGAAACCTCTCGCAAAATTCGGGCCAGAAGCAGGGGAAGGGTTCAGACGATGATCTCCGGTCTCCGACTCCCGCTATCCGTGCCGGTTCAGGATCAAACCCGTGGCGCTTTGCGCAATGTTCCGGGCCGAAGCTTCGGCAGCCAGGAATTCCCTGGAAGGAATCTGCCGGATGACTTCGCCGGAATCCTTATCCACCACCTGCACGAAGAGCTGGCCGGTGGCCTCGCTGAAACCGAATTTAATGCCTTCATTCTGTCCCGCAATCTGTGTGTTGGCGCGATTGACCGCCCGTCGCACATCCTGTACGTCGGGCTGCGCCACCGCATGCCGAGGCTGCGCCGCCGTGGATTCGCCAGGGGATCCGGCGTGGACTGAAACGGATGACGTCGCCGGATCCGGAGAACGGACGGATACCGAACCGGAGTCGGGCAATGCAGCGTTTATTTGCGTAATGGTTTGCATGATTGTTTACCTCCTTATTCAGGCTTTACCCCTCCCCCTCACGGAGGAGGGGATGAACCTGTCGCTTATCGGAACAACCTGAGGATATTCTTCTGCACCTGATTGGCCTGAGCCAGCATGGCCGTACCCGCCTGCACCAGAATCTGACTCTTGGTGAAGTCCGCCATCTCGGCGGCGATGTTCGCATCGCGGATATTGGATACCGAAGCAGTGGTCTGCTCGATACTCGTAGCCAGATTGGCCTGCACGAAGCCCAACTGGTTCGACGTCGCGCCCAGATCGGCACGCTGCGTCACCAGCGTATTGAGCGCGGCCTTGGCAATGTCAATATAGGCCTGTGCATTCGCCTGGGTGGTCAAATTATTGCCACTCCCGCCCAGACCCAGTGCCGCGGTCGTATATTTATTGGTTAAATTCAGCGTCACCTGGTTATTGGTGTTGTTGTCCGCACCTACCTGGAAAGCCAGGGCAGCCGTATAAGCCCCCTGTCCTTTCACGGTATCGGCAACGACCGTGGTGACGCCCGTTGTCGTGCTGTCCGCCAGTGTGGCGGCTGCGGTGCCGGTCAACACAGCAGAATTGGACATGGCCACACTAAAAGCACCGCCGGCAGTTAGGGTCGCCGTACCCGTCGAGCCATCCGCGCCTGTAATGGTCAGGGTATCCCCCGCAGCAGTGGTCTGCGTTACATCATAACTGTACGCAGTGCTGACATTGCCGTCGGTAGCCGCGGTAGTGGTTAATGAAGTCACCGATCCATTGCCGGCCGTCGTTTGCGTAAGCGAAAAGGCGACAGCCGCGGAATTGGCATCAATGCCATTCAGCAGATTGACGCCGTTGTAATTGGTGGAATTGGCGATCTTGTCAATCTGGGACTCCAGTTTGATGCGCTCCGCATCCAGCTTGCTCAGTTCGCCCGCGTTGTTGGCGCTGGCCGCCTGCGTGGCCAGCGTCTGAATCCGGACAATCATATTCTGGATTTCATTGACCCCGCCATCCGCCGTTTTCACCATGGCCTGGGCCTGCGATACATTCAGGGCCGCAGCCTTGAGACGCGCATCCTGCGCATCCAGCTTGGACGAAATCGCAAAACCCGCCGCATCATCCGCCGCCGAATTAATACGGAAACCGGATGACAAGCGGCCCAATGCCTTGTTCATTGCCATATTATTGATATTGATATTCTTCTGCGCCGTAATCGCCGCATTATTGGTTTGAATTACCAGTGCCATTTTCATCTCTCCTTAGTATGTATTATTGATACGTGAACGGCGTCCCTGCCTTGCCACGTTGACCCGGAAGACCGAAACTCTTCCACGGCAAGAATATTTATCGGAAGAAAAATGGAGAACTTTAGGCCGCATTCTCCATCTGGGAAAAGGTCGGTCGGTTGGCTGGCCGGATCATTGTCCTCATCAAGCGTCTTGCGACCTACGGCCAGCTTGAACCCAAGATCCGACATTGGCATCGTTGCCGTCTTCATAGGCGCAGGCCTGCTGATAAATGCGCTGCTTCAATAGCTTGGAAGTAAAAGTGTGTCAATTCTGGTGAGCGCTGAAGGTTTGCTTATCATGTGCATAATATGGAGCATTACGGCGTGGTCGGGATTGATGCAGAATGAGGGGAAGGCATGAGAGTGATTGAAACAAAGCTGCCGGGAGTATTGATCATTGAACCCGGGGTGTTTGGCGATGCGCGCGGTTTCTTTTTGGAGACTTTTCATAAACAGAGGTATGATGAGGCAGGGATTCCCGGCAAGGGCATGGATTTTGTGCAGGACAATCATTCCCGTTCGCGCAAGGGCGTGCTGCGCGGCCTGCATTTTCAGCTTGCGAACCCGCAGGGAAAACTGGTATCGGCGGGGACAGGATCCGTGTTCGATGTGGCCGCCGATGTCAACCCTGATTCAGCCACCTGCGGCATGTGGGTAGGGGTTGAACTCAATGAAGATAACCACCGCCAGTTGTGGATTCCGCCCGGTTATGCGCATGGTTTCCATGTATTATCCGATGTAGCGGATTTCCAGTACAAGTGTACGGAATTCTACCACCCGGAGGACGAGAGCGGCGTGCTATGGAATGATCCTGACATTGGGATTGACTGGCCTTTGGATGAACCATTGCTTTCTGACAAGGATGCGGCGCTGCCGGTATTGGCCGATATACCCGGAGAACTACTGCCGAAACCACGGATGAACACGGATACGCACGGATGAAAGACCAATGCATAGAGCCAATGGCAAAAGTCCGGGTGGATGAGTGGCAATCCCGCTTCGAGGCCATTTTCGGGGTTGAATGAACTGCATGGTAGTTCCATGGAGCGAAATTCAAGCTCGGAAATGGACCGGAGTAGGGAAGGCAATCGCCGTTCATGAGTTTTGCAATTGGCTCCATATTGAGGGGAAATAACGCAGGTGAACGGAAGCAGATGAAATTATTGATTACAGGATCGAAAGGGCAACTTGGCGCAGAGCTGGTTCGGCAAGCAATATCACACGATGTCATTGCGGTGGGTTATGATCAATTGGACATCACCGATACCGCCGCTGTCTCATCGTTTGCCCGTGATATTCGCCCGGATGCGGTGATCAACGCGGCTGCCTATACGGCGGTGGATAAGGCTGAGAATGAATCCTCGGTTGCTTTTGCAGTCAATCATGATGGCCCGGAGAATCTCGCGGTCGCGTGTCATTCGATTGGGATACCGTTGATTCACGTGTCGACCGATTATGTGTTTGACGGCTGCAAGAAAGCTCCCTATGCCGAAACTGATCCGGTAGCTCCATTGGGGGTTTATGGCGCCAGCAAATGGGCGGGCGAAGAGGTGGTGCGTGAGCATTGTCCGCGGCATATCATTCTGCGAACAAGCTGGGTATTTTCGGCGCATGGCAGGAATTTCGTCAGAACGATGCTGCATTTGGGTGCCGAGCGTGAAACATTGAGGATTGTGGCCGATCAGGTTGGCAAGCCGACTTCGGCAAGTGAGCTTGCCCGCACGATCCTGGAGATATTGCCAGCTTCCCATGGCTGTTGGGGGACGTATCATCTGGCCCAGCCGGATGCTACGAGCTGGCATGATTTTGCCAAAGCCGTTTTTGCTGAAGCAGTCAGGCAAGGGCTGCATTTGCGCATCAAACAGGTGAGACCGATTACTACCGCGGATTACCCAACCTCTGCGAAACGCCCTGCCAATTCCGCATTGAATTGTGACCGGATGGAGGCTGTTTTCGGCGTCAAAATCAAACCATGGCGAGAGTCGCTGGAGGAAGTGATCCATGAAATAAAAAGCGGAGATTTGCGAGGAAAGTAAAAACCGCGCTTTTCGATTTTTGCGGCTTCATCATCGAACGGGTTTGAATAAATACCGCGCACGCAATATGCTTGCGTTGGGATGCATTCCCGACGAGCCATGCCCCCGTAAAATATCCGGATTGAAAAACGGCTCGGACCAGGAGGTTCTGAAATATGGCATCATCCAAACCGGTAGCCTCCGTGGAACCCCTGCGGCTCGGAGAAATACTGGTGCAGAATGACGTGGTGGCGGCAACCGATGTGGACGCCGCACTGGCCATGCAGCGCCAGTATGGCGGCCGTTTGGGCGAGGTGCTGATCAGTCAGGGCATGTGCGCCGAGGAGGATGTGCTGGATGCGCTGTCCGGGCAGCTTGATTTGCCCCGGTTAAAGGCATGGGAGGAACATGGCGAATTGCCCGCCGATGCGCAGGCGATAGATCTGATGGGCATGAATGCCGCGTGGTGGCTGTCGCAGCAGGCGATTCCTCTGGGAACGCGGGACAATCAGATATGGGTGGCTATGGCCGATGTGCTGGATCCCTTTGTGCCGGAGGTCATTACACGAGTATTAGACAGGCGGGTGGTTCCCGTGATCGCAGGCGGTCATGAATTGCGCCAGTTGCTGTCCTTGCTGGAGGGAACGGATTATTCCGCTACGCCGCATGATGGCGACGCCCTGCAGGATCTCGCCACCGGCGCGCCCATCGTAAAATTCGTCAATAATACTGTGCAGCGAGCCCTGGATGCGCATGCCTCGGATATTCATTTCGAGACGTATCGCGGCGTGTTTCGCGTCCGTTTCCGGGTGGATGGCGTGTTGCACGAGGTGGACCGGCCCGGCTTAAGTATGCAGCCGGCCATTATTTCACGCCTGAAACTGATGGCGGGTCTGGATATTGCCGAAAAACGCCTGCCACAGGACGGTCGCATCCGCATGCGGCTCGGTGGACGAAACCTGGACATCCGCATGGCCACCTCGCCTGGCGTGGCTGGCGAGAGCGTGGTGTTGCGCCTGCTGGTCAGCGAAGGCGGCGTGGAATGTCTGGACGATCTCGGGATGCACGCGGATCATACGCACACGGTTGAGCAACTGCTGACGGTGACCAGCGGCATCATTCTGGTGACGGGGCCGACCGGAAGCGGCAAGTCTACGTCACTTTACGCCTTTCTGCGCCATGTGATGAGTGACGAGCGCAAGATCATCACCGTGGAAGACCCTGTGGAATATCAGACGCCGGGCATTACCCAGATTCCCGTGAATACGGAAATCGGCCTTACCTTCGCTTCGGTGCTGCGCTCGGTGTTGCGTCAGGATCCGGATATTATATTGATTGGCGAGATTCGGGATCGTGAAACGGCGGAAATCGCCGTACAGGCCGCCCTGACCGGACATCTGGTGTTATCCACGCTGCACACCAACGATGCGCCGGGCAGTTTTGTGCGCTTGATGGATATGGGCGTTGAATCCTATCTGCTGGCCACCTCGGTGATCGGCGTGCTGGCCCAGCGTCTGGTGCGGCGAACGTGTCCGCATTGCGCCGAACCCAGTCAGGCGGAAGCTGCCAGCGCCGAAGCCCTGGGTTGGAAAGATGTGCGTGAACGCTGGCCCGGTCTGGCCGGTGAGGCCCGTTTTCAGGCCGGACGCGGATGCGATCATTGCCTGGGATCCGGCTACCACGGCCGTCGATCCATCTTCGAGATGTTTGCCGTGGATGATGAACTCCGCCATATACTGTCTTCGCAATCCGATCAGTTGAAACAATACCTGACGCAGAAAGGGATGCGTTCTCTGCGCGAAGATGGCCTGTTATTCGCGGCGCATGGTGAAACCACCGTAGCCGAAGTGCTGCGGGTGACCGGATGAAGTACTTTCATTACACGGGCCGGCGCGGCAACGGGTTGACCGTGCAGGGCTGGTTGTTGGCCGAGAACCGGGATGACGCATTATCCACGCTGCGAGGGTGGCAGGTGCAACCGTTGCTTGTCAAGCCCGGCCCCGGTCACATTCCTCTGCGTGTGCCGGAGGAGGAATTACTTGCGACATTACGCGAGTTGGCTTCCCTGCGTGGCAGCGGCATGCCGTTGGACCAGGCCGTGGATGCAGTCGTGCATTCCACGGAGCATCGTGGTTTGTTGCGGGCGTGGCGGCAGGTGAGCCGGATGTTGCGTTCAGGGCTCTCGCTGTCCGATGCCATGGCCTCGGCGCCGGATGCATTTCCCCGTTACGCCGTGCCGCTGGTGCGCGTGGGCGAAGCCAATGGCGAGCTGCGCTCGGCGCTGGCGTCCGTCGCCGAGCGGCTGGAGGAGGAAATGAACCTGAGCGCCGAGATCAAAACAGCCCTGACGTATCCCGCCTTTCTGCTGGTCATCAGCGCAGCCGTGCTGATATTTCTGTTTCTGGTTGTGATCCCGAAATTCGGATCCATGATTGGCGATATGGGGCAGGGCGCGCCGACAGCTATCGGTGCGCTGGTCAGCGTGGCGGACGTCATGCGTGAATACCTGTGGTTATGGGGAGGCGGCCTGATCGTACTGATTCTGTGGGGCGCGCAGGCATGGCGTTCGGGCGGTTTGCAGGCATGGTTATGGTCGTGGATGCAACGGATGCCGGGGGTCAGAGGCGTATTGCAGGCGTGGGAAATCGTCCAGTTCTGTGGCAGCATGCGCCGTCTCCTGCCCGAGGGTGTCGGTATTCTGGAGGCGGTGCAATTATCATCCGAAACGCTGGGGCGCGATGACATGCTCAGGCGATTGCAGGCGGCGGCGGATCGCATGCGTCAGGGCGAGAGCCTGGCGGCGGCGCTGGAGTCACAGCAGGTATTTCCACCACTGGTCACGCAGATGATCGCGGTGGGTGAAGAGGCGGCAAGTCTTCCCGATGCCATGCGGGAAATCACCCGTCTGTACGAACGTCGCATGCGCGAGGGCATTCGGCGGTTTCTGTCGCTGCTGGAACCGATGGTGATTGTCACCATGGGTATGCTGGTCGGTGGCATCATGGTCGCCTTGCTGTCGGCCATCATGAGTATGAACGATTTGCCGATTTAGCCTGAGCTATTCATGAATAGCTCAGGGCAGGGCTAGGAGCATGAATGATCAGAAAAAGAAAGGCGCGGCAAACTGATCGTGATAAGGTAAATAGTACCAGGAACGGTGAATCATGGGTTGGATACGCCCTGTGCGCGATGGCTTTGGCGGTTCCTTTTCTCTATTGGGGGAATTTACTGAATGGGTCGGTCTTACCCCGATATGTCGCGATTGAGGTGGGTAGTGCGATCCTGATGACGGCGCTGTTGTTCTCGGTGTCGCGCAGGAAAGAAGCGAACGCCATAGGCATCCCCCTGTTGGCATGGCCCGTTATGGGCTTCTTCCTCATGGCCGTGGTCTCGAATGGCTGGGCGCACCATCATGGTTCAGCCCTTATAGAGACGGTGCATCTATCGGGCATGGTGCTGTTATTTTTTCTTGCCTTCTATGCGAGTGCGGTGCAGGAATCCTTTCCGCTGTTGTTGCTGCGCGCATCGGTGCTGGCGGGTGCGGGCATCGCATGCATCGGATTATTACAAAACTTCGGCTGGATGGAAGGTGTATTCTTTCAGGTCGCACCGCCGGCCGCGACCATGGTCAATAAAAATATATGCGCCCAATACCTTGATACCATCATTTTCCCCGCCTGGTTTCTGGTGCTTACGGCGCGCAGCAACAGGGAAACCTGGCAATGGAGCGCGGCTTTTTGCCTTATTCTGGCAATGATTTTGGCGTCCTATACGCGCGGGGCATGGCTGGGTTTGTTGGCGGGGATGATCGTGCTGGCTGTTTACGCGACGGTTCATTCCCTGGCCAGACGCGATTTGGCGGCGGTTTTTAACCGCGCCAAATGTGTTGCGACAGGTTTTGCTATCGTCGCGGCCTGTGTAATCATGGTGCTGCCATCGGGGGTGAACAAGGGAACGCTGGCCTCCAAATTTCAGGATGCATGGCAACATCCTGAAACGGGCAGTGCTTCATTCCGTCTTGCCGTGGATGCCAATACATGGCAAATGTTCAAGGATCATCCTTGGGGGGTAGGCCTTGGAAATTGGAAACATACCTATCCGGCATACAGCAGGGCGGTGCGCGTAACCCCCGGATTTGGCTTGAAGACCCAGGCGCAGCATACGCATAATGATCCCTTTGAATTTTTTACTGAGCTTGGATGGATAGGCGGTTTGTTTTTTATCGGTATTTTTTTAGCGATGGCATGGAATACATGGAAAATAAACTCCGAAACCGGAATAGATCGCCGGGATCGCTTGCTGTCGTTGGCATTGCTGATTGCATTGGTTGATGTGGGGGCGCATTCCCTGGTTTCGTTTCCCTTTCACAGGCCTACGTCAGCCATGCAGATATGGTTGTGGTTGGGCGTGGTGGGTGGCATTGCCTGGCGCGTAAATAAAAACGCATATGCAAGGATGCCCATGAGTGAAATGCGATGGAATGCATCTGCCATGGTTTGCGGACTTTGTAGCGTATTTCTTATACTGTACAACACGAACTATATAAGGTCCATTAGCTTAATTAGCTATGCCTATAGCGTTACTTCACCAGTACAGAATCCCCCTTGCGAATTTATGGGGAGTATCAATACGGCAAGGAAGTTGTTTCCTTATGATCTCAGGATAGAAAGATTATATGCCGGCGAACAGTTCTTCTGCAATCACAATCGGAAACATGCCCTCAATGCCATACTGGAGGAAATGCGGCAAGAGCCTTTTTACCTAAATAATCTCATCAATCTGATGTCCATAGCCTATCAACAGGATAAATTGAATATGGTTCGGACGGTTGCGGAACGATTGGTGCGTATCTTTCCCTGGGATCCGGACGGTTATCATGGTTTGGGTATCTTGGCATGGCGTCGGGGTGATAATGCGCAGGCAAGAACGTGGTTCATGAAGGCCTTGGCGCAAGATAAGCATTACGCGCCAAGCCTGGAGATGTTGAAAAAGGTTTCTGCCAGTGGCAGCCTGAAAAAAGAGTGAAAAAGAAACATTACTTTTCTTTCCGTTGTCATCCACCCAGAGTGTTGCAATTACCTCAGGAGTCACGGACTTGTTCATAAAACCATCAGGAGTGTGCGGATGACCGATAAATGGAATAAAGAGCCAATTGCGAAACTCATGAGCGGCGATCGGCTTCCCCACTTTGGCCCATTTTCGAGCTGGAATTTTGGCCCATGGAACCACCATGCAAATAAAAGCCATACATACAAGCCTATCGCACGGCGGCACAGCGCCGCTTGCTTCCCGAACATGGACTCAAAGTGGGATTGCCGCTCATCCACCCAGAGTTTTGCAATTGGCTCAGCTTCGGGTTTCACCCTGATCGAGTTACTGGTGGTACTGGTTATCATTACGCTGCTGGCTACGCTGGTCGGGCCGAAGCTGTTCAGCAAAATAGGCTCCTCCAAAATCAAGGTGGCCGGAGCACAAATTGAGTTACTCACGTCCGGTCTGGACACCTACCGCCTGGATGTCGGGCATTATCCGGCCACGAAACAGGGGCTTGCCGCTTTGCGGAAGGCGCCGAATGCCGTAAAGCATTGGGACGGCCCCTATCTGTC
This sequence comes from uncultured Zetaproteobacteria bacterium, assembly GCA_964407235.1. Classification (GTDB taxonomy): domain Bacteria; phylum Pseudomonadota; class Zetaproteobacteria; order Mariprofundales; family Mariprofundaceae; genus JAUZQZ01. Next base: position 6,880 of record CAYOUW010000004.1, on the reverse strand, counting down.
CAAACCCGTGCCGCTCGATCCCTGGGATTATCCCTATCATTACAAACGACCGGGCAAGAACGGTCCATTTGCTTTGTACACGCTGGGCCGGGACGGTAAGCCGGGCGGCAAAGGCGAGGATCAGGATATCGGGGAGTTCTGAAGGCGCTCATCGCGGAGGCGCAGAGAAAATATATGAGGGTGAATAATCATTTTTCCGGATTTACGTTGCTGGAGTTGCTGGTGGTGCTGGTGATCCTGGGGTTCGCCGTATCAATTTCCAGCCCCCGGCTGTGGAGGCTCTATGAGAAGACGCAAGAGAGGTCCGTGGTTCAGACGTTTGGTGACGCGTTACAGAAGTTGCGGCTGAAGGCGTTCCACTCTGGCCGAACCATCAATTTGGCCGCGGTTACGGGAGAGGAAGGCGTGGCGCCCAAACGGATGCCTGCATTGCCGGATGGCTGGTTGTTGTATAAGTCAACGGATATTCGCTTGCTTGCCAACGGGGTCACCAATGGTGGCGAATTGTACCTGCGCACGCCTCACGGCAACCGCTGGCTGTTGACGCTGCAACCCCTGGACGGGCGTGTGGGGATTCAGCGGCTATGAATCGGCGTGAGGACGGGTTCACGCTCATCGAAGTGCTCATTGCCTCGGCGATTATTGTCGTTTCACTGGGGGTTTTGTTGCAACTGTTCGCCTCGGGGCTGGCGCATACGCAGCGTGCCGGGCAAGTGGCGCACTTGATCGCGGCACAGCGTTCCATTGTGCATACGCTGGAGGTGGTGAATCCCGCTTTGCGGAGCGAAGGCAAGGGCGTGGCCGAAGGGTTGCGCTACCAATGGCAGGCGTCGCTGCGGAAGCCTTATCGGCTGATGTACGATCCAGGAGGGAGCAGCAGACGTGATGTCGCTCTTTTTGCATTGACCGTGAGCGTGAAAACCGCCCGAGGAAAAACATATCGGTTTACCCTCGACCAATTGGGATGGAGGCCGCGTCCATGAGACGGCAGCGTGGTTTCACCCTGATTGAGATGCTGGTGGCGATGGCTATTTTTTCCGCCCTGATTGCCGTGCTGGTGATGGGCTATCGACAGGGTCTGATGCTGTGGGAGAAGGGGCAGCGACAGTCCCATGTCTGGTTGAAGCTTGAATTCCGTTATCGTCTGCTCGATACCTTGATGGCCCATGCCGTTATTTCCGATGATGAGGTGTCGCGTGGTCTGTTCACACCCTATTTTGAAGGCACGAAAACATCCATGCGGTTTATTTCCGCCGCGCCTCTGATGGATGTTCCCGGCCATGTGCGCCCCGTAGCCCTGGAGGCCGTGCGGGAGCGTAGCGGAACCTGGCAACTGCGTTACCGCGAAGGCCGACGCTACAGTGATCCGGGGCGGGGTCTGATTTGGGATGGAAAGTGGATTGTTTTAGTTGATGGTCTGCGGAACCTGTCCTTCAAGTTTGAGGCTCCTGCTTTTCCCCTGCCTCCGGAACTGGACGCACGCTTCCTCTCCGGGGAAGAGCGAAAACGCTACCGTGATGCGCCGCAATGGCTTACCGCCTATGATACACATACGCTATGGAAATACCCGAGGCGCGTGGCGATACGCTTTACCGATGCTGGCGGCGAGCGGCACGTATGGATGTTGACGCCGCCCAACTGGCCGGATGCATGGACGATGGAGGTCTATTCCAATGACGAGTGAACGCGGTTTCGTGCTGCCGTTAACGCTGATCATCATCACATTGCTGATTGTGCTCTCGATGGGTATAAGCCGGATGGCGCATGATGCGGTGAATGATGCGCGGCAGCGGCGGGAGCTGTATGACAATGATCTGGCGCTGAAGGGCGCGGCGCAATGGGCGCTGTACCAGTTACTAAGCGGGGTGCCGAACTTACGCACGGTAAAGGCGGGCCGCCTGGATTTGCCGATTGATGGCCGGCCCGTGCGCTGGCAAGGTATCACCGTGCGCGTGCAGGATGCCGCCGGTCTGATGGGGTTGGGGATTTATCGGCAGCGGCCATTTCGGCAATTGCTGCAAGAACTGACGAACAAAACGGCGGCGGAAACGATTGCCGCCCGTCTGGGAGACTGGATTGATGCGGATCAGCGAATCCGTTTTCGCGGCATGGAAACCGCTGGTTATCTCAAGGCCGGGCTGCCCATGCAGCCGCGCAATGCACCCTTGCGGACGCTGGATGAGTTGTTGGAGGTTCCGGGCATAACGTCCGCGCTCTACAATGGCCGGCATGGCAAGCCGGGCCTGCGCGATTTGCTTCTGGCAGGCGGTTCGGATCATTTCGATCTGGCCACCGCGCCCGCGCTGCTGGTCGGGCCGATGCTGGGCCTTGACGGCGGTAAATTGCAGCAGGTGCTGGCCTTGCGCAGAAAGGGCGAGTGGGATCTGTTGCGGCGGCTCGTCGGTCGCAATGCCGCTTTCAGTGACTCCCCTCCTTTTGCCCCGGGATTTCAGTTTCGCATGATCATTCGCGGGGGGAGCGGCGCGGCGGCGCGGGCATTGTTCCGGCTTACGCCGAACAAGGCGGTGCCATACGAGCGCATGTTATGGCAGTATCCGGACCATGGACGGGGATAAGACTGCGCGTGGGACCGCAATTCGCGTGGGGCCCCAATCCAGTTTGAAGCGCTATTGGCAACGCGGGAAACAGCGCTGGATGCCCGTGGTGTGCGTCCGGCAGGATGAAGAGGGTCTGTGTTACGATGTGCTTACGTCAGTCGGTTGGCAACGTTCCGCGGCGGCGGCGTTGCCCCGTGCAACCCCGCTTGCCTCGACGGTGCTACTGATTCCTGATCATGACTGTTATTTCCGCCATCGCCATTTCCCGCTTGATATGCTTGCGGCCGGAGATCTGGATGAGGCGGTGATGCTGGATATCGAGCAGTGGTCGCCGTTCATCGCGGGGAAAGCCATTACCCGTTTTTTTCTGGCGGAGAGGCGTGGGGAGGCGTGGCATGTGGCCGTCTGGATTTGGGTTGAGGAAACAGCGGCGCGGTTGTTGGCGCGGTTGCCGGCTGGCGTGCAATGCACGCATATCATGCCGGAGATGGCATGGCATGTGGCGCAACTGCCTTGCACGGCGCCAGCCTTGTTGATAATCCGTTCCACCGGTTATTATGGTTATGCTCTGGTTTCCGCCGCGGGCGTGCCGTGCGCCATTGCCTGGCCGCGGGATGCCGTTGCGGCCAGACGATTCTGGCGCGGTCTGGGCGCTGAAGCGCATCAGGTGGAACAGGCATGGTCGTACGGCGACGAGGTCGCGGCCGCATGGCGACCACATGGCGTGCAAGCCACGGTGTTGCCTGCCGTGCCACCGCGGCATGCCATATTAAGCCATGCACGGATGGAAGGGGTGCATGACTGGAGCGATCCCTTCACATGGCGACGGCAGGCGGCGGCATTGTGCGCACTGTTTTTGATCTGGGCGCTGGCCGATGCGTCGGTGTTGGTGCAGCGTGGCGGGCAACTGAAGCGGACATTGATAGCGACGCAGAAATCGGCTCACGATGTGCTGCAACAGCGCGACCTCGTGGATCATCTACAGCTACGCCTGCAGCGGTTTGCCGCATTGAGACGAGCGCAGCAGCGGCCGGAGCGTCTGTTGGCGGCCTTGAGTCGCAGCATTCCGGATGACATCTGGCTGGATGTCGTTCAGGTTGACCGTGCGTGGATCGATCTGAACGGGCGGGGAAAGAATGTGGTACGGTTAATCGTGTTGCTGGAAAAGATGCCCGGCGTCAAACAGGCCATGTTGTTGAATGATATTCGACCGGATGCGCGCACCGGTCTGGAATCATTTCAATTGCGGCTGGTGCTGGATTGATATATCCCCGCATCGCAAAGGCGATGGCAAGGCTGCAGGCCCTTCCCGGTGCGGATGCGCCTGTCGTTCGCTGGGGCGTGGTGGTCATTGTCCTGATCCTTGGCTGGGCCGTGCTGATTACTCCCTATATTGAATGGCGGGCGCAGCAGCGGCAGTTGATTGATATCCGCGCCGGAAAAGCGGCCCGTATCCTGGCATTAGAGGCATCCGCGAAGGTATGGCAGCAGGCCTCGCTCACTTACGGCAAGGACGTGAAAAAAATCGTGGAAGCCCTGTTTCAGGGCTCCAGCTATGCCGCATCTCAGGCGGCCCTGCTCAAGGTGATTCATGATAACCTGACAAAATACCATTTATCGTTGGGTAGCCAGCGTCTGCTGGATTCAAAAAAGGAGGCGCACCTTGGCCAGCGGGTGGCGGCTTATTTCCGCGTGCGCGGCACGTTGGCGGATGTGCTGGGCTTTGTGGATGCGGTGGCCCGTGATTCGAAGCTGATCGTGCTTGATCGTCTATACATAGGCAGGGGATTCGGCGGCAAGGCATTGCTGCAATTCCAGGCAACAGGGTTCCGCCTTGTGAGCCATGGAGAATAGGTTATGCGTATGAGCAGACGCGGCTTGATGATCTATGCCACGCTGATGTTGCTGGTCCTTGCCGGGCCGGCGTGGCGATGGCATGAGCCATATGTCCCGTCCGTGCGCCCCGCGCTGCCGCCGCCGGCCATTCCGGTCCTGCCCGCACCGCCGGAGGCCAAACTTCTGGATGTGATACTCGCGCATAATCTGTGGAGTCGGAAGCGTGGCCGGGTCGGGGAAACCGCCGCACGGGACAGGACGAACGGTGGCCGTCATGGCGGCGCCAGCGGCTGGAGACTGGAGGCCGTGGCCTATGCGCGGACGACGCCGCCCGTGGCGATGATCGTGTACGACGCTACGCCGGAAACGGTGCATGCGCAGCATGAAGGAGATCGCCTGCCGGATGGCTCGCAACTGACAAAAATTTTACCGGATGGCGTGATGGTTGAAAAGGACGGCAGGCGGATGTTCATCTATATGTTCGGTAAAAAAGCGCCGGAGGAAAAGAAATTAGACAAAGACACGGCTGTCAAACAGCATGTGCGGCATGGACATGGGGAAAAGTCGAGTGAACGCCAACAACGTTAGCCCGTGGATCCAGTTAAAAAATATCGGACGGATGAGAAGCAAGGCTGATCGCCGATCACGGCTTAGCCTGCATTATTCACAAATGCTGCCGTGCCCTTGCTGGTTCCTTTGTCCGCAACGAACCCCTCGTCGGTCGCCCGTATGCATGGCTACGGCCTTTTTCCTCAGAATCCGTTGCAAACAAAGTTCCTGCGCAATCATCACGGCGATTTATGAATAATGCAGGTTAGGCCGTTGGCTCAATGGCGTCATTATGGGTGGTTGTCCTGTGTGGCGCTACTACTCGCTGCTTGCGCGCAGGAGCGCATGGTGCTGCCACAAATCCTGTCCGAACCGAAACGGCACGCAGTGAGGAATACGGCGCCCGGATCGGAAATGAAGCCAGCCATGCAGCCGCGCGTGGAGGTTCTACGCCCGCCCGGAGCGGGCCGCCATCCCGTCAGGGAGGCCCATGGGCTGCAATTACCGACGGGGAAACTGGAACTGAACGCCGATGGACTGCCGCTGAACCGCTTCATCCATCTCGCTCTGGGCGAAGTGCTGAAGCTCTCCTATGACGTAGCCCCCGAGATAGCCAAACGCACCGATCCGGTTACGCTGTACGTGAGCAAGCCGGTCAGGGCAGCGCGTTTACTTGGCATGGTGGGAGAGGCATTGCGTTTGTTTGACGTAGCGCTGGTGAGTGGCGCGAAGGGAACGGTTCGCGTGATCCCTTTATCCAAAGTACGGGAGAGCATACCTGATGTGGTGCGTGACCTAGCCAGGACAGCCCTCAAATTTGGGCGTATTATTGAAATTATCCCACTTTCCTATGCGACTCCGAATGAAGCGATGGTTTTCTCGCAATCGATCTTTCAGATGGGAAAATTCGGACAGGCGTGGATTGATAATCGATTACATGCCATCGTCGTGGTTGGTGATGCGAGAGAGGTCGAACGCTTCCGTGAGGCCGTCGAACTGGTGGATCGTCCGGCCTTGCAAGGGCTGCATCTGCGCTTCATCCGCCCTGTTTACTGGCAGGCCGAGGAGATGAAAAAGGCCTTGATCAAGGTGCTGGAAGTGCAGGGCGTGCGCGTGGAGGGAAATGGCAAGAGGGGCGGCCTGCGCCTGATCGTCATCAAACCGATCAATGCCCTGGTCGTGGCCTCGCCCAGAAAAGACTGGCTGAACATATTGCTGGACTGGGTGGCGCGGCTGGATACGCCCGAGGCTACCAGCGGCGGAGGTAAACATTTCATCTATTTCGTCAGGAATGCCCGCGCCATGGAGCTGGGCGCGGTGGTGATGCAGGTGTTGTCCGGTAAGAGCGGCGTGGTGGGCAAGACAACATCGCTGAAGCCGTTGCGCAATGCCACCCAGGTTGTGGGAGCGACTCTGCCAAAGAAACCCAAAGCCCGGACCAAATCGTCCAAGTCGCTTCCTGCCACGGCGCCCGGCGGGCTGGCCGTGATCACGGATAGGGCGCGCAATGCGCTGATTTTCGTCGGCACGGCCGATGCCTACAGGAACGTGCTGCCGATCCTGGAACAACTGGACAAACCGCCGCGCCAGGTATTAATTGAGGCCACCATTGCCGAGGTAACGCTGGATAAATCCACCCAGTTCGGCATTGAGGCGGGATTCACCAATGTGGACCACTCCAGCAAGTTGAACGGTGTGTTGTCCACCATTGGCGGACTGGGCGTGGGCAGCGCGGGCCTTGCCTACACGCTGATCAACGCTGCCGGCGCGGTGCGCCTGAAGCTCGATGCGTTGGCCACCGAGGGCAGGGTCCGGGTGCTTTCCAGCCCGCGCCTGCTGGCCATGGACAATGAGCCGGCACGCATCCAGATCGGCAACCAGATCGCCATTCTCTCCCAGGAAGTGGGCAACGCAATCGCGACCACCGGCTCCAGCAC
>CAYOUW010000003.1:0-51965 GCA_964407235.1 uncultured Zetaproteobacteria bacterium | reverse complement strand
CTAAATGATGGGTGCTCTACTGTCCCGTTTTATTTCAAGCTAAAGGGCAGGGCTATCCAGCACCTTCGACAATACTTACTATGGGCGAATCCGCCGTTACCACGATGCAATGAATGAGCGCATAGACGACAAGCCCGGTTACCCGCCAGAATCAACATAATCAGCGACAATGCCATTATCCCATGCTAAATCAGGGGAAAGAAAAACCTGACTTAGAGTGGGATAACTCGCTTTGTTTCACCTGAAACAGGTCGATACAATATGACTGATATAGCGCGGAACGTAACAGCGATCACTGGGCGGCCGACCAGGCATGCCAGCATGGCTGCGTAGATGCTTCTCAATCCGAATAACCTCAAGTATCGTAATCAATTGTTGTTGCTTCTCGCTCAATGGCCCCAGTTCTTCTTGCAACCACGGAAACAGAGATCCTTGAATTCTCAGCCATGTTTGCGATAATCCCTCATGTAGTCGGCTCATCAGCAATCTCCCTTCCGGTTTGTGTCTTGGTGGACCTTATCTTACCAGAAAGGGAGATTTGCTTCACGCCATAATCGGCGTTAATTCAGTATGTTTGGGGTGTTTTGCAATTACCTCATTCGATAAACAATACCCTGGGGAAATATGCATGCGGCACGGACGGACACTTGTGTTTTGAACTACGATAAGAATACCACAATACCGAAGCCTGGCACCCGCTTCAAACAGGCGTTTGTCCAATTCCCGCTGAACCAGCACACCAGAATGAGGCGCAGGGGGCAGCCATGAAGATATTGCACACCATGTTGCGGGTTGGCGATCTGGAACGATCTCTGAAATTTTACACCGATGTCCTCGGTATGCGTCTGTTACGCAGAAAGGATTATCCCGGTGGAAAATTTACTCTGGCTTTTGTCGGCTACGGTAATGAATCCGAGACCGCGGTTATTGAACTGACGCACAACTGGGATATCACTTCTTACAATCCGGGCGACGGCTTCGGCCATATCGCCATCGGTGTGGCTGACATTGACAAAATGTGTGAAAATATCAAAGCGGTCGGTGGCAAAATCATCCGCGAGCCCGGCCCGATGAAACACGGCAACACCGTGATCGCTTTTGTGGAAGATCCCGATGGCTACAGGATCGAACTCATTCAGCAGATGAAATAAGTCGGCCGGACTAATCCTCCGATAGTTTTCCCTCGTGTAAGTGCAACACACGATCGCAAGTTTGCGCCAGATTACTGCTGTGAGTCACCATAATCACGGCCGCGTTCTCTTCCCGGCATAACCGCTGCATGGCATTAAATACCCCTCCCGCTGTATGCTCATCCAGATTTCCGGTGGGTTCGTCCACCAGCAGGAGGCAGGGATTGCCTACCAGACTGCGGGCCACGGCCACCCGTTGCGCTTCGCCACCGGACAATTTTCCTGGCCGGTGCTCCGCACGGTTCGCCAGACCCAGGCGTTCAAGCAAATCCATGGAACGTAATTTTGCATCCTTACGATTCTCGCCCCGGACCAGAAGTGGCAACATTACATTCTCCAGCGCATTCAGTTCCGGAATAAGATGGTGGGATTGATAGACAAAGCCGATTTTTTCGTTCCGGATATGGGCCATTTGTCTTGAAGACAAGACAAACAGGGGTTCGCCCTCCAGCCACACTTCTCCCTGATCCGCGGGTTCTAATGTTCCCAGAACATGCAGCAGCGTACTTTTGCCGGAGCCGGATTGCCCTACCACCGCCACGAATTCACGCTGAGCTACATGCAAGTCAACCCCGATCAGTACCTTGATCGCGCCAGCAGGAGAAGCAAACGACTTGTATAGCCCGGATACTTCGAGCAGTGAAGCGCCTGAAACGTTCTGTGACATGAAAGGGCAGAGCTAACCGGGTTTCCGGTTGAAAAGAATCTTGATGGTATTCTGAACCCGTTGTCTCTGGTAAGCCTCAACAATTTTGCGCACGGATGGAAACTTGTTAGTAATTTCGTCAAAATCCGACCTTGCCAACTCCATAAGTTCGGCTTTCTCACATGCCACGACAGTCGCCGTGCGCGGCTTGTCCGTCAGCAATGCCACCTCACCAAAAAAATCGCCTTCGCCCATTTTTCCCAAAGCAACCTGATCCCCATCCTTTCCCATACTGCTGGTGGACACATCCACGGAACCTGATCGAATCAGATAAAAGGTATTGCCCGTCTCGCCCTCGCGCACGATCGTCTCGCCCTTCTCGAAATTCCGTAGCTGAAAATGATCGGCCAGGGCCAGCCGTGCATCCGGTGGCACGCCTTCGAACACCGGCGTAATCGCCAGCACCCTGGCCAGCACCCCCTGACGGTAGAACTCTTCAACGGTTGACCGGATGCCGGGATACTTCTCCACCCATTCGTCGAACATAACCCGGTCAATCATCAACAAACTGCAATCCGTTTCAGCTATCGCCTCATCCGAATGCGACACACGGGACATGAAAGCATATTCGCCGAAGAAATCACCTTCACGCAGATGTGAAAATACCCGTTGACGGCCCTGAGAATCCCTGGCGCGCAACAGCACACTGCCCATACCGATCAAATACAGGTAGTTACCACTGGCGCCTTCCCGAAAAACAGGCTCTTCCGCATCCACATGCCGTAATTGCAAGGAATCAATAAATGCATCCAGCTCATCGCCAGACAGGCCCGAGAGCAGAGGCGTTCGTTCGAGACTCAACTTGGCGCGGTCTTTACCACTGATGCCGGGCGCCTGCATTTGATCCTGCGGCGTCTTGGTACTAATCGCCCAGCCATCTCCACGCTCGCTGGAGAGCGTCTTCAGGCGTTCCCTGATCTCCGTCCGATCCGGATCAAGCCGAAGAACAATTTTGTTGATCGCAATCGCCTGCACCACAAACCCCTGTTCGGCATAAATTCCGGCAATACGGATATAGTCCGCGACTGCGTTTTCGATATCGCCGGTTTTCTCGCGCAATTCGGCACGCTTGACGTGAATGCGCAGGTCACCCGGCTCAAGCTTGTGCAGTTCGTCAAAAAACTCCAGCGCCTTCTTGTATTTTCCATCCAGTAAAGCCCGTTTTGCCTTGCTCCTCAGCTTCTCATTCGCCATTCAACCCTCGATTTATCACACCAGGATTATTCATCATTCATAACGCAGTGCATCCGCCGGCGGCACATGCGCGGCGCGCCATGCCGGATATAGCGTTGCCGCCAATCCCATAGCAAGGCTTGCCACCACAACCAGACTGACGCCAACCGGATCAATAATGGAGGGAACATGGTCGATATAATATACGTCACTGGCAAGGATTGTCACGCCCGTTACGTCCTGGAACCACGCAAGAATCGCACCCAGCTTCCACGCCAGCAACAGGCCGAACAACGCGCCAAACAATGTGCCCGCTCCGGTCAGGATTGCTCCCATGAACAAAAACACCTTCATCACCGAAGTATCGGTGGCGCCAATGGTCTTGAGAATCGCGATTTCCTTTCTTCGTTCCATGACCACCATGACCAGGGAGGCCACCATATTGAACACCGCGACCAGCACAATCAACGACAGTATAATACCCATCACCACGCGTTCCATCTCCAGCGCCCGGAAGAACGAACGATGCTGTTGCATCCAGTCTTTGACCCATGCGTCAGGAGGCAACAGTCGACGCACCTCATTCGCAACCGTCCGTGCCTGATTCCGGTCATGAAGATGCAGTTCGATGCCCGTGACCCTGTTTCCCAGGCGGTTAAGCCTTTGCACCGCTTCCATGGGGGCGATCATCAGACCTATATCATATTCGTAAAAGCCGGAGCTGAAGATGCCGACCACCTTAAAGGAACGCATGCGCGGGGTCATACCGGAAGGCGCAATTCCCGCTGTAGGCGACACCACGTTCACGTTGTCTCCCATCCGCAGCCCCAGCTTGTGCGCCAGATCCTTGCCCACGACCACCTTGAAGGGATTGCCTTTACTCAAATCATTGAAATTACCCAATACCATATGTTGGGCGATATCCTGTTCACGGCTTACGTCCACTCCCTTCAGTATCACGCCCGCTGCCAGCGAACCATGCGCAGCCATCACCGGAACCGAAATATAAGGCGCGGCACGAGCCACCCCCGGGATTTTCTCCACCTTTTGCAACCACTCCGGCCATGGTCCCAGCGTATCGCCCGGCCCCTGGATATCCACATGCGAAGAAAAACCCAATATCCGATCCTTCAATTCCACATCAAACCCATACATGACCGAAAGAACAACGATCAGGGCCGCCACGCCAATCGCCACGCCAACCCCCGAGCTCCAGCTAATCAGGGAAACGAAACGTTCATCCCGTTTTGAACGCAAATAACGCGTGGCCAGCATCAATTCATATCGCATCGGGCAACACCTTCACTGAAGATAGCGTACATACAAGTAGGCGTGGGCGATAGCGATACTAACCAGCATCATGAAAAATGCATGCCGGGTGAACTGAAAAAATCCAATGGGATGCCCCGCCCTCTGCGCGAACCCCGCCACAATCAGATTGGCGGAAGCCCCAATCAGCGAACCATTACCGCCCAGGCATGCGCCCAAAGCCAGAGCCCACCACAACGGCACAATCATCTGATCGCCGCCAAATGTCGGCGCCATATTCTGAATTAACGGAATCATGGTGGCGACAAAGGGAATATTATCGATGACAGCGGAGGCGATGGCGGAAATCCACAGGATTGCGGCGGCGGTTGCATTAAAGTCTCCACCCGTGAACGCCAGCGTCTTTTTCGCCATCCAGGCGATCACGCCCACATGTTCCACGCCCGTTACAATAATGAACAAACCGACGAAGAAGAAAATTGTGGTCCACTCCACCTCGGCCATAATCGTCTCGAAAGCTTTATCTTTGGCATGCAGATTATGCTTCCATGACTCCAGCAGCAATAACAGAGCGGCGCCAAACAGGGCGATCGTGGCCGGCTCCAGATGCAGACTGTGCGCACATGTAAATCCCGTGATGACCAGACCCAGCACGAACAGGCTCTTTTTGAGCAGGGGGACATCCTTAATGGCCTCACGTTCATTAAATTCCATGATGAGCCGTTGCGCCTCTTCCGAGGCATGCAACCCCCGCCCGAACAGAAGCCAGATCATCAACAGCGTAACCAGCATGATCAACGGGATAATTGGCGCCAGATTGGCAAGGAAATCATAGAAACTCAGATGCGCCTGCGAGCCAATCATGATATTGGGCGGATCGCCGATCAGCGTGGATGTTCCGCCAATATTGGAAGCCAGAATCTGGGAAAACAGAAAGGGATAGGGTTTCACGCCCAGCGCATCGGTAATCAGCAACGTGACCGGCGCGATCAGCAATACCGTGGTTACATTGTCCAGAAATGCCGAAAATACCGCGGTCACCACCGAGAGCATCACAAGGATACCCCATGGGCGCCCCCGCACCAGTTTGGCTGATTTAATCGCCACATACTGAAACATGCCGGTCTTCTGGCTGATGGCCACAATCACCATCATGCCCGTCAGCAGCCCAATGGTATTAAAATCAATGCCGTCAACCGCTGCCTCCTGCGTCAGCACGCCGGAGAGAATCATCAGCCCTGCTCCCAACAACGACAAAACGGCCCGGTTGAATTGTTCAAGCATGATAGCGGTATAAACCACAAGCAATATGGCAACCGCGATCCAGACGGGATTCATGCCGAACAGGACATAACCGGAATTATGCATCAAATGTTTTTTCCGGAATAAAATGATCCATGGCCTCCAGAATATCGCTCGATGAAATAATCCCGGTCAAACGTTGTTGATCATCCGCAACCAATACGTATTCAAACCTGTCATGGGTGACCATGGCTGCCGTCGCCGACAGCAGCGATTCATCCTCTCGTACAATAGTCGGCTTATCATCCATCACCTCGGCAATGTTTTTCTGGAGAATCTCTCGGTAATGCTTACGCAACAGCCCGATATCCGGCGCAAATGGCACGGACTGCAAATATCCATCGACAATATATTCCGGTACGATATGCGTCAGCAATGTCAACGCATTCACGGCTCCCAGAATATGTTTCCCGTTATCCACGATCGGAATGATCCGAAAGTTTTTCCTTTTCAGTAATTCGATCGCCTCGGCAACCGTTTGATCGGGCCGACACGTCGGTACATCCTTGATCATAATCAGGTTCGCATGCATCTCACGCCTCCCGTTGCCAGTATGCAGTTCTTACCCGTGAAATCTAACCCGGGCCGATGAGAGCCAATTCACTGGAATGCGTCTCGACAGATCGTTAAACCATGAACACGCCGATCAAGTCCCGAATCTGCTGTAAATTCATTTCCCGTCGGGTTGGGCATGCTCCCCGCGCATATGCGGAAACAGTAGCACATCCCGAATGGAATGCTGTCCCGTGAGCATCATCACCAACCGGTCAACGCCGATGCCTACGCCCGCGGCTGGCGGCATGCCATACTCAAGCGCGCGCAGGTAATCCTCATCCACACCCGTCGCCTCATCATCCCCTGCCGCCATGGCTTGCGCCTGCGCCATAAAGCGCGCACGTTGATCATCGGGGTCGTTCAATTCCGAGAATCCGTTGGCAATTTCCTTGCCTGCGATATACAACTCGAAACGATCCGTAAAAAACGGATCATCAGCATTACGCCTCGCCAGCGGGGATATATCCACCGGGAAATGAGTGACAAACGCGGGTTGTTGCAACTCCGGCTCTACCAGTTCTTCAAATAAAGCCGCCAGATAGTGCCCGGACTTCCAGGTTATCAGCGGTTTGAAATGCTCAATTATCCGCATGCAGACCGTGGCCAGCAAAGCCTTGTCCCGCGCGTGACCGCGCACATCCGGACACCTCTCAAAAACGGCTTCATCCATACGGATGCGTTTGAATGGCAGATCCAGGCGTATATCCACACCTTCCCAACTCACCTGTCCGGTATCGCAGGCGGCAGCTACCTCCCGCACCAGGCTCTCGGTCGTGTCCATTGCGTCATTGAAATCAGCGTAGGCCTGATAGAATTCGACCATCGTAAACTCAGGATTATGCGTTGCATCCAACCCTTCATTACGAAAATTCCGGTTAATCTCGAACACGCGCTCCATACCGCCCACCAGCAAGCGTTTCAGGAACAGTTCTGGCGCGATACGCAAATACAGATCCATATCCAGGGCATGGTGGTGGGTGATAAACGGACGCGCCGCCGCCCCCCCGGGCTGACTTTGCAGCATCGGGGTCTCCACCTCGATAAATTCCCGATCCACAAGACTGCGCCGCAAGGCGTTGATGGCCCTTGAGCGTGTTCGGAATATATCCCTCACCTCGGGATTCACCATCAAGTCCACATAGCGTTGGCGATAACGCATTTCCTTGTCCGCGAGTCCGTGCCATTTTTCGGGCAGTGGCCGCAGGCACTTGGTCACCATCTCAATACGGGAGGCTCTGACCGACAACTCACCCGTTCTGGTGCGGAAAAGCCTGCCTTCCACGCCAATAATGTCGCCCAGATCCCATTTTTTGGTAGGGTTGTAAGTTTCCGATCCCAGTTCATCCCGGTTCAGAAAGATCTGAATTCGCCCCGACTCATCCTGAATATGCATAAAACTGGATTTACCCATCACACGGTGGGCCATCATGCGTCCGGCCATACGCACGCAAACCGTTTCGGATTTCAACTTGTCCGCATCCCGGTCCCCGCACCGCGCCAGCACTTCACGGCTTGCATCGGCAGGGCGAAAACTGTTGGGATAAGCCATGCCTTCAGCGCGCAAGCGGGCCAGTTTCTCCCGCCGGACGCGAATTTGCTCAGGCGCTTGCGATGCCGTGGTTGCTACAGGTTTCTTGCCACCCATCAAAGGATCATCATAACTACTCAGCACCCCCGTCTTTTGCCCCCTGGCGGCGCTGCTGCGATGCTCGAATCCTCACATATAGACACATATACTACGGATCCTGCGCTTCTCGCGCCTTGCCAGGGAACAAAATCCAGGGCTCCTGAGTAGTTACGGATCATTAAAAATTTACCGAAGACTATGCAAATCGAGACCGCCGAAGAAAAAAGCGATCTCAATGGCCGCGTTTTCCTCCGAATCGGATCCGTGTACGGCATTGGCATCAATAGAATCCGCATGGTCGGCGCGAATGGTGCCGGCTTCCGCTTCTTTCGGGTTGGTTGCACCCATTAACTGGCGGTTCAGCGCCACGGCATTCTTACCCTCCAGAACCATGGCCAGAATCGGGCCGGAACTCATGAACGTACACAAATCTCTGTAGAATGGACGGTCTTTATGCACCGCGTAAAAACGCCCTGCCTGTCCGGCGAACAACTGTGTCATACGGGTGGCAATCACCGCCAGCCCGTTCTCTTCAAAACGACGGATAATGTCGCCAATTACATTTTTGGCAACCGCATCCGGTTTGATAATCGAAAGCGTACGTTGAACTGCCATGCTTACACCCCTTCTCTAAAGCTTCGCGCCCATCGGGCAGCGTGGCGCGGCACTCTAGTGGAGCAGCAGCCAAGTTCCAAGAAAGAAAGATGACTACAAATACTCAGGCAGACGCGACCTCAACTCACTTGCGGCCAAGGCCACATAATCCTTGTCCAATTCGATCACATCGCACTGTTTCAGGGTTTCCTTACAGCAATCACGCAACAAACCAAGAAACGATGGTGCGGCCGCCAGATAAATCTTGTCGAACGCCGAGTGATTGTGCGCCTCCGCCAGTACAGCAGCCAGCTCATGAGAAAAACGAATAGCCGCTTCCTTTTTCGGGCTCACCTCCTGTTCCATGGCATGCCTGCCCGATCCCTTGCTGTCAAAAACCCTGCCCGGCAAATCCGATGTTAAATCCCGTTCATGCATGCGCCCTTCCGGCGATTCCATTTCACGAACCAGTTCAAGGGGAGATGACGGTGTGCGCACCGCCCATATTTTTGCTCGACCGGCATCCGCCGTAACAACCCAAATTGATTTTCCATGATACATAAACTACCTCCGTTCCAGATTATGGTTCTTTATGCGACCTCTGAGATAATACCACCGCCAAGCAATTCATCGCCGGTATAAAATGCTGCTACCTGGCCCGGCGCTGTTGGTTTCTGCGGAGCATCAAATACAACATGCATATTCTTACCCTCTGCGGAAATACAGCATGGCGCCGGCTTTGACTGATAGCGCAGTTTGGCAGTTATCACCTCAGAACCCTGTGGCTGGCGAATCCACGTGATATCATCCACTTTTACCCTGCGAATCAATGCTTCCTCAGGCGGAGCCACCACAACCCGTGCCGTATCTCCATCGAGACCCACCACATGCCACGGCCCGCCGGAAAGCCCTAAACCCTTGCGCTGCCCCAAAGTATAACATGCGATACCCTGATGTTTTCCCAACACGTTTCCATTCCTGTCGACAACATTACCCGGCTTAAGTCCGGCGGATGATCCTTCACGCTTCAAAAATTCGATGCGATCTCCCGCGGGAATAAAACAGATATCCTGGCTTTCACGCTTTCCCGCTGTCGGCAGGCCAAACTGCTCTGCCAGCTTGCGGGTTTCGCCCTTCTCCAGATGTCCCACCGGAAAAAGAATCCTTTCAACCTGCTCGCGACTCGTGGTTGCCAGAAAATAACTCTGATCCTTGTGCATATCGTTTCCCTTATAGATGTGCACGCCGTTTTTGTCATCCCGGCGGCGCGCATAATGTCCGGTCGCTACAAACGCCGCTTCCAGTTCATCAGCCACATCCAGCAGGGCGCCGAACTTCACGAAACGGTTGCAACGTTCGCAGGGATTCGGTGTCCGGCCCGATTCATAATCGGCAATGAACGGATCAATGACATGCTCACGAAAATTTTTTCGCATATCCATCGAATAGAACGGGATTCCAATATGGTCCGCCACCCGATGCGCGTCATAGGCATCCTCGGTAGCGCAGCAGGAACCATGGCGACTTACTTCATCGCGTGAATAGTCCCAAACATTCAAAAACACACCGACCACATCCGCGTCCGCATCCGCAAGCAGCGCCGCTATCACAGACGAATCCACTCCGCCACTCATCGCGGCAATGATGCGCACACCTTTCAGATGTGACAGATCGGGAACCAATACCTGAATCTCGGACATCGGCGAAGCCTATCCGGAAAAATATGAATTGTAATAAGATTCTATGTGGATGTTTTTTCATTCAAAGAGTATTCATAATCGGGTAGTAAATCAGGAGTGAGATGAGCATTACCACTCGATGAACACGCCTTCCCGTGTCGATTCGATATCCAAAATTCACAACCGGATGATTCACCAGCACAGGCATATCGTGAACTTTGTCTGATAAAGTATCGATCTGATGTACGCTTTCCGGAAAAGCAGGCATGGATTCAACCATGGCCAATAATCGACGATGAAACTCCTCATCCATGTGCTCGGTCATGCACACAACGAGCAAGAATTATGCCGTTTTCAGGAGCTATGAAATCTGTTTTGGAACCGGCAGCGTCAGTCCCATGGCGTGGCGCATCAGCATCCGTTTGACCGGACCGCTGTTCCCTACAACCCGCATTCCGGCATCGCGCAACAATGCCAGCCCCGGAACATCGTGCGTAAACAAATAATTAAGAGCCTCCATCCCCCCCATCACAGCCAGAATATCCGGCATGCGATTACGCATAAACCGGTTCAGCACATCCGGACTGCCGTAGTCCTCCTCAAAGCGACGGGCATCGGCAATTTCCTGCGCCAGTACCATGGCATCGCGGATACCCAGATTGACGCCAAGCCCTGCCAGCGGATGGACCTGGTGCGCCGCATCACCAATGAGAGCCATTCGGGGACGCACAATATGTCGGGAAAGCTGGCTTCCGAGCGGAAATGCGGCGCGATCACCCGCCGCCTCCAACACACCGAGGACAGGCCCGAATGCAGCCTGTAGTTCGGCCAGAAATGTATTGTCGCCCAGCGCCATCAGCCGATCCGCTTCAGTGTCCCGTGTACTCCATACAATCGAACACAATCCATCCGTCAGCGGCAGGAAAGCCAACGGGCCTGTGGGCAGAAAACGCTGATAGGCGCAGTTCTGATGCGACAATTGAGGCTGAATGGTGGCAACGATGCCCTGTTGCTCAAATCGGTGACTCCATGCGGGAACATGAGCCTGACTGCGCAGCCACGAACGTCCGCCATCCGCACCGACAATCAGCGGCGTGGTAAAAACACGCCCGTCATCCAGCGACGCTTCCACGCAGCCTGCTTTCCATTGTACCGATTCCACCGATGCCGGGCAGCACCATTCGATATTTTCCGATGCGTGAACAACCTCCAGCATGGCAGACAAAAGCACACTATTTTCAACGATATATCCCAATGTATCCAGCCCGACCTCTTCGGCCTCGAATCGAATGCTTCCAAAGCGCTGGTTATCCCATATTCGCATGCTGTCAATAGAACCCGCCTTGTTCTTCACGTAAGGCCAGACACCGATGCCTCTCAGCGCCTCGGCTGTTCCGACCACAATGGCGGACACACGGCAATCGCGCTCCAGCGACATGCGAGTCTCGGCTTCGGCCCGCTCAACAACGGCGATCTCCAAACCCGTGTCCTTCAGTGCGCAGGCCAGAGCCAGCCCTACCATGCCTCCACCGATAATGATCAAGCCCTTTTCGGTTCTCTCCCTGCTTCGGCGTGTTCTCTTCATACGCCGCCGTCCAGCGAAATTGCCTGCGCCAGACCCGTGGTGCGCCGCATCAGCCAGTCGCGCGCTGGCGGCAGGCATTGCATGCCAAGAAGCCCTGCGCCTCTTGCCAGTTTTGCAGGTAGAAAGTTATTGGAAAAGATAACATTTGTTCCTTCCGTAAAGGCAGCCAGCGCCAGATTATCAAGCATTCTGCGTTGACAGTATTCTTCCAGAACGACAGGAGAACCCGCATCCCCTTTTCTGTCCATAGCCTTGCGTAACGTATCAGCCAGTACCGCCACATCCCTCAGCCCGAGATTCAAACCCTGGCCCGCCACCGGATGCAGGGTATGGGCCGCATTGCCAATCAGGACTGTACGTGGCGCAGTCAACGCCGTCGCCATGCGAAACTCGAGCGGGAATAGCGCTCGCGGACCTGTTTCGACCAGTCCGCCAAAAGCCCCGCGCATATCCGATCCCGCCGCATGATTCAGTTCACGCAGGAAAGCCGCATCGTCCATATCCATGATACGGCTGGCATCTCGGGGTGCCATCGTCCACACAATCGAGTAACGTGCCTCATCCAGTGGCAGAAAGGCCAGCGGCCCACTGGTGCGAAAATATTCATGGGCGATATTCCGGTGCGGCAAGCCTGGACGAACCGAAGCCACCAGTCCGAAACGGTTATGATCCCAGCCCCGGCTGCCAATGCCGCACAAACGCCGGGCGCGGCTGGCGGAACCATCCGCACCCACCAGCAAACGGCAAGAGATATGTTCTTCCTGATTATCCCGCACCACGGTCACATGCATGGCATCATCCGCAATCTCAAGCGCTTGCACCCGTGCGGAAGCCAGCACCGCCGCTTCCGGCGGCATCGCATCGTAAAGCGAGCGCAGGATATGCGCGTTGGGCACGACATAACCCAGCGCATCAATATCTGCCTGAGCCCGGTGCATCCGCACCTCTCCACAACTGCCGGGATCCGCGATATGCACCTGTCGAATAGCTGCCATGCCAAGTCTCTCGATCTCCGCCCACACGCCAAGTCTTTCCAGATGGCAGCGGGAAGCATAGGAAAGCGCAATCACCCGTTCCGGCTGACCCGTGGCGAATGTATCCACGGCATGCGTCTCCACCATCGCCACGGAAAGGCCTGTTTTCGCCGCTGAAATGGCAAGAGACGCCCCTGCCAACCCTCCGCCGACAATAACGATATCATAAGTTTTATGTGCCTGGACTTTCAAGAAAGACTCCTTGGGGAAGCGCCCTTTATTCATCCTCGATGACAGTTTTGACCAATCGCTCTCTTTTTGCAAACAGGATGTGTACCCCCCAGGATCTGACATTGACGTACGGCGCTGTCAAACGGGTGAATGAGCTGTCCGGTAATGTGCATCATCCACCTGCTTCAACGTGGTTCCGACATGACCTTGCTGCCCACCGCGCCATAGAATGGCGCCGTAATCAATCCAATTATTTTGTCTGCAGCCAGTCGAAAAGTGCTGTTTGAAAATGGATTGGTGACCATTGAGCAGGCTTACAACGATAGTTCCGGAGAAAACGGTGATGGTGCTTGATTTACCAGTTTCTGACCGAAAACCTTGTCAAGCTTTATTGTACTGGAATAGTGACACGGGAAATACCACGCCTCGCTTTGCGGGCATGACGGGGCTACCGCACTCCGGCTCACCCTTATTGTGCCAGAGATGCTGGCGATGCACCCCGAGGTGGATTGTTGACAGCGATAAGGCAATCGGCATTATTCGCTTCCCTCAAGCGGGAATAGCTCAGTTGGTAGAGCGCAACCTTGCCAAGGTTGAGGTCGCCGGTTCGAACCCGGTTTCCCGCTCCAGCTTACAGACCCGAAAAGCCCTTTTCTCTATAGGGTTGAGTCTTCGGCAGGGTAGCCAAGTGGTAAGGCAGAGGTCTGCAAAACCTTTATTCGCGGGTTCGATTCCCGCCCCTGCCTCCAGGCAATCATTTCGTACGATCTTTGGAGGCTGTCTAATCGGGATGATTTATGAATAATCCCGGCTAACAACCGGACAAGGTTTTACCCTCAAGCCGATCGCACGCCCTTTCCCATCCCTTCTTTTTTATCATCCTGCCTTGCCGGATCCAGTGCCGGATCCAGCGTCTCAAGAAAATGGGTGAGATTGGCAATCAACAGAGAGTAGGCGACAAGGCCAAACACCATGGTCAGCACGGCGATAATCCGGCCTGCATCCGTTACCGGCACAATATCGCCATAACCGACAGTCGACAGGGTGACAAACGCCCACCATAATCCATCACTGAGGTTGGCAAAGGAAGCATTCTGATGATGTTCCAGCAGCCAGGCGCTGGCGCCGGAAATAAACACCATTCCGAAAAGAATAGCCATGGCAACCGGAAAACTGTCACGCGATAATAAAATAAGTTTCAAAATTTGTTTTCGGTGTTTGCGCATTAACGAACCCAGACGTAAAGCCGGTGCAAGGCGTGCAATCCTGAGGGCGGTAAAAAGCCGCAATACGGGCGATGCAAGAAGGACAACGAACACCAAATCAAACCAGTTGCTACGAATGTAGCCCGCCGGGTTCAGATCGATACGCCAGCGCCACAAAAAGAAGAGAACAAACATCGAAAGCGCCGCCAACTGCAACCAGTCCGGAGACTGCTCCCAGAAAGAAACCAGAACCGAACTAATCGTCAACAGAAACAGCAGGACATCCAGCCCGCGCCTTAGCCAGACTCCCTCTCCCTGTTCCGTCATGTTTAGTGTTCACCGGCTTTATGCGTGAAATAAGTCGCCAGCGACACCATCAGGATGCCAGCGCCCATGTATAAAATGTTCAACGGATTGTCGAAGGTGACATGCAGTACGTTTTTGAAGAAGGCCACGACCAGAATCATCAGAACCACTTTGGCCAGACGATCCTTCAAATCATCCAGGTTGTTAATCGTCAGGATATTGTTGGCCTTTTCATCTCCATGGGCAATATCAATCTTGCTGATAAACAATTCATACAGACCAAGGCCGAAAATCAGCAGGACGGTGCCGAGCAGGAAATCATCAACGGCCGAGATGATCTGCCCGACCGCCTCGACATGGTAACCCGGGTGTTCAACGCCCATAAATTCTATTTCAATGAACTGCCAGGCCAGATGCAGCATGTTTTCCGCTGCCAGCACAAACAGCAACACCATGCCAACCAATGAGGAAAGGACCGCAAGAATGACCACAAAGCGGCTATTCCACAGGATCCATTCAAATACTTTTTCAACCGTACCCTGTTGATTCTCCGCCATATTAATTACCTCTTTTTTATTGATCCCCAATCATAATGAATCCGTAAGAAGGCCATGGTCGACCTTTTTACAAATTCATCAATCACACTAGCAAAAGAAGCGCCAATTCAGGCCGCCTGAACCGCCGCGTGCAATATGTCATCATCCAGGATCTTGCTATCGACTTTGCAGTATGCAACCTGCTCATCTGCAAATATTTCGACTTCGACCACGCCATCAATGGCCAGAAGGCGTTGCCGCAACCTTTCCGCGGCACTCTCATCCGGGACTTCAATGTGTAACATGCGCGTCGCTACATGACGGGGCGGGGCCATGGTCAGCGCCACCAGTAGCCACAAAATCAGCAATCCTGCAATGACCAGAAAAGTTTGAGCTTCATTGTGCCGGGCTGGAATATACAAAAATCCACCCAGAACGCCGCCAATAAATGCACCGAAGAACTCGCAGGTATTATAGACGCCCACTGCCGTTCCCTTGGCCGATACAGGCGCAATCCTGGAGATAATCGATGGTAGTGTGGCTTCTAACGCATTAAATCCGACAAAGAACACGAACAATGATACCGCGATAGCCGCCAGTGACGCCCCCCATAACGCCATCCCTATCTGAGCAGTAGCGAGCAAGGCAATGGAAAACACAAATACCTGCTTCATCTTTCGTTTGGATTCCGCGACAATCACCAGCGGCACCATCAGCACAAAAGATGCGCCCATCACCGGCAAATACAGCTTCCATTGCGCGGCGCTCGCCAGCAAGGGAGACGATGGGTCCATCAACACCATCGGCAAAACCACGAACATCGCCGTCAAAGCCACATGCAATACAAAGACGCCAAAATCCAGCCGTAGTAATTCTTTATTGGCCAGCACCCGCCCCAACATACCGGCCGTAACCTCGGCATCGCGGTGATGTACCTGACGCTTCGGATCGGGTACGACCAGATACAGGAACAGGATACTGGCAAGTGATAGCACCGCCGTCAGCCAGAAAATGCCGGATACGCCTATGAGATCCCCGAGAACGGGGCCTGCCACCATCGAAATCATAAATGACGCACCAATCGTTATGCCAATCATGGCCATAGCCTTGGTGCGGTGTTCTTCGCGAGTAAGGTCGGCTACCAGCGCGATAATCGCGGCGGCCACCGCCCCGGAACCCTGAATCACCCGGCCGATCAATACGCCGGTAATGGAATCAGACATGGCGGCAATGGCACTGCCGATGGCGAACAGCAACATGCCGGCGGCAATCACCGGTTTACGCCCGATCCTGTCGGACAACATGCCAAAAGGAACCTGCAACAACGCTTGGGTCAAGCCATACGCACCCAGAGCAATGCCCACCATCATCGGATGTTCACTGGCACCCGCCAGGTTGTGGGCATAGGGAGAAAATACCGGAAGAATCAGGAACAGGCCGAGCATGCGTAACCCGAAGATACCCGCCAGCGATACAGCGGATTTCCGCTCTTCCGGCGTCATGGACACGGCATTAACCTTCTTGTCAGTCATATTGAGGCATTCCTCGTCATTAAAAGATGAAACACGCAGAAAGCTAACCCTGCCCTTTACCCATAAGTCGTGTCACAGCGGAGAGAGTTTGCCCGGCGGTCATATGCAAGGCGCACTCCCGCGGCCATGGTAGCCCCCTTGCAAGGGAGTGCAACGCAGACAGATGGCCGCCGGGCGACTCGCCCGAAGGGAACCCTTGCACACGGGTCAGACCAAGGCGCGGTGCGCAGATTATGGTGGTTCCATTGGCAAGCGCCGCAACGCAGGTATGGCCCGTGTGCAAGGGTTCTGTGACATGACTTATGGGTAAAGGGCAGGGTTAACCACAACATAAATACGCCACGTTCAACGCCCCTTTATTCTTTCGATTACGCGGGCCACTCGCCCACCCCCTGCCGCATCAGTTTCGGAGCGTCGCCGCACAGGTCAATGACGGTCGTGGGCGCAACCCCGCCGCGACCCGCATCCAGCACCAGTATATTCGTTCCTTTCAGGCGAGGAATAAATTCATCCGGATCAACAGCCTCATCGGCCTCATCAGGAAAGATCAGCGTCGTTGCCAAAAGGGGGCTGCCCAGTTCCCGCAAAAGCGCCCGGCATACGGTATGGGCTGGCATGCGAATACCCACATCGTGGCGTTTGCCAAAGATGCGGCGGGGCAACTGTGAATTTGCCGGGAGAATAAATGTATACGGACCCGGCAAACAACGTTTGAGAACGCGGTGCGCATTATTATCCATGCGCACATAGCGAGCGGCCTGCGATAAATCGCTACACACCAGCGACCACCAGTGTTGCTTGTCCAGTTGCCGCAAACGGCGTATGCCGGAAATTGCTCCGGAAGCATCGGGTAGCGCCATCAATGAGTAGGTCGTCTCCGTCGGAACGACTGCTGCCAGCCCATGCCGCATACATTCAGCAGCATGCCGAATTAACCGGGCATGAGGCCGATCAGGGTGTAACCTCAATCGTTCAAACATTAAAATCCCGGAATCAAACCTTTCAGTTTCTGCCGTATTTGATCCACCGGTTTTGCCGGCGTCGGCGTCGGTGCCGTGGACGGCTCCGGGTTCCCGGTGGCGGAACCTCCCCGCAGAACCCCCTTCAAGATATTCTTCCATCCTCCGCCTTTGCCCTTCCTGATAAGATCTTTAACATTTGCGACGTTTCCCAGCAGTGTTTTCATATCCATTTCCACTTTGACTTTGGGCGCATCCAGAGGGCCTGTAATCCAAAGAGGAATCACTAACCCTTTCCTCGCCGTCTCGGTATCGCCTTGTCCCGCCATACTTCCCACCAAACGGGGCTTCACATGGTAATTCATGGTCATGGCGACAAGATTGATTTTCCCGTAACCGGTGAGGCGAAACAAAGGAGAAGCCATGAACAAGTCATCATTGCTTACCACACCATTTTTCACTTTGAAACTTCCGGAAAGCTGTGAAAAATCGGTCTGTCGGGGGCCGATCCGCTGACCATGCGCGGCAACATTACGTAATATTTCCGCAATATCAAAACCCTTTATCATACCATCGCGCAACAGAGCATTACCCGTGCCATTCAGGCTCCGTATTGCGGCGTCCGGCAGCAGACCCACTCCGTTCAGCTTCGTCTCTATTTGCGCAATACCGGAAAGCATATCGGTTCCGGCCACGGCCTTGAGCACGGGTCGAACCTGTACGCCCCGGACCTTCGTCGACTCGCTCCAGCGAACGGGGTAGCGACTGACGATGAAACCGGCCTTCTCGCTCACCTGACCTCCCGTCAGTTCAAATCGCAAAGGATCCAGATTGAAAACACCGTTTTTCCCGGAAAGAGTCGCACGCAAATTCGCCATATCAAGCCCGTACAGGAACAAATGATCCACCTGTAGCCCGGCTGTAACGCGCCATTTCTTCAGAAAACGCAAATCCGGCTCTTTGGCCATTCCCTCGCTGCCTGACACGCCCTCAGGCTGCCCGATCCCTGCGCCTTCCGCCGCATGGGCATCGGGCACTATCCGAATGTTCAGGGCATCATGCACAGGCGCCTGATTTTGAGTTCCACCTTTTTCCGGCCGCGGCAACCACGGATCGATATGCAAGGATCTCGATGCAATCCGCAGCCGAACAACGGGCGCAGCGCCAAACTGAATGTTCCCGGAGGCCTGAACCAGTTCATCATTCAGTATCAACTGCAAATCCCGTAATTCTATGTGCTGTGTATCGCCCGCGGCCAATAGCCCTAATTTAACCTGCTCCCAGGGCGTGGAATTCGCCGCATACAAAGCCTGCAAACCCGGTATCCATGCCGACAACTGACCGCGACTCAATGCTGGCGTGTTCACACGCACCTGATATTGTAAGCGATGCCCGATACCACGTACGGTCCCTGTCATTTCAGCAACCTTTTCTCCGCCCACGCGCACCACCACATGATCCAGCGTCATGCGGTCCGGTTTGGGCATTTCAATCTTCCATGCCATATCTACTTCACGTGCGCCATGCAACGCCAGCGATCCCGCTGTGACACGCATGCCATCCGGCCTCTGCTCTACATTGATATCCATGCCCAGCGTACCTTTACCCAATCCGGCCAGCACCGGGATAAACGCCGCAAGTTTTTCAGGCGCAATCGATTTAGCCTGAATATTGGCCTGTACAGGCAACCTATCAATATTGAATTCAGACAAATCGCCCAAGGGTCCCACTTCCGCTTTTACGGAAAAGAAATTTCCGGAGAATTTTCCGGAAGCTTGCACATGCACCGGACGATCGAGCCGTACATCATCCACCGTAATGTCAAGTTCGCTCAAGACGATATCCTTTCCCGAACGGCTATCCCGGTAACGCACCTGGCCATTCAGCATCTGAAGGGATTTGGCGCTCAAGGCAATCAGCCAGCCCCCGCCCTCGACAGGCGTCCGGGATGTTTTGCCCACGTTCCCCGCCTGTGCATTCTTTCTCGAAGCAGGAAACAAATCTTTCCAGTTTCCGATACCGTCGGCATTGCGTTCCAGTATCAACCTCGGGCTATCCAGTACGAAACGTTTGATTTCGATATGCTTACTCAACAAAGGTAACAGTGCCAGACGCACATCCAGACTTTTGACCTGTAAAAAACCTGGATTCGGGAAGCCGCGGGGGTTGGAAATACGTACATTATCCACACGCATGCCGACCCATGGGAAAAACGAGGCATGCAATTCACCCATCTCAATCTTGCGTCCCGTCGCCTGCTCAGCTTTTTCAAGGATCAGGCCCTTATAGTGATTGACATTGATAAAGAATGGCGCTGCAAGCAACGCCGCGGCAAGCAAAACAAGGGAAACCAGACTATATTTGACGGTTCTCTTCACAAGGTGACTCATGGGGCAATCGTGGATGATACGACCTCTTGCCGCAAGGGTGGAAAATGCGTCATGCGCGCATCGCAATCAAACAGAATCAAATCAAAGATGATGAAGTCGTAAAAAGCCCATCCATGGGCACTTTGATGAATCCTTACGAAGTCATAAATTTTCGGGAGGTAAAAGCTTTCCTCCACCCTGACTGGTTTTCCTGGCGGCGCCGCTTGCATCACCGGGCTTCGATGGCGGCGCCTTCCACGCATTCGGACTGCGCGTCACCTGCCACGCAAGGGACTTGTTCACCGCCAGAACTTCCGGAGATCGTCCGACGCGCACATAAGTGGAAATCAGATCACTGCCCTGTTTCCCCACCGTCAGATGAAAGAATGCAGTATCTGCCTGATCCCGTAAAACAAGTTTGACGCCTTTGTTCATACCCAGCGTATCGTCATGCGCATGCGTATGCGTCACCACGCGAATCACGCGCATATCAGCCAAATTATCGAGCAAATGACTCACCGATTCGCGATTAGCAGGCACATCCGGCGAACCCGCCAGCAGCCATGTTCCATCCTTTTCCTTCAAACGAATGCGTATTCCGGACGCAGGCATCAGCTCAATGACGGCGACTTTTGAAATGTCCGGCGCCACCAGGGACGCATGCGACTGCGGTACGACATCAGGCTGTGAAAACCGCCATGCGGACCAGCCTGTCAGGACCAACAGACCCACCCACAAAATCACACGCTTCAAGCTGCCGCCTCCCATGCGCGCAGCTTGCGCCAGCGCCACAGACCGATGAGTACAACCAGCAGGGGTAAACCCAACATCCACACCCCTTTGTAGATGGCGCGCTCCCCCGCCGTCAGTGTCGTCAGAGGCCGCCGAGTCACGCCGCGTGAACGCAAATCAATCAGCCCCCGATTGCCAGCCAGCCAATCTATCGTGTTGAGTACAAACGCCAGATTTCCGTTACTCATAAACTGGTCATCCAGTAAGGAACGGCTGCCCACCACAACCACGTGCGCATGCGCCGTGCCAGGTATATATTTTCCCGTAGCAAGCGCACTTTTTGGTGGCGTGGCGAATACGGATTCAGCGACACCCTGTTCCATCAACGCCAAATCCACTTGCCTGCGCGTTAAACCATCGAATCGCCTGCTCATGGGAACCAGCGGATCCACATCATAAGGCGGTCCCGCCTGCACTGATGCCATTGCGGATGATGCCAGCAATACGGTGCCATGAGGCTTGTCTCCGATCCATGTCAGCGGCGAGGCAAAGGGTACGGACACTGCTTGCAGTCCGTGCGTGATCGGACTGGCCTTATCCAGGCCCTCCGCCTTAGCAACAAAGGGGTAATTCACCACGCTTCTGAACAGGAACATACCACGCCGTTGGTTGACGTTGATGCGCGCCGCCCGCGGGTCCATTACCAGCCCCGGCTCCACCGCGATACCGAAATCCTTCAACCATACATTGGCTTTGGCATCCACGCTTCGTACCATAAAGCCCTGACTAAGCTGCGGGTCGGCATTACCCGCAAGAATGAGCAACCCCCGGCCCGACATGCGAAATTGATCCAGAGCATATCGCATGGCTTCCGAGGGCGCCTCGTCAAATCCGGCCACAATCATCGCCCGAACGCCCTTGCCAACCGGCTTCTTATCCGGTTTCACCGTCACCAGCTCATAATCTTCCGAAACCTTTTGCTGAAACGCCTGCAACCGGGCCAGCCTCCTGGCGCCGAATCCGGCCACCACGCCAATTTTTACGCGTCCCTTGCCAGTCAGTTTCCTGATTTTGCTTGTCAACAGGTATTCAAAACCCTGCTCGCCGCGCACCACGGGAATAGTTTCCTTCTTGTTCAGGTATTCGGCTACCACAGCCATATATCCCTGCTTCACCTGAGCCTGATCACCTTCAACAACCTGCACCCGAACCCTGGGAATATTTAGCGCGGCCAGCGATGCAGCCACATTGGGATCATCCGCCGGATCAATAATTTCGAACCCCACATTACCATGGCCCGCTTCATGATAGGATCGCAACATATCCGCGATAAAGTGCCGCAATTGGCCATAGGGCTGCGGCAAACCCCGTGTTATATAGGCGCGGATCATCACGGGCTCATCGAGTTTATTCAACACGTTTCGCGTAGAATCGGACAAGGTGTACATGTGATTAGCGGTCATATCCCAGCGCAGATTGATCGCACTCGCGGCCATGGTAACGGCGGCAGCCGCCAACAGGCCCGTCAGCAGTCCCAGCCACGCCTTGCGGCGAACGCCTTTTCTGCGATCCATTCCGGACGCCACTACATCCACCTCCGGCGTTCAAGCTGGAAGTGGGCAGCTACCAGAAATACCCAGCACAGGGACAACAGGAATACGACATCTTCCATATACGCCACGCCGCGCAGCATGCTCTGATAATGGGAAATCGGACTGATGATATACAGAAAGTTCTGCATCGCGGGAGAAAGCAATGGCACGGCCTGCGCCAGCAAGAATACGGTCAGCAGCATGGAAAATCCCAGCACATAAGCCACCACGGCATTGTTGGTCAACGAGGATGCAAAAATGCAGGCTGCGACATACGCCGCAACGAGCAACCATGCCGCAAGATAGGAAGCGGCAATCTGCCCGCCATCGATATTGCCCAGCATCGCCAGCGTCAATGGATACAGCAACGTGAGTCCCAGCAGCACCGTTGTTTGCAGCAATACTGCCAGATATTTTCCAGCCACAATCTGCGTCGTACTGATCGGCAGGGTGGCCAACAATTCAAAGGTGCCGCTACGCTTTTCTTCGGCCAGCGCCCGCATGCTCATGGCAGGAATGAAAAACATCAGCAATACCGGTAAAATAGCAAAGAAACTTCGCATCTCCGCCTGCCCTGTCAGAAACAAACGATTGCCAAAAAAGAAACCGGAAGCCAGCAGAAAGGCGACTGCAATCACATAACCCAACGGCGTATCCACCGCCGTACGCCATTCCTTCCAGATAATGGCGGAAATCGGTTTCATGCCTGATTTTCCTGCGTCAGGCGATGAAACACATCTTCTAGGCTAACCTGTTCGCGCCGCATTTCCACAATTGCACAATCACATGCCACGGCCGCATGAAAGACGGCCTCGGCCAATGCTGTTCCTCTGCTTCCGTGACGAAGTTTCAGCCGCCCCCCTTCATCTGCATCCAGCACCTCCCCTTCAACATCCGGTAATGTCTTTTCCAGCATCTTCAGCAAGGCCTGCGCATCACCCCTGATAACCGCTTCCACCCTGCTTCCGCCCTGAATGCGATTGGCCAGTTCGCTGGCTGTACCCATTTCAATCAGTCGCCCTTTATCGATAATCATCACACGGTCGCACACGGCTTCCACCTCGGATAATATATGCGATGATAACAGCACTGTTTTTTTCTGGCCCAAGGTGCGAATCAACTGACGGATCTCAAGAATCTGGTTGGGATCAAGTCCCGTCGTCGGCTCGTCCAGAATCAGACACGCCGGATCATGCAACATGGCTGCCGCCAACCCTACGCGCTGTTTGAATCCCTTGGAAAGCTGGCTGATACGGCGGTGCATGACTGCCGTCAGTCCGCAGGCGCGCCCCATTTCAGCAATACGATCACTCAGCGTCGCTACAGGAATTTGATGCATGCGCCCGATGAAGCGGAGATAGGATGTCACATGCATGTCGCCGTATGAAGGCGCATTCTCCGGCAAGTATCCGATCTTCCTGCGAATAGCAATGCTATCCTCGTCGAGAGAAGTCCCGTCTATGATGGCTGTCCCCGAACTGGGCGGCAGATAACAGGTTAGTATTTTCATCGTGGTGGACTTGCCCGCGCCATTCGGCCCCAGAAGCCCCATCACCTCGCCACGTTTCACATGGAAGCTCAAATCCCGTATCACAGACTGGTCGCCAAAGAAACGGCTTAAGGCTTCCGATTGAATCATGGCAGTGAAGTGTAAATTGAAGATCGTGGAGGTCAACAGGACAACCGTTTCCCGTCAGCAAGGCGTAATGAGGAGCTTCCACTCTCCGAAAGGTGCGCCACGCCAAATGGTGACTTCTTGCGAAGTCATCATGAATAAAAAAAGAGGGTGCGCAAGGCACCCTCCCGAAAATGGCGGAGCGGACGGGATTTGAACCCGCGACCTCCGGCGTGACAGGCCGGCATTCTAACCAGCTGAACTACCGCTCCAGAAATACAGATGATAAGTAAGCGAACTGGTGGGCGAAACAGGGATCGAACCTGTGACCTACGGCGTGTAAAGCCGTTGCTCTCCCAGCTGAGCTATTCGCCCGCTGTTCCGATGCGATTGGGGCCGGAAACCCGACCCCAACAACACGGCGGATGAACCCGGGGTCCACCCAGACGGAAATCTACTTGACAGCGTCCTTCAGGGCCTTGCCCGCTTTGAACTTCGGCGCCCGTGAAGGTCCCACATGGATTGTCTCACCGGTACGCGGGTTGCGTGCCGTACGCGCTGCACGATCTGCGACGGAAAAAGTTCCAAAACCAACCAAACTTACCAAATCGCCACCCTTCAATGCATTGGTAACCCCACCAAGCATAGCCTCCACGGCATCCGCTGCTGAGGCCTTACTCAATCCCGCCGTATCCGCTACATGTCCTATCAAATCTGCTTTATTCAATGTTTCCTCCCGGAGAATTTTTGGGTTCAGCAACTATAAAGCCTCCACCCCGTACCCTGTCAATATATTTTTAACATTACTCATCAAGGCAGGCTAATGCGCCCTGGATACACCCTTATCGATATAAATATCCTCGATAATCTGGGGAACGTACCCCCCTGCCGTACGCAACCCGTCGGGCAAATGCACCAGAGCATGCTCCAGCACATCATCCATATGTTCAACAGTACAGATATCGAGACCCTTTACAACATTCTTGGGGATTTCCCGGAGATCCTTTTCATTCTCCTCCGGAATAATGACTTCCGTTAACCCGCCACGATGCGCCGCCAGCAGTTTTTCCTTAAGCCCGCCAATGGGCAACGCCTTGCCTCTGAGTGTAATTTCACCGGTCATGCATACCTTCCGTTTGACCGGGATTCCGGTCAGCGCACTTACCAGCGAAGTTGCCATGGCCAGGCCCGCGGAAGGCCCGTCCTTGGGAATAGCCCCCTCCGGCACATGCACATGAATATCCACCTTCTGATGGAAATCCGGTTTCAGGCCCAGTTGCAATGCGCGCGAACGCACATAGGTCAAGGCCGCATGAACAGATTCCTGCATGACATCTCCCAACTGCCCGGTAACCGTCAGTTTTCCCTTACCGGGCATCAATGCCGTTTCAATCTGCAATAACTCGCCGCCCACCTCGGTCCACGCCAGCCCCGTCACCACACCGATCTGATCTTCATCCTCAGCCATGCCGAACCGGTATTGCCGTACACCAAGGTAATATTCGAGATCTTTGGCCGCAACATTGACACATCTGCCGGGGTCTTTCCGCGGTTGAACCAGTTCGCGTGCAGCCTTGCGGCATAACTTTGCCAGCATGCGCTCGATATTCCGCACGCCGGCTTCGCGTGTGTAATAACGGATAATGTCATGTAACGCATCCTCATCCAGCGTTAATTGACCCTTTTTCAGCCCATGCTCTTCCAGTTTTCTCGGTAACAGGTAGCTCTCGGAAATATGCACCTTCTCATCCTCGGTATAACCGGGAATGCGGATAATCTCCATGCGATCCAGCAATGCCGACGGAATATTCAGGCTGTTCGCTGTCGTAATAAACATCACTTCGGAAAGATCATAATCCAGTTCCAGATAGTGATCATTGAAGGTGTGATTCTGCTCCGGATCCAGAACCTCCAGCAGCGCCGATGAAGGATCGCCGCGGAAATCCGCGCCCAGTTTATCAATCTCATCCAGCAAAATAAGCGGATTCTTCGTTCCCGCCCGTTTCATGGACTGAATGATTTTCCCCGGGAGTGAACCGATATAGGTACGCCGATGGCCACGAATTTCAGCCTCGTCGCGCACGCCCCCAAGGCTCATGCGAACAAACTTGCGGCGTGTAGCCCTGGCAATGGATTTTCCAAGTGAAGTCTTGCCCACCCCCGGCGGTCCGACAAAGCACAGGATCGGACCTTTCATTTTACGTACCAGTTGCAGAACGGCGAGGTGTTCAAGAATCCGCTCCTTGACCTTCTCCAGACCGTAATGATCTTCATTCAGCACTTGCTCAGCGGCATTCAGGTCACGGCGGACGCGAGTCCGTTTTCCCCACGGAATGTCAACCAGCCAATCAAGGTAATTCCGTACCACGGTCGACTCGGCGCTCATCGGCGGCATCATCTTGAGTTTCTTCAGCTCGGACGTGGCTTTGGTCTCGGCCTCCTTGCTCAACCCTACCGATTGAATCTTCTTTTCCAAGGCTTCAATATCCGTCTGTTCATCCTCATCGCCAAGCTCTTTCTGGATCGCCTTCATCTGTTCAGTCAGATAATACTCGCGTTGCGACTTCTCCATCTGCCGTTTCACCCGGCCACGGATGCGCTTTTCCACCTGTAGCATTTCCATTTCATCTTCCATAAAGGCATACAGACGCTCCAGCCTCGCCGTGATGGCCGACATTTCCAGCAGAGCCTGCTTGTCTTCCAGCTTCAGACTCAGATGCGCGGCAATGGTATCGGCCAGTTTGCCGGCATCCTCCAGCCCTGAAATCGACATCATGACCTCGGGTGGCATCTTGCGGTTCAGTTTCACATAATTTTCAAACTGTTGCAGAAGACTCTTGACCACGGCTTCCTGTTCGCGTTCGTCATCATCAGCCTCTTCAATGATGCGGTAAGTGGCGCGCAAACAATCTTCATCGATATCCAGCCGGGTGATCTCCACACGCGGACCGCCTTCAACCAGGGCCTTGATGGTGCCATCCGGCAGCTTGAGCAACTGGAGGATATTGCCTACCACCCCGATGCGGTACAGTTCGGCCTCGCCGGGTTCATCTTCCGCGGCGTTTTTTTGCGCCAGCAGAAGAATCTGTTTACCGCTACGCATGACCTCTTCCAGAGCATTGACGGATTTCTCGCGCCCGACAAACAAAGGTACGATCATATGCGGAAAGACCACAATATCACGCAGGGGAAGCACAGGAAGAAAACCCTCTCCCGCCGTTTCCATTCCACCTTCCTGATTCCATTCAGCCATCAGCAGCATCTCCTTTTGTTACCCGCCCCCTTTTCACCCGCGGATGAGGTCAGTTCATTTTAATATCATCATGGATCCCATTGGCTCTCGCCAGGTATCTTTATCTATTTGATCAACAGACGCGGTAGAGAAATATGAGGCAGTTGAGCCTCTTGCAAAACTCTGAGTGGATGAGCGGCAATCCCATTTCGAGTCCATTTTCGGGATGGAATGAACTGCATGGTAGTTCCATGGAGTGAAATTCCAGCTCGGAAATGGGCCAAAGTGGGGAAGCCGATCGCCGCTCACGGTTTTGCAAGAGGCTCAGTTATTAAGCAGTCTCGGCCAAGGCTTCATTATTTTCAAGCACCAGTAATGGCTTGGTGCGACCTTCCACGACCTCGGCATTAATGACACATTGCTTCACGTCGCCCCGGGACGGAATGTCGTACATCACATCAAGCATGACTGACTCCATGATGGCCCGCAGGCCGCGTGCGCCCGTCTTGCGTGCAATGGCCTTGTCCGCAATCGCTTCCAGCGCATCATCCGTGAAACTTAATTCCACCCCGTCATATTCCAGCAGAGCTTTGTATTGCTTGACCAACGCATTCTTAGGCGTGGTCAGGATTTTCAGCAAGGCATCCTTATCCAACTGGTGCAATGTCGCCACGACCGGCAAGCGGCCCACCAGCTCGGGGATTAAGCCATACTGGATCAGGTCTTCCGGCTCGACTTTACTAAGCACCACGCCGATATCCTTCTCGGCATCCGCCGTCACCCTGGCCCCGAAACCAATGGAGCGTTTTTCACTGCGTGCCTCAATAAGCTTTTCCAGACCGGAAAAAGCGCCGCCCAAAACGAACAGAATATTCGTGGTATCTACTTGCAGGAACTCCTGTTGGGGATGTTTCCGGCCACCCTGTGGTGGCACGGCTGCAACCGTGCCCTCGATCAACTTGAGCAGCGCCTGCTGCACGCCTTCGCCGGACACGTCGCGGGTGATGGAAGGCGAATCCGATTTGCGCGAAAGCTTGTCTACCTCATCAATATAAACAATGCCGCGTTGCGCCTTCTCGGCATCATAATCGGCGGCCTGCAAGAGTTTGAGGATGATATTTTCCACATCTTCACCGACATAACCTGCTTCCGTCAGCGTTGTGGCATCCGCCATGGTGAATGGCACGTCAAACAGACGCGCCATTGTTTGCGCCAGCAAGGTCTTGCCACAACCGGTCGGCCCCAGGAGCAATACATTGCTCTTGGCAATTTCGATATCCGATTTTTTGTTGTGTTCAATGCGCTTGTAATGGTTGTACACGGCCACGGAAAGCATGCGTTTGGGCTTTTCCTGTCCAATAACATAATCATCAAGAAAACCCTTGATGTCGGCAGGACGTGGAATGCCATCCTTCTCCTTGCCGGTTTCCGTATCGTCGGAAATTTCTTCCTGAATGATTTCATTGCACAACTCAATGCATTCGTCACAGATAAAGACGGTCGGGCCGGCAATCAGTTTTTTAACATCATGCTGACTTTTGCCACAAAATGAGCAATACAGGGTGGAATCGCCGCCTTTACTCTTCGTCATCCTTACCTCCGGTATGACTGCTCGTCCTGGCGTCCTCCGTATCCGGACGATGGGTCAGAACCTTGTCAATCAAACCGTAATCGCATGCATCCTCGGCGGTCAAGAAGAAATCGCGTTCCACATCCTCCGCAACTTTCTCGACGGGCTGACCCGTATGCGCCGCCAGCATCCCGTTGAGTCGATCCTTGAGTTTGATAATTTCACGCGCATGAATCTCGATATCCGTTGCCTGCCCCTGAAAACCACCCAGTGGCTGGTGAATCATGATGCGTGCATTGGGCAGCGAGAACCGCTTGCCGGGGGCGCCCGACGCCAGCAGATGCGCTCCCATGCTGGCTGCCTGCCCCATACACAATGTGGAAACATCGCAACGAATATACTGCATGCTGTCATAGATGGCGAGACCTGCCGTCACCAATCCGCCGGGGGAGTTGATATAAAGAAAGATATCCTTGTCCGCCGCCTCGGATTCAAGAAACAGCAACTGCGCCGTGATTAAGTCCGCCGTATGATCCTCAATCGGTCCGGCCAGAAAGATGATCCGCTCCTTGAGAAGACGCGAATAAATATCGTAGGAGCGTTCCCCCCTCGGGGTCTGCTCGACAACAACAGGCACAAGATTCATGCAGCCTCCCTGGCATCATCGGTTCCGTCACGGGCAGCATCCCGCTTTTTCTGCCATTCTTTCAGACTCATGCAAACCTGTTCGACTTTGGCCTGCTCCATAATGCATGCTACGCATTTTTTCTCAAGCAACTTATCGTTCAACCCTGCCATCTTTTCCTTCTTGCCATGCATCCATTTTTTAAACGCATCCTGTTGATCATCGGAATATTGCTTCGCCTGCTGATCAAGATCAGCCTCTATCTCCTCGTCGCTCACAACGATTTCATGGGCTTCGCGCACGGCATTGAGCAACAGTGAAGCCGCCAGCGACCGTTGGGACTGTTTGTAAAACTCCTCCCGATGCTCCAGTGCGTCAAAGGTGTCCGGGCTTGTCTCTATCCCCTGTTCACGCATGGATTTAAGTACGTGATCACGCGCCTGCCGCATATCCTGCCTGATCATCGCCTCTGGCACATCGACATCATTAGCCGCCAGAAGTGAATGAATGACCGATTCACGATTTGATTCAAATTGCGCCTGTTCAGCTTCCGATGTCAGACGGAAGCGCACATCTTTACGCAAATCTTCGAGATTACTAAAATTCAGCATACCGGCCAGTTCCTCTTCATCGGATGCTTTCACGGCCATCCTCACGGACTTGACGGAAACTTTAAAGCTTGCCGCCTTGCCCGCCAGAGGTTGATGTTGATAGTCAGCCGGGAAGGTGATATCCAGCGAACGCTCCTCACCCGCTTTTGCACCCTCAAGTTGCGTTTCAAAATCTGAAATAAACGTCCCGTCTCCCAGCACCAGCTTTACATCTTCGCCACGGCCGCCTTCGAATGTTTTGCCGGCTATCAACCCGGTAAAACAGATCGTTAGTTCATCGCCTGTTTCCGCCTTACGGTCGTTCCCGACTTCAAAACGCACCTGATTTACCATCAAGCGGTCCACCACGGACTGAATATCGGCATCCGTAACTTCCACCCTGGTTTCAGTCACGGACAATTCGGATAACTTATTCAGTTCCACCTCAGGCCATGTCACCACCTTGATCGTAAACTGAAAACCCGTGGCCGGTTGCATCGCGGGCAACTCCAGTTCGGGCTGAATGGCGGGCGTGAGCCCGCTCTTTTCAATCGCCTCGGCATAATAATTCCGCACCAGTTCGGAAACCGTATCTTCATGCGCCTTGACACCAAATTTCTTTTCCACCATGCCTTTCGGTGTTCGACCGGGTCGGAAACCCGGCATTTTGACGTTGACCTGTAGTTGACCGACATGGTTGGCATAGATCCGATCATATTCCGCCTGCGGCACCTGCACATTCACCGCATGTTCACCCGATCCAAGTTTTTTTATTTCCGTCTGAATCATTTCAATCCTCCGTAAATCATTCACATCTATCAAGCAAGTCATCCGCCAACACCTTCAAACATGGTGCGAGAGGGGGGAGTCGAACCCCCACACCGTGAGGTACAGGAACCTAAATCCTGCGCGTCTACCAGTTTCGCCACCCTCGCGTCATGGCGGATGACCGTGAAACGTAGCGGACGCAGTCAACCTTGTCATCGCCAGATTACGATGAAAAAAGGGAGCAAGGCATTGGCCTCACTCCCTGAAATGGTGGGTCGTGACGGGATCGAACCGTCGACCCGCGGATTAAGAGTCCGCTGCTCTGCCAGCTGAGCTAACGACCCGAAACAGGCGGCATAATACGTGAGCGCCTGTTCGTTGCAAGCATGCTATTCATCCCCGGTTCATGGATCGCCGTTCATGGGTTTTGCAATTGGCTCCCCTGGATTTCAAACGGCCTTCGACCGGATAAGGGAACAGGACAAGCTAACCGGGTTTCGATACACTGCGCCGCCCCTTAAACCTGCATCATTTGTCATGCGGGCTGGCAGCGAGGCATGCATGAGTCTGAAATCTGAAATCGAGAAGCGGCGCACCTTCGGTATTATATCCCATCCCGATGCCGGTAAAACAACGTTGACGGAAAAACTGTTGATGTTCGGTGGCGCCATTCAGATGGCGGGAGCCGTCAAGGCGCGCAAAGCCACCCGCCACGCCACCTCCGACTGGATGAAAATCGAACAGGAACGCGGCATTTCCGTTGCATCTTCAGTGATGAAGTTCAATTATCGTAATTTCGACATTAATCTGCTCGACACGCCCGGCCATCAGGACTTCTCCGAAGACACCTATCGTGTCCTCACCGCCGTTGATTCGGCCATGATGGTCATTGATTCAGGTAAAGGCGTGGAACCGCAAACGGAGAAACTGATGGAAGTCTGCCGCATGCGCAACACACCCATCGTGACCTTCATCAACAAACTGGATCGCGAAGGTCTGGAACCGCTGGACATTTTGAGCGAGATCGAAGCTAAACTACAGATTGAATGCACGCCCATGTCGTGGCCCATCGGGATGGGCAAGGCGTTCAAAGGCGTGTACAATCTTTACAAAAAGGAATTGAACCTGTTCAGTGCCGGCGCTGAAACCCGTGATTTTGAAACGGTCCATATTACGAATTTGAACGATACGGCACTGGATGACTTGCTCGGGTTACAAGCCGATGCGTTGCGCGGAGAGGTTGAACTTCTGGAAGGCGCGGCCAATCCGTTTGAACTGAAACACTTTCTGAACGGATCACAAACCCCCGTTTTTTTCGGTAGTGCTATCAATAATTTTGGCGTTAAAGAGCTGTTGGACGCCTTTGTGGAACTCGCGCCGCCACCCGGCCCGCGTGAGACGGAAGAACGGATCGTCGACCCTGAAGAAAAAGAATTTTCAGCCTTCGCCTTCAAAATTCAGGCCAATATGGATCCGGCGCACCGCGACCGCATTGCATTCTTCCGTATCTGTTCAGGTAAATTCAGTAAAGGCATGATCGTCCGCCACCACCGCATCAACAAGGACATGAAACTTGCCAATGCCACCATTTTCATGGCGCAGGATCGCACCCATGTTGAGGAAGCATGGCCCGGCGACATTATCGGCATCCATAATCACGGAACGATTAAAATTGGCGACACGCTGACGACCCGGGAGCCGTTGAAGTTTATCGGCATTCCCAACTTTGCACCGGAGATGTTCCGCCGCGTGCGGTTACGCGACCCCATGAAGCGCAAGCAACTGCACAAGGGGCTGGTGCAATTATCCGAAGAAGGCGCAGTCCAGGTCTTCAAAACACTGTTGAGCGGAGACTATCTGCTGGGCGCTGTCGGCGTATTGCAATTTGATGTCACCGTCGCGCGCTTAAAGGCCGAATACGGGGTGGATGCCGATTATGTCGGCACTGACTTTCAGGTGGCGCGCTGGATCACCTGTAACGACGCCCGGAAACTGGCGGAATTCAACCGTCTATTTGAGGCCAGCCTGGCCGAGGATGCCGACGGGTGCCTCACCTACCTGGCGCCCAATACATGGAAGCTGAATTATACCATTGAGCAATGGCCGGATATCGTTTTCCACAAGACCCGTGAGCAATCCATATCAACGGTCCAGCCTCGAGAAGGCCAACCCGGATGCCGCCCTCACCAATAAACCTGTTTGTATGCGCCATCGTCTGTCCCACAGGCACAGGGTCCGGCGATGTCTGAACAACCATGCTCTACGTACACTCAGAGATCCTTTGAACAAGTCCGGAACCAGGAGAATTTTCATACCATCGCAAAGAACCGCCGTATATCGGACATTTCTTCCGTTTTCGGTGCGGGAGGAAGGTTTTTAGCCACAATCCGGCCATAGGATTTACGATACAAACGCGAATCCAGAATCGCAATCACGCCACGATCATCCTGACTGCGAATCAATCGGCCCGCACCCTGCCGCAGCACGGAAATCGCCTCGGGCAACTGGATATCAAAGAATCCGTTGCCGCCCTTTTCCTCACAACGTTTACGCCGCGCTTCCAGCAGACGGTCATCCGGGGGTGCAAACGGAATTTTGTCAATAATGACCAGGGACAACGCCTCGCCCGGGACATCCACCCCTTCCCAGAAACTTCGTGTTCCACATAAGACAGAGTGCGTATCTTCCCGGAATTGCTGAAGAATAGAATCTCTGTTTCCACTCTCGTCCTGTCGCAGAACCGGCCACGGCAGACTACCTGCCAAACGGGGTGCAATACGCCGCAACATCCGGTGCGATGTAAATAGTACAAAAGCCCGGCCCGACGAAGCACGAATCAACGCCTCCATTTCCTCGAACAGCATTTCTTCGTAATTCGGATCGTTTGGCACGGGGAGATGACGTGGGACATAAATCATAGCCTGAGAAGAATAATCAAAGGGAGACGGGTGAAAGACTGCCTGGACACCTTTCAGCCCCAGGCGTTCCTGCATGTAGGTGAAATTTCCCGAGATACGCAGGGTGGCGGACGAAAGGATGAAACCGGAGGGACGGGACCATAATTTTTCGGCCAGAACAGGGCCGGTCTCCACCGGCGCCAGTAGATGCCGTGCATGTTTACCCGAACCCTCGCGCCAGGCGACAAATCCCTCGGAGGGATCAAGCATGGCTTGCATGTCCGCCGCGATTTCCAGTGCACGATCCGTTATTTTTTCGGCGGCCTCACTGCGCTGCCCACGGCTTTCCATCCGGCGAATCAGCGGCTGCCACCCGTTTAGCGCCCCACCCAGGTCATTATCCGCATAGGCCTGAAGCACCTCCAGAAAACATTGGTCAATCTCCCGTTTCAGGGCTGTTTCATCGCCAAATTCAGACAATAAAGCCTGCGTATCATTGATCCATCCGGTCAACCGGTTCAGCCCAATCTGACGCCCAAAATGATGGCATGCCAGATCGGGAATACTGTGCGCCTCATCCACAATCGTACAGTCAAAATCCGGAAGCACTTCACCAAAGTCTCCCGATTTTAATTCGGCGTCGGCCAGCAACAGGCTGTGATTGCTGACCACAATTTCCGCATTCTGAGCAGCCTGCCTCGCCTTGAATAACGGGCATTGCGAAAAGGCCGGGCATTGACCACCCGGGCATTGCTCCGCCGTAGCTGTCACCATACCGCCAATGCCTTTGGCAAAGGGGTTGAACGGAAGGCTGGATAAATCACCGTCACGGCTTGTTTCGCCCCACTCCAACACTTTAAGCAACGGTTTCCTGGCCCATCTCTCCAGTGTTGCATCGGTCAGCTTCTTTTCCAGCCTGTGTGGACAAAGATAATTACTTCGCCCTTTGAGCAGGGCAAGGTTCCTTTTAACACCCAGTGCTTCCTGTACCGCCGGAATATCGCGGAACATCAACTGATCCTGCAAGGCTTTGGTATGCGTGGAGATCAAGACCTTCAAGTCACTGCGCAGCGCAGGCGCCAGATACGCCAGCGTTTT
This sequence comes from uncultured Zetaproteobacteria bacterium, assembly GCA_964407235.1. GTDB lineage: Bacteria > Pseudomonadota > Zetaproteobacteria > Mariprofundales > Mariprofundaceae > JAUZQZ01. Next base: position 17,454 of record CAYOUW010000003.1, on the reverse strand, counting down.
CCCGATTCCTGTTTCGGCTTCCGCCAGCAACTGGCCGCCAGCTTCCATGCATTCAGCGATTTCCCCGGCGAGTTTCACCTGCTCTTCGCGGTACGCATAGTTCGGCAGAGCTTTTGCCAGCCGCGCATCCGGCTGGAAGTCATGTATAATTTGCTTGGGAAAAGTCATTGTTGCAGGCATGTGAAGCCAGATCCTACGTTAATGCATATGCGATACGCAAAGGCTGATAAAATGCGGTGCAAACAAAGGAACAAGCAAGGGCGCGGCGGCATTCATGAATAATGCGGGGTCGTTACCCCACCGCAGAATGTTTCTCATCACCCTGTTGATATTTTGAATGGATACTGATGGCCTTGACTTCCAGAATACATGCTTCACGGCACAGTCCGCAGCCTGTGCAATGCTCGGGATCAATCAAGGGTTTCCCCAGCTTCCATACCATGGCTTCAGGTATCGGACAGGAATGCTGACAAGCGCCGCATTCCGGCCCCTTGTACGGCAAACATTGGCCAGTCTCGATTTGGGCCGTAGCGATAGTCGGCAAGGCAATGTCCTCCTCATCCTTGCCGGGAGAGGGCCGTTGCAGCGCGGCGGGTTCGCATGCCGTGACACAGGGCCAATCCGTACATAAATGGCAACCTTTGTGCAGAAGATCCAGCGCCGGGGTTCCGGCCGCCTTGATACCGCTTCTGAGTGGCAGGGCAAAGATAACATCGTGAGGACAGGCCTCGATGCAGGCGTTGCAACGGCTGCAAGTTAGTAAAAAGTCCAGCTCATCCAGGGCGTAAGGCGGGCGAATCCAATGCCCCGCTTGTGCGTTAATGCCGGGCTTGATCCCCTCTACGACGGCATTCTTCAGCGAAACCGCCCCGCGCCTGAAAAAATCACGGCGATCCATATCGGTTAAAATCTCATCATCATGGGCTGTGTCAGCAGCCACAAATGAGATGCCGTCATGATCAGGGCGAAAAGACACATCGGAAAAAGTCTCCAGCCCGAGTTCGGTATTAACGCTTCTCCCCGATGCCGCAGCACCTGCATGGCGATCCAGAAGCCGAAGATGATGAGTGCGGTCTGTAATGCAAACAATGCATTCTGCGGGATTATTGCCGACATGGCGCGTGTCTGTTTTTCCGCCATACTGAGCGGTTGAGCACCCAGACCCAATGGATTCATAAATAGCGCGCCGAGACCACGGCCTTCGCGCAACAGGTGATTGAGATTGTGCGCCAGATGGTAGGCGAAGGCGAGCGGCAGGGCGATAAACGACATGCCGAAAAACAGACGTTTGAAGGACGCCTCGCCTCCGTTGCAGAAACGGGTCAGCGCGACCAGAAGACCGTAGACAAGAACAACCAGCAGCATGCTTGTCAGCAACCCCGCCGTAAAACTCCATAGCAGTTGCCCGGAATCCCCGATCAGACGCGCCAATTCTCTAATCCAGCGCTCCCAGAAGGGCATCATCGTCAGTCCATGCAGGCCTGTCAGCGCCAGTAATCCAAGCATAAACCAGGCTTCATCCGGGCGAGGCCTCGCATCCTGAAGCGCTTCCCGGCTCATCGGCCGCAGGTTCCATGCGACGTTGTGATCGGGACAACTCCGGATACAGTTACCACAGGAAGTGCAATAGGTGTTTTCCCGCAGGTTCTTCATGACCAGATTCGTGGGGCAAGGCTCAACCTTTTCCGTACCGTTGTAGCACTCCAGCGTGGTGCAGCGATTGCAAATTTCAGCATCAACATGACGGAGTTCCACGGGCGCCAGTTGTGCGTAGAAACCGATGGTCCGGCCCACGGGACAAAAAAAACGGCAAAAAGCCTTACGTTCAAACAGAGCTGACGATATCGTGGCCAGCACGAGCATAAGAAGCGCCAGTAGAGCGGTCCCATAGGGCCGGGTGGTAATGCCAAAACCGAGCTCCAGCCATGTCAGGCCGATAAACATCAGCAATGCCGGCCATACGCTACGCAAGACTCCGGGGACGCGCAGATTGAGACTGCCAGCGGGATTGGGGCGGCCCACAAGATTCCATCGCGTCAGCCATGTTGCCAGGGCATTCCACGGACAGACCGCACACCATGCGGAACCCAGAAAAAACACGGAAACAATCAGGCCGGACCACCATATATTCCAGGTCAGTTCCGTGGCAAAATTACGTGCGGGAATCGGCGTGCCAAACATGCCGGCGATGATGACGAGCAGGAAAAAACCCGCCATCACCAGTTTCAGCACCAACTGCGGCCAGCTTGAAGCGGTATGGATTGCCGCCAGGCGGTGGCCGATCCGTGACCGTCCCGAGTTTCGCGATATGGGGATTCTACGCGGCGCGAACAGCGCCCAAACGGTAAGAACCATGACGCTGACCCAGGCTGTCAAAGCCCAGCCCGGGGGCAGGCCCGGGTGCATCATGGTCAAGACTTTTTCCTGTCATGGGCGGCGTCACGGACTTTTTCCTTAAGCAATCGCCTGCGCCGGTACACATTGACTGCAATCAACACGGCGACCATGGCGCCTACAAGCGCTCCTATAACGCCGATTCTTGATGGTGCGCCGATGCGCAAAGGAAAATCAATGATGTAAGGTACCCCGTGATCCTCGAACTTCGCCGTGATGATATAGTTCCCCGGTTTACGAAACATGAATTCCTGACGGAAGACATTATCATATGGTTTTTGCACGCCGATACGTTCTTCATGCTTGCTGAACCAACTGTCATCACGTACCGTAAAGCTGACCTCGCCCTGAAACGGCTTATCATTGTCAAGACGTTTCGCGTACAGATTGATCCGGCCCGGCTCATTGGGCCGGGGAAAGGCGGGGAAAACCATATAAGTAATAAAATAGTCGCCCGTCTGGGTTTCGACTTGCATGCTGGGCGGGGTGTTTGAGTCTTCGTTCAGGCTGTAGGCAGGCCTGCCAATCACATGGTGGGCGTACGCCGGCGCCCCCCATGCCGTACATAACAGTAACAGTGATAAAATTAATTTTGGCATCAGACAACCTTCCCGGCCGGAGCCTTCCGGCCGGATTCAAGAAATTCACGCCCAAGATGTCCCGGACCCTGACAGGGGATATCCCTGATGCTTGCGGTGAAGGTGAGCGCCTGAGTCGGGCACACTGCGATACAGGCGCTGCAATTGTTGCACTCCTGACCAAAATCATCGCGCATCGGATCCAAAGCGAATTCACAAACCGCGTTGCATTTGGAACAGTCGTTGCAAGTCTCCACCGCCCGTTTGATACGGAAAAGGCGGTAGCGGCCCAGCAGCGAATAAAGCGCGCCACCCGGACACAGGTAACGGCAAAAGCCACGACGCGCTACCAGAATATCGAACAGCAGCGTAAGCAGGAAAAAAATCGTGCCCATGCCAAATCCGCCAAGAGCGATGACATAATAAAGTTCCCGACCAATGATGGCGGGAGGATAGATATTTGCCACCAGCACGGAACCGGTTATCGTGGACAGTACGAGCCCCAGTGCCAACACCCCGTATTTCAGACGCCGGTCAAAGTGAAGATTTCCGGCAGGCAGACCAGCCTTGTGCAGCCAGATGGCTACGTTCGAATTCAGTTCATAGAGCAGTGTCGCGGGGCATATCCAGCCACAGAAAAAACGCCCGAAAACGATGGTAAAGGCAATGGGAATTAGAGCCGTGACCAGAAACACCCAGTGAAAATCTAAAGCAGCGGCCATCTGTCCGACAACAGCCAACGGATCGCTGATTTTCAAACCGAAAAAACTGCCGGACCATGTCGTACCTTTAATTGCATCCAGACTGTTTGCCGGATCATTGGTAAACGGTGAGGTAAAAAACTGCATCACATCATAAAATCGTTTGCTCGAGAGCGGCAACAGACGATAGCCATGGGTCGCAACATAAACCTGATAAACGCTGACGAGCGGCAGGATAATGAGCATGGCGAATACCGTCCACAGGCTCACCCAGCGCAGTTTATTCAAGTATTGTTGCATGAATCATCACCCATACGCCCACAACATTTTTTGAACTTTACCCCGCTTCCGCAGGGGCAGGGTTCATTTCTGCCGATCCTTTTTTCTCGCATCTCTTCGTGTATCTGGGTACAGCGATATTGATAGGAAATATGCGTATGATCGCTGCCGGACGACGCTCCGGTTACCTCAACCGACCAGTCCAGCACATCCCCCTGCACAACCCGGATGGGATCGTGAAACGGAAAAAAGGCCTGTTTCCAATGTGTTTCCGGTTGATCCGGTGCCGTATCAATTCGCACGCCATCACATAATATCGCGGTAAACCAGCCAGCCACGCCATGAATGATACCCGTCCGCCGGATTGGGAAATAGCCGCGAGCCGCATAGGAATCTTCCTTCCACGTATTCAGATTGACAGATTGAAGCCTTAGCGGTTCAGCCAGAAGCTGACCGGACAGGATGGATTCAACCATCATTTTACGCGAAAAAAGTTCAAATGCCGACGAGAAATTAATATCTGGAAACTTACGCCAGAAATCGATTTTTTCATAAATATCCTTGCTCTCGACCGGGGCGACAAATAGCTCGATGGCGTCGGGGATGAGCACGCCTCCGTCCGCAAGCATCCGTTCTCTGGCATCCGTTATATACGGGATCATATTCTCATCTACCGCAAAGCTGCCGAGCGTTTCCGAGATAATGGCATCGGCTCGCCGCGGAAGAGATACGTTCATGGAATTATCCTGAATGAACTCAATCCGGTCCGCGTACCCGTTGACGCAAGCGATCTCGCGAGCCAAATCAATGGCTCCGGTCTGCTCAATGGCATAAACTTTTGCTGCGCCTGCCTGTAGCGCCCAGATACCCAGAATCCCGGTACCCGCGCCAAGGTCCATCACAATGTCTCCGGGTTTGATCATGCGTTTGATCGCGATATGGAACGCCTGCATACGGACATCATCGGACATCATCCGATAATAATTACTGTATTCGATCCGTGCTGCGCGGAATTCATTCATTGGTTGCTTATCCTAACCAATTTACGGGATGGAACACTAGCTATAATTAGGTCTAATCCGGATGGCCTGCGGCATCTGAATGCAGGACCGCTCACAAAGTCCGCAGCCAATGCAGCCTGGCTGAACATGAGGTTGTTCAAGATAACCGACCCGTATGGCAACGTTCCCAAGCGGGCATGCGCGGGCGCATACGCCGCAGGTTTTACCCTGAAAGGACAGGCACAGGCTTTCATCAACATGCGCATGTCCCATCCGTACGTTTTCAAGTATCTCTTTCCGCGTATGCTTGATCGGCTTCAGGGCACCGGTCGGACAGGCATCCCCGCACTTCATGCACAGGATACAACCCTGCTCACGCGGAATGATATAGGGCGTACCCATGGAGGCAACGCCATTTTCAAAATCGAAATATTTGATGCAATCGTTCGGACAAACCTCCGAACATTGCCCACAACGGATACAACGGCTCAAAAACTCATCCTCCGCGAGCGCCCCTGGCGGGCGGAGGAAACGCATGCGATAAGTTGCAATCCTGCGCGCCGCCCATGCAGCGCCGGGTATGGGCGTAAGTGATACCAGTACGGTCGCCGCACCTCCCAGCAGCGTGTACAGGAAGCGCCTGCGGTTCATTGGCCAACGGCCAACAGGGCCGGAGCATGACGCTCCGACCCTGTTTTCCTTTCGTACGGGAACGCCCATCGTCAGATCTTTTCGATCCGGCAAGCACTTTTCTTGAAGTCCACCTGACCTGATACGGGATCGTAGGCCCGGTTGGTCGTACCGTTTACCAGCCAATGGTTAAATCTCGGATCGGCGCTATCCACCACCGACAGGTTCCACGGTGAGAAAAAGAACCCGCGCGGGACGAAGTTGCGCGCCGGCGCGATCAGACTGTTGGTACCGCCTACCTGAGCGCGTACATTCTCAATATGACCGCGCCGGGTAGTCAGACGCACCAAATCCCCATCCTTGATACCGAGTTCATTGGCGTCATCCTCATGCATTTCCACATACATCTCCGGCACCAGCCGCCGCAGCGTCGGGGAACGGTTACACTTCGCGGTATGAAAATGCTCATAAACCACGCCAAAGGCCATCCAGAACGGATACTTGTTCTTTGGAATATCCGCCCAGTGAATCCCGCGAAACTCCATATCAGGGAGATCCGGGGTTAATGCCATATTTCTGGCCTCAATGAGAAGATCCCGGTGATCAATGGTATAAAACCCTTTCTTGACCCCGAATTGCATCAGCCTGTCGGTAACCTCTTTCCGCTTGCTGTAGTCCTGTTGGCACAGTACAAAATGAGCTTTGCCATCCTTGGTGCGAAAATCACCATAAGGCTTGTCCTTCCAGCCTTTTATCTGATCCATATACCGCCGTTTGGCACCGCCGGCCCTGGCAATGGCATAGGTAGGCGCCGGCCACTGAATGCCACGCAGTTCGCGAATCTGGTCATAAAGGCCGATGCCATCTCTCTTCTCCACTTCCAGCATGCCGGTCAGATCAGTATCCGTACCCGCGGATGCTACGACCAAATCGCGGAAGACCTCTTCGGCATCGTAGGAACCGTCAGGCAGCTTCTTCCAGTGGAAGATTTTGTCCACATTCGGAATCCCGATCAGTTTCCCGATCTCCTTACCCTTGTCGATCACCATATCCATGTCCGCATGGCTACCCTTCGGTCCCTGGGCCGCCTTGTCCGTAACATAGAACCGGCGCTCGGACTGGATATACGTGCCCTGCGCCTCGCCCCAGGTTGCCGCCGGAAAGATCACATCGGCATAAAGGTTATTCGGCGCGTGACGGTAGATTTCCTGCGCGATCACAAACATTCTGTTCATTGCCGGTCGGGACACATGATACGAATCAGGAAGATCGATGTGGGTGGCATAAACGAGGAACATTGCCCTGACCCTCGTCTTGTCGTTCTTCAGCCCACGTTCCATCATGCCTACGGCCATCCCGGAATTGACCGAGTTCATGGCATTTACCAGATTCTTCTCCGGCACGCCCCAGACCTTGGCCATTCTGTCGCGCTGTTTTGTATTTTTAAGCCCGACGTTAAAAGGCAACCGACCCGTCAAACCGCCGGTAAAACGCTCGCCCATGGCGTTGGGCTGTCCGGTCATGGAAAACGGACCACAACCCTTCTTGGCTATATTGCCGGTAAGGTTCAGCAGATTGATGAGCGAAATCACATTGTTCTGCCCGTGAATATGCTGGTTGTAGCCAATACCCCACATGATGACGACGCCACCCTGACCTTTGCGTTTCCCGCTGGTGCGGGCCAGGCGCTTGCGCGTGGCATCGGCAAACATGCCGGACACCCTCCGGATCATCTCCGGCGTCACATCGGGACTGCCCATGCGATTCTGCACCTGCTCCGGGCTGTAGTCCTTCAGCACGCCCTCGGTATACTCCTTCCAGCCGTCGGTATGCGCCTTCATATAATCCCATGCAATGACATCGGGATGCTCCTTTAGCAGCACATGAGCCATGGCGTTGAGAAAGCTGATATCACCGTTCAGAATGGGTACGTGTACGCTGTTTTTCGGGTTGATATCGTTGTAGCCCTGAGCGGTGCCTGTGTAGCGCGGATCCACGACCACGGTGGGGATGTCTGTTTTCTTCTTGTAGTCGGCGATGCGCCAGAAGATGATCGGATGGGATTCACGGGCATTGTGACCGAAATGCATCACCATGTCGGTGAGTTCGAGATCATCGTAGCACAGGGGCGGGGTGTCTGAGCCCAGGGTCTTGAAATAGCCGGTTACCGCCGAGGTCATGCACATGCGGGCATTGGCCTCGATGGTATTTGAACCCAGTATGCCCTTCATGAACAGGTTCTCCAGCCACTGGCCTTCCACGGTCAACTGACCGGAACCATACAGCGCAATAGAATTTCCGCCGTGTTTCTTGTGGAGATGCGCTATCTTGTGAGCGACCATTGGCGATGCCTTCTCGTACGGAACGCGGACAAAGTGCTTCTCATCGAACGATCCTTTGGTCTTGGATGTATACTCCAGGTTGCCATGGCCGGGCTTGTTCCATTCCTTCCATACGTCCTTACGCACATAGGCGTCCCCTTCCAGGCGGTCCGTATAGAGCGGTTCGGCGGCGGTCAGGCCCTTGATGCACTGAAGACCACGGTTGGTCGGATGCTTGGGGTCCGGACGCATGGAAACAATCTTGCCCTTTTCCACCTGAATGAGCGTACCACAACCTACGCCGCAATAGGGGCAGGCGGACAAAAATTCCTTGCGTCCATCATTGTTCTCCTCGGAGGGAGCGGGTGCCGCTTCAAGCTCCGGATTGCCCGCTGAAAACAGTCCGGCGCCTGTCGCCGTGGCCGTGGCGGCAATAAAGGCGCTGCCCTTGATAAAGTTGCGCCGGTTAACCTTGATTCTTTTCATAATCTAGTTTCCTCCTCTTTTATGTTATTGCAGATCTTTAGGGATACGCAAGGTTCGCATGTAATTGATAATATCATCCACTTGCAGGTAGGTCAGATTTTCCAGTCCTGCGGGGCCGTGCAGTGAGCGCATTTTGGTATTGTCCCGGCCATATTTGAGGGATTCCCGGATAAAGCCGTCCGAAGCAAGTCGTAGAAAGTCCGGCCCGCCGATGGCCGTTCCGGATCCGCCTGCCGAATAACCCTGCCCGTAAATGCCATGACAGTGGGCGCAAACCGCCTGGAACCGGACCGCGCCCAGCTTGGGGTTACCCATGGATCGAAACTCCGCGTTTACCTTGGCTGAACGGTTCGGTCCTTTGGCGAATGATCGCAGATAAGCAATGACAGCCTTGATTTTCTTCTTCCCCAGTTGATCGCCCCATGCCGGCATGTTCGTATATCTGCGTCCCTTGCTGATCGTTTCAAAAAGAAACTTGTTTGAAGCGGTACTCAGCAATTGCGGATTGGTTAGCGAGGGGGCGACGGCCACTTTTCCGACGCCTTTCGCCTGATGGCAGGCGACGCAATTTTCGTTAAAAACTTTCTCACCTCTCTTGGCGATGCCATGCAATGAGCCGGCCAATGCGGGTAGCGCCCAAATAGCCGCCAACAATATGACAAAGCCTGAAGAGACAGCAGTACTGATTTTCGGCATAATATTTCCTCCCTTGATAATTTTGATCTTCCTGCCCCAACGGACATGAGACCCGCCCTTTCGGGCATATGTAATCTCACGTAAGTAGAACTACTTATTCAGTCGTCGAAACCTCCAGCTTTATTTTCCGGCTGTCCTTGATCCTGATCAATTGCCGACATAATTGCCGGCATAATCTTTCGCTGAAAGTGCCAGACGTACAATATCGGGGAGAGATTTTACACCCAGTTTTTGCCTGATCGCGGCGCGGTGAACCTCAACGGTCCTCGGGCTGATGCCAAGATCCTCGGCAACCTGCCTGTTCGATTTTCCCTGCACCAGCAAACCCATCACTTCCCGCTCGCGCAGGCTCAAACGTGCCAGGCGTTCGGCATGCTCGATACGTTGCGAAGACCTGATTCGTTGCGCCTGATGCTCTCTGAAGCACCGCCGGATCGTTTCCAGCAAAATTTCACTGTGGATGGGCTTTTCTATAAAATCGATTGCACCAAGCCTGATGGCTTTGACGGCCATGGGCACATCGCTATAGGCTGTAATCATGATGACGGGAAGGGAAATCTGTTTTACTTTTGGATGTTGCAATAATTCCAGGCCACCCATTTCGGGCATGCGCACATCGAATAATGCGCAGCCATGCATGGAGGGATTACAATCGTCGAGAAACGCGCAGGCCGAGGGATAGGCCCGCGCTCGCAGATCCTCCGATGCCAGGAGTTCGCATAAGGAATCCCGCACGGCCGCATCATCGTCAACAATATAGACGGTCAGTTCAGCCTTCATGACACAAGTCTTTGACAATCGGCAGGGTAAAGCAAACGGTCATCCCTGTTTCGGGAGACGTCTCCGCCCATAAACGCCCTCCATGATTCTCGATAATCGAGCGACTCACGGAAAGCCCCAGGCCCATGCCTTCTTTTTTCAAACTGAAAAATGCATCAAACATATGCTCCAGTTCATCCGGCGCCAGTTCCGGACCCTTATCCCGAACTGAAACCCTGACATCATCACCATTGATCCTCTCTGTTTTAATCATCAGCCGCCGTTTGCGCACTTCTATTCCTTCCATGGCTTCACAGGCATTGCGTATAAGATTCAGCAGCACCTGCTGAATGAGCAAGCGGTCCGCAAATACCGGCGGCAGCGATTTCGCCAACACCTTTCCGGTTTTTACCCGATATTTACGGGTATCAAGTTCGGCCAGATTCAGGGTCTCATTGATCAGTATATTCAAATCCAGTGATGCGCGCTGCATTTCCCGGCTTCGGGTAAAGTTTCCGACATGCCGCACAACATGCCCTGCCCGATCGGCCTGACCCGAGATTTTTCCCAGAAGCCCGCCCAGCTTGTCCGCTTGCATTTTCCCGGACTTCATCAACCGCAAACAGGTGTCCGCATAGCTCAGAATCGCCGAGAGAGGCTGATGCAGTTCGTGGGAAATTTCGGCAGACATCCGGCCAAGTATCACCAGGCGCGAAGCACGTTCCTTTTCCAGCATATGCAATTTCTCAAGTTCCGCCTCCGTCTGCCGCCGGCGTATCATCGCCCGCGCCAGGAACCAGAACATTCCGTTCATCAACAACATGAAAGACAAAGCGGACAGAATGATTGCATCCCTTGTTTCCCGGTTGGCAACCATAAAAGCGGTTTGAGGATAACGTGAGACAATTTTCCAAAAAACCTGTCGGGGATCTCCGCCGATGTTCATTCCCGATACGCTGGAAATAATTTCAGCAGGATGCAGGGTCGCAAAACGATATTGATCGCCATTCACGAAAAAATGGCCGGACTCCTGACGGACGATACGCCGCCATGCCTCCGGAGCGGTGACGCCAAGGCGTCTTTGCCTGCGATCCGCGAACATAAACCCCCATTCATCCCGGGAATCAAGGGCGGAAAGCCAGTAACCATCATGATTTAACAACATGCACTCACCCACTTCCCCGCCACTGAATCCGGCCACTTTCTTGAAATAATCAAGCATGGTCCCCGCGAGATAATTCAGGACAATCATCCCTGTTCTCCGCCCCTGCCGGTCAAAGACCGGCATACCGAATTGAACCACGGGTTCCATCGGTCGATCAGCCTTGCCATGTTCGACAGCCAGAACCATGGGCGATATGTAGATCCCATGGGCGCTCAGCGCAATGGTTTTTACAAAATAGTTGCGATCGCCTTCCCACTGAAGTTCACTTTTGGGGGCGATGCCCGGCTTGCCCGCATGATAGCGCACACTTAACACTTCCATGCCATGGACATCCAGCAACCGGATCCGGTCGTACAACTCATTGGAATCAAGAAAAGAAACAAAATCATTGCCCAGGGCCTTTAAGCCTGCCGTGGTTCTGAAAGGCTGGTGCAAGCGGATCTGATTGATCAGAAATAACAGGGAGTAGGCGCTATGCCTGAAGTTCTCCCGGATGACCGTGGTCTGGTCCTCAAGGTGAGACGCCTGCCTGATAGCGATGTTCTGCCGATGGTTCCTTATCTTTTCCCGATAAATAAAAAAGGCCACGCCGACAATCAATATTGAGGCGCTCAGCGCCATCAACAGAAAAATTCTGATCAATCTGCGATCCGGCGTGACCGCCTTGTCTGCCCGTATATGAATATCGTTCAATATCTATCCTGGAGAGTATTCCCGCTTCCGTCGGCCTGATTTCAGCGCCTTCATTCAGGCTAACGCCGTCCCGTCAATTCGCGGGGCGATCATGACAGGTAACGCTCGATAAGAAAGTCAGTAATCGGAACCGGATCATCGAGCTCAAAGCGGGGAACGCCCGCATCCACCGGAGTATCGCTGGCCAATGCAATCAGTCCATCCCCGGGGCGAAGTAACGGCAAGCTCGCGCGAGCGGCGCGTACCACCTCAATCTTGTCGCCGGGAGACTCCTTATATCCCTCCGCCACCACCAGTTGCATCCCGGCCATATAGCGGTTTGCAAGTTCAGCAGGTGAAAGGCGGCCGGGAGAATCCGAAACCAGTTGTAGACGTTCCTTACCAACCAGCAGCGTGCGCTCCGCACCCGCCTGTTTATGCCGCCATGAATCCTTTCCCTCCGCGTCCATCGCCGCCGCGGTGATGTGATGGCTGTGCTTGATACTTCCCACCCTGAATCCGCGATCGTGCAGCTCCGCAATCACCTTGACCAGCAGGGTGGTCTTGCCCACCCCGGATCGTCCGACGAATGCCACAACGGGCGGGTTCACGGGTACACCTCCCTCCCAGGATTTTCCACCGGGAGTCATTTATTTTTCCCCGATTGATGCGGCACCCTTGATTTCGACACGGTCGCATGATAATCCATCCATATCTTTTTGCACTATCAGCCTTTCACCCTGAACCCAAGATCCGCATTCAATGTCGGATCCTGGGCTGAAGGACTCCTTGCCCACCGTGAGGATGGTATTACCGGGGAAGACCATAGCCGTACTTGCGGATCACGGCACGGACCTTGGGCGTGGCTAAAAATACCACGAAAGCGCGTGCCGTCGATCCGGCGCGGCGCAACAAAACCGCCTGCTGGATAATGGGATCATAATCCGCCAGCGGCACGGCAGCGGCCTTACCATCGGCATGGTAGGCGCTGGAAGCCGCGACCAGACCCAGATCGGCATTCCGGGAACGTACGAACAGGAAGGTCTGACCGATATTTTCACCGTACACCAGTCTGAACTTTATCCTCCGATAAATGCGGGACGATTTGAGCGCCTGCATAGCGGCGCGACCGTAGGGCGCCGTTTTCGGGTTTGCGATGGCGATACGCTTCACGCCGGGATTGAGCAGGATGGACAGGCCATGTCCCTCCATTTTCAGATTTTTCCGGGCGGTATACACAACCAGTTTTCCGATCGCATAGGTAAACCGGCTGCCGGGAAGAATGAGACCTTTCCGCTCCAGTTTCACCGGTCTTCCACGATCAGCGGCAAAAAACATATCAAAGGGCGCGCCCTCGATGATCTGGGCGTACAGCTTGCCGGTAGAGCCACTCACCAACCGCACTCTGTTGCCCGACCGCTTCTCGTAGGCGGATGCAATTTCCCGCATGGGACGATAGAAATTGGCCGCCACGGCAATAGTCAGCACTTCGCCCGCCCATATCTTGCGGGGCGTAAGCTGAACGACGCCGACCGCCAGAATAATCAGAGCCACCCGTAAAACTCGTGAGCGGCAATTGCGGCTCATCCGGGTTTGAATCATTTCTATTTAATAAATGACACTTCCGTCGCTTTGATCAACGCCGTCACCTGATCGCCAATCGCAAGCCTGAGTGCATCCACGCTGGTGGTGGTAATAACGCCGGCAATCTGGTTCTCTCCAACCTGAATCACCACTTCACTCACCACGTCGCCGCGCTTGATTTCGATCACTTCGCCGAACAGTTTGTTACGACCGGAAAGTTGCATCAGTCACCTCCTCTAATTTTTTTGCCGTACGCTCTTCTACGGGATGAAACGCCAGGCGATTCGCTGTGGCACGACTTGTGGGTAAAGGGCAGAGCTAGCCGCCGATCTGCACCATGGATCGCGCCCGTCCCTTTTTCTCAAAGTTGTACACGCCGATTTCGGGCTTCATCAGCACGGCACCGCGGAACAGCCCGGCGATCTCCTCGTCCGTACCGCCGGTGCGCAAAGCCTCGCGCACATCCACCTCCTGATCGGCAGGCAGACAGGGTCGAATCTTGCCATCCGCAGTTAAACGCAAACGGTTGCAACCATCGCAAAAGCGATTGGACATCGGCGATATAAAACCTGCCTCGCCCTTGCCGCCGGCCAGCGGAATATAACGTGCTGCCGCATGACCATCACCTTCAGCGGGAACATCGGCAAGGCGGGCGCGCACCTCCGGCATCGCCAGCATCTCACGCACCGGCATATGGGATTCGGACCAGTTGCTGCCATCGCACATCGGCATGAACTCAATAAAGCGCATCTGTATGCCCCGTCCTGCGCCGAAATCGATGAGGTCGGCGATTTCGTCATCATTGATGCCGCGCATGACAACCACGTTGACCTTGATTGGAGAGAAACCATGGCGTACCGCCGCCCGGATCCCGTTCAGGGCGGTTTCCAGCTTTCCACCACCGGTGATCCGCCTGAAGCGCTCGGGCCTGAGACTGTCCAGGCTGATATTGAGCCGCTTAAGCCCCGCATCAGCCAGCGCTTTGGCATGGCGCTCCAGAAGCATGGCATTGGTACTAAGCGCAAGATCACGGATCGCGGGGATTTCTTTCAACATGCGGACAAGATCCGGCAGATCCCGGCGCACCAGAGGTTCGCCTCCGGTCAGGCGAACCTTATCCATGCCAAGGCTTACAGCCACCCGTACGACGCGGGCAATCTCCTCAAAAGAAAGCACAGCTTCATGGGCTATCGGACAAAAGACATCCCTGCCCGGACGGCAGTAATTACATTGAAGATTACAACGATCTGTGACCGAAATACGCAGATAACTCATGCGGCGTCCGAAACGGTCGTTCAGCATCGTCCTCTCCCCCGACAGACCTGTCTTACCGGGGAAAGGTAAGCGGCGTCTGTCATTCATGTGCGGTCTGCGAGGCGCGGATTCGCACGCACGGGCGCGTATCTCCCTGGCATTTTTCGATCATGTGCTTTAATACCGGGCGGATAGCTTCAAAATTTTCCTGAACGGCACGCGGACTACCGGGCAAGTTGACGATCACGCTACCGCCACGAATACCCGCCACCCCCCGTGTCAACATTGCATAGGGCGTTTTGATCATCCCCGCGGCCCGCATGGCCTCGGGTAAACCCGGCAGTTCTTTTTCCAGCAGGGGTTGTGTCGCCTCAGGCGTTACATCCCGCGGGCCGATGCCGGTTCCTCCCGTTGTCACCACTAGGTCCAGACCAAGTTCATCCGTATAATAACGCAGCTTCTCCCGGATCCGTTCAATCTCATCGGCCACAACATCGGCTGCCTTCACGCTCCCCGGCAGAGCAGTCACAAGCCCCGCCAGCACCCGGCCGCTCTCGTCAGCGCGCACCCCCATGGAAGACGAATCACTGATGGTCAATACGGCTGCTCGAATCATCATTCCCTCCTGCCGACTGTTCTTCCCCGACATGGCTATGCGGTTCCGCATAACGCTCGTCAAATAAAGATTTACTTTTTTCTTCAACCATAAACTGTAATTCCTGTATCAATTCCCCGTAGCCGCGAAGAAAATTGAGTCCCTTTTCGGTCAGGACGCTGCCACCGCCGGACTTTCCTCCTGCTCGCCGCTCCAGTAACTTGAAACCAAGCCGTTGTTCCATGGCTGTAAGAGAGGCCCAGGCCTTTCTGTAGGGTTGACCCAGTTCAGCCGCGGCACGGTTGATCGAACCATAGCGATGGATACATTCAAGCAACCTCCGGCGACCTTCGCCGAAGACCGGCTCGCCATTATTTTCAAGCCAGACCTTAAATTTAATGTCCATCACTAGAGCCACTTGGTACACATTATTTTATATCACTTTTTCTGTCAAGGTAGTTTAATTCGATGTCCCCTCTTTCGCCAGCGTCGACTGATGTCATGCAGCACGGCATGCCGCCCAGGTAGTGGCGGCAGTTGGTCAAAGCGGGCCTGCGGAGGGTTCAGGATCAGGCAAAAGGCGTGTTCACTCCCGGTAGCGCAGACTGGCATCACTCAACAACCGATCCATCATGGACTCGGCCTGACTCGCATAGCCCCCACCAAACAAATTGGCATGATTAAGGATATGGTACAGATTATACAGCCTTTTACGCACGCTATAACCTTCATCCAGCGGCCATGCCTCATGATACATGATAGGCCGCATAAAAGGCGCTGCCAAAGCCACCGAAGAGTTCGGTCATGGCAATATCCGCCTCCCGATCCCCGTAATACACAGCGGGATCATAAATCACCGGGCGACCATCCATGTCCACGGCGTGATTACCACCCCATAGATCTCCATGCAGAAGGGAAGCTTGAGGACTGTAACCTTCAAAAAATAATCCCAGATCGGACATCAGCCGATCGCCCTTGCACTGCAAGGATCCGCCATAGCCCTTGTCTGCTGCAAGCTTCAACTGGAATCCAAGCCGATGCTCCCGGAAGAATGACACCCAGTCGTCCGAAGGCGTATTGATCTGGGGCGTTAAGCCGATGGTATTGTCACAGTACCAGCCAAATTCGGCTTGCGTATGACGATGCATGGCGGCCAACTGATCGCCAAGCGCATGCGGGCTGCAGGTACGTCCGAACGCAATAAACTCCATAGCCAGATAAGCATGCGTATTCGCCACTCCCCGGCACACCGGCTTTGGAACACGCACGGCTTTTGCACCGGCCAATGCAATCAAACCGTTCGCTTCCGCGGCAAACATGTCCAGACACTCCGCGGCATTGGTTTTGACAAAATAACGCTGCCTTAAGCCTTCGATCCTGTAAGTTGCGTTGATACTTCCACCGCCCACGCCAACCCGGCGTTCAATGGTGAATTTCTTGTGCGTTGATTCGCTTATATCCTGTTCAATTTTATACCACATGCCATTAGAGCCTCTTGCAAAACTCATGAGCGGCGATCGGCTTCCCCACTTCGGCCCATTTCCGAGCTGGAATTTCGCTCCATGGAACCACCATGCAGCTCATTCCATCCCGAAAATTGACTCGAAGCGGGATTGCTGTTCATCCACTCAGAGTTTTGCAAGAGGCTCATTAGCCTGCATTATTTATGAATAATCCGGGTTAGGTCTTACAGTCGGGCACGGCGCCTGCGCCGCCACTTACGGATCACGCAGGCGCGCCATGCAACACGAACAATCAGATATCCCAACACACCCGATGTCAGCCCCACGACCAGACAACCGAGCAGAAAGGGCTGCCAGATATGGCTCAACTCATGAAGAAGCCAGCTCCAGCTAAGATCAAATTGAAAATTATGATTCGGCTGCTCAAGTATCCATTGTCCGACCTTATAGGCAAAATAAAACATCGGCGGCATGGTCAATGGATTGGTTAGCCACACCAACGCTACGGAAATCGGGATATTAACCTGCATTGCAATGGCCATGCCGGCAGCCAGCAGCATCTGGAACGGCACCGGAACAAAAGCCATCGACAACCCGACAAAAAAAGCGCCTGCAACCGAATGTCGGTTCAGACGCCAAAGTGCGGGATTATGTAAGAGAGAGCCCAGGCAGCGCAAAGCCTTCTGCCGTTTAATCGTTGCATAATCCGGCATATGGCGTTTGATAAACTTACGGGGCATAAGTGTCGATATTGCAGGGCGGCACGATATTTTGCAATGTCTTCCGGTCCCTGTTATTCCATACGCGGAAATACGGGAACAGGCTTCGCGCAGGTATGACCCGGCGCAAGGAGCCCCCACCCGCTATGGGCAAGCA
>CAYOUW010000002.1:42023-54351 GCA_964407235.1 uncultured Zetaproteobacteria bacterium | reverse complement strand
CTGGAATTTCGCTCCATGGAACCACCATGCAAATAAATACCAAACATACAACCCTGCCGCACGGCGGGATAGCGCCGTTTACTTCCCGAAAATTGACTCGAAGCGGGATTGCTGTTCATCCACTCAGAGTTTTGCAAGAGGCTCTACAGTGATCAATTGACGGTATGGTTGAAGGAGGATGTCAAACTTGGTCGTAAGCGCAGGCGCACCGTCAAACGAATGCATGAGCAGCTTCAGGGACAGGGGTATGCTGGTGCCTACGATAGCGTTCAGCGCTTCGTAAAGTGTTGGAAGGAGGAGCAAGGTCATGGTTCCACCGCCAAGGTGTATATCCCCCTCTGTTTTGACCCTGGCGATGCCATGCAATTCGATTGGAGCCTTGAGCATGTGGAGATTGCCGGTGATCACCGGGAGGTGAAGGTTGGTCACTTCCGTTTATCCCATAGTCGCAAGAGCCTCGCCTGTTTCATGGTATCCAGTGAACGGCGGATTCTCCGGCTTAGCTGTCCGGCAGTGAATAAGAGGCTCTATTCTGAGCCTCTTCTGTTATGAATACCCGTTCGCGATAATATCGTAGTTCAGCGATGGATTTCCGTACGTCATCCCTTGCCAGATGCATCCCCTCCCTGGATGAGGATTCGATTCCCGGATACCATCGCCTTACCAGTTCCTTGATGGTGCTGACGTCCACCATGCGATAATGAAAGTACGCTTCCAGTTGTGGCATATAACGAACCAGAAAACGCCGATCCTGATGGATGGAATTGCCGCACAGGGGAACGGCGTTCTCGTCGGCATGTTGCCGGACAAAGGCCAGTGTTTCGCTCTCGGCCCGCGCCATCGAAATATTTGAAGCCAGAACCCTGCCGGAGAGCCCCGATGCAGCGTGCTGTTTCAGGCACCATTCGTTCATGCTATCGAGGATCGGTTTGTTGTGGTGGATGACCATGCTCGGCCCTTCGGCGAGGACATTGAGATTTTTATCCGTAACAATGGTGGCGATTTCCAGGATGGTGTCGGTTTCCGGATCGAGTCCGGTCATTTCCAAGTCCATCCAGACCAGATTATCATTGCAAACAGTCATGCGGAAACGCTATACGATTTTCATGCCCAGCGCTTGCGCCAGCTTCTGAAGCGTGTGACTGGCGGGAACAAAATGAACCGGAAGATATTCCCATGCCCGCCGTACCGGATAATGGCGGCGCCAGGCGGTAAAGGCCTCGGCGAGTTCGGGTTCGGACAAGTTTCCCCAGGCGCGCATCGCTTCATGATCAGCGGCGATGGGATACAGCCGGGTTATCGCAGCAGGCAGATCGCGCCATGGATTACCCGTACAGATAATTTCAACGGGAGTATCGGGAGGCGGCAGGTGATCCTGAGCATTCCATTCAGGCGTAACCTTCAGCCAGCGGCACAGGGCGTTGTAGGCATATTGCGTATTGGCCGCTTTGCCATCCAGCGAGTGTCCGGCGATGTGGGGCGTGCCGATGGCCAGTTGCGGATGCGTCCGCAACTGGCGTGAAGGCGAGGGCTCATGTTCCCAGCAATCCAGCACGGCAAATCGTGCCGGATCGTCATCCATCCAGTCCGCCAGCGCGGCATTATCCACACACGCTCCACGACCTGTATTGATGACGCCCTTGCCCTGGAAGCGGGAGAGATGCTCTTGATCCAGCAAATGAACAGTGCAATCCTTTCCTGTCCGGATCAACGGCGTATGCAGCGTCAGCACATCGGCTTGTTGCAAAAGGTTATCCAGGGTCAGGAATCCGGCACTCCCTTCAGCGCGCGATCGGGGCGGGTCATGGATGATCGCCCGCATTCCCAATGCGTTGCATATCTTCGCCAGCGCTCCTCCGATACGACCGGCGCCGATAATGCCGATGGATGCGCCGGGAATGGCCAGCAGATCCCGGTTTTGCAGTTCCAGCAGAGCCGCGATTGCGTACTCAATCACTGAACCGGTGGAGCTTCCCGCAGCATTGGCAAAAATGATACCGCGTGAAGCCAGATATGTTTTATCGAAATGATCGTCGCCGATAGTGGCCGTAGCGACGAATCTGATCCCGGAGCCCTCAAGCAGCGATTGATCCACCCGGGTGGAGGAACGGGTAAGCAAGATGTCCGCGTCACGCACGGCTCCGGATGTAATCTCTCTGTTTTCCAGGATGCGTAGCGAGACATTAAATCCGTTGATTGCCGCAAAGGCGGATTCGACACCCCAGATATGAGCATCCGCAACAATACGCAGTAGTGGTTTCAAGGTTAATGCGCGGTCTTGATGCGTTCAATCAGTGAGGAAGTGGAATGGCCGTCCACAAGCGGTATAACCACGACTGTTCCCCCATTTTCGCGCACCTCCCGGGTGCCCGCAATCGCGTCCGGCTGATAGTCGCCACCTTTGACCAGCACATCGGGCATCAGCGTTTTGATGAGTTTTAGTGGCGTGTCTTCCGTAAAAGAGACCACCATATCCACGGCCCTGAGCGCAGCCAGCATGATGGCGCGGTCGGGCAAGGGATTGACGGGGCGTGCGGACCCCTTGAGGCGGCGTATGGAATCATCGTCATTCAGACCAACGATCAGCACATCGCCCAGCGCCCCGGCTTTTTGGAGATAATCAAGGTGGCCCGGGTGCAGCAGATCGAAACAACCGTTGGTGAATACGATACGTTTCCCCTGCATGCGCCATTCTTCGATTTTCTTTTTTGCCTCGGGCATTGGCGTGCAGGCATTGGTCATTAAGGTTTGATGTGTAACAGATTAACGACGCTGGTGACGCCATTGACGGACCTGGCGAGGGTGTCGGCGCGCTGGCGTTGAAGGGCGTTGCCGACGACGCCTTGCAGGTACACTTTGCCGTCCACGGTTTCCACATGTACGGAGAATCCCGAGACTTCCTTATTGTTAAACAGGGCCTGTTTAACCTGCGCGGTAATCCATGTGTCCGACAGCAGTTGCCCAATCGGCGGGGTTCCCAGTTTGATCTCGGATCGCACCGAGCGTACGTCAGTGATATGACGACAGATATAAACAGCGCGATCAATCTGTTCCTGACGGGGCAGGTAGCCGGTAAGCACAACGTGGCCGTCGATGACCTCGGCGCTGATCCAGCGTGAAGGTAAATCTTTTTCGGCGATCAGGCGTGCATCAATTCTGGCGGAGATTGTGGCGTCATCAATGCGATTGCCGAGCGAACGATCATCGTTGACAACACTGGCTGTCGCCGCGGCGCCGCCGACCAGAGCAGTAGCGAAGCAGCCTGACAGGGTGCCGATGCTGATGAGAAGCATGCCATATAAAATAAAACGGTTCATCGTGATGTCCTCCTTGAGATTCTCAGGGTTATCATCCGGATTAGCCCGCCGTCCTGCTAAGCAGGTATGCCAGAACGGCGCAAAGCAGCGCCAGAAGAATAAATTGCAGAACCGGGACTTTTTTCTCCCGGCTATTCCAGCGGCAGTCGTCCGAATCAGGCAATACCATCTCCAAGAACATCCTGCACCGCGGCGAATAACAACGGCAATAATAATTCATCAGGACCCGGCAACCAGATACTGTGCCCCCCCGGCCGGGCAAGACGCCCCGTCATATTCGCTACGGCGGTTGTGCTGGCGGACGGATCAATAATCACGCATGTCAGTTTTCCGATTTTTTTGCCAAGATTTCGCGCGGCATCTACAGCCTGCACGAATACCCGTGGAAGAATTACACTGGATGCGATGTTGAGAATAACGCCGCCACTGGCCTCGGCCATCATCGCCGCCAGCAGGCGGAAATCGATGAATCCTGCCGCGCCCAGCGATTCGCCATGCGCCGACGGATGCAGATTAAAGGCATCGGCGCCAATGGCCGGGTGTACGCTGACTGGAATATCATAGCGCGACGCCGTGGCCAGGACGCTGTGATCGAGGTGCCCAGGTTCCGCATCAATGAGTTTCTCCCCCACGCTCTTGCCAATGCCCCATCCCTCAATGGCGCCAAAATTGACAGCTTCATTAATCAATCGCCCGGTTTCTTTGGTGACACGGTAAGCGCCGTCTACAATATCCCTGTCGTATGATCGTAGCGTATGTCCGGATAACGCAATCTCCACGTCCTGCAACAGAGCGTCGCCAGTCAGGACAAGACCGGAAATGATTCGCTGCTCCAGCAAGCGGACAATCAGAGGGTTCAACCCTGCATCCATCACATGTCCGCCGCAGCCCAGAATAATGCTTTTTTTATGGCGGTGAGCGGATACGATGGCATCGCGTAATTCCATCAGGTCATGTGCCGCGCCAATGCCCGGAAGGCTGCACAGAAAGTCCGAAAAACTGCCGTTTGACTGGTATGGCGCGCCAAAATCCGCATCGTCAGCACCTGTCCTGCGTCTGGCCAGGGGAACCGTTTTCAGTTTGCTGAAGGAGAGCGGTTTCAGGCTCATGATAGTTCTCCGCGGGTTAACTGATGATCGATCAGGCTGCACAGAACGTGCAGGCAGGTGATATGCATCTCCTGGATGCGCGGCGTGGAGTCATGCGGTATCTTCAGAAGCACGGATACGCACGGATGACGGCCCAGATTTCCGCCATCCTTTCCGGTCAGAGCAATGACCGGCATGTTTTTTTCTCCGGCGGCGTCGGCTGCCGCAACCACATTGGCCGAATTGCCACTGGTGGATATGACGAGTAGTACGTCCCCCTCGTTTCCGAGCGCCCGAACCTGACGCGCAAACACCTGATCAAAGGATATATCATTGGCGATACTGGTGATGACCGAGGCGTCATGGGTCAGGGCGATAGACGCAAGCCCCGGGCGATCCGTTTCAAAACGGTTGACCAGTTCCCCGGCAAAGTGCTGCGCATCCGCGGCTGACCCCCCGTTGCCGCATGCCAGAATTTTCCCTCCCTGTTGCAGACAATCGAACATCAGTACGGCAGCCCTGTGTAAAGGTTCGGAGAGCAGATCATTGCACTGCTGCCGTAACTGAATGCCATCCTCGATGGCCTGACGAATGATCCGACGGGTCGTGTTTTGCATGGGCCGTATCCTGTCTTAGCGGAACACGTCCCGCAAATGTTCAATTCGCGGAGTAAGTTTTCCGGGCGTGAGGATGATTAAATCGAAACGGCATTGCAATTGCGCAAGCGCAGGATGCCGGGCAAGCCATGCCTGAGCTGCCGAGCGTAGCCGCATTTGTTTGTCCGCATGCACCGCCAGCAATCCGTCTTCCCGGTTTGAACGGTATTTGACTTCAACGAAAGCGAGCATATCAGCCTTCCGCGCCACTATGTCCAGTTCGCCGCGACCTGCGCGGGCATTGCGATCCAGGATGGCATAACCGTGCCAGCGCAGGTGGCGGGCCGCTTTCTCCTCCGCGGCACGGCCTTTTTGGGTGCTCATGGTTTCTTTCCCTGAGTTAACAGGTCATAGACCCTGGAACGGGAGATATTCAGGATGCGTGCCACCTGTCTTGCGCGGGCGGAAGGCGGCAGTTTTTTGATGTCCTCTTGCTCCAGCTCCAGGACGATTTCTTCGTCATTGATGACGGGTTGATCCTCGCGAGGACCGACGATCACGACAATCTCGCCGCGTACGGTTGCACCCAGCCTGTTTTTCACTTCACCCAGTGCGCCGTAGATAAAGGTTTCATACAGCTTGGTGATTTCACGGGCCACGCATGCCTGTCGCTCGGAACCGCAGTGATCGATCAGGTCATCCAGCGTGTGCGTCAGGCGTTTCGGCGACTCAAGAAGAACGTGCGTCATACCGGCATGGGCAATATCGGCAAGACGCTGTCGGCGCGTTTTTCCCGAACGGGGAAGAAAGCCCAGAAAAGTAAAGTGATCCGTGGGCAAGCCACAGGCCGAGAGGGCGGCGACGGGGCTGCATGGACCCGGAACGGGCGTGATACGAATACTGTGACGGCGGAGTTCGCGCACCAGTTTGAAGCCGGGGTCGCTGATGAGCGGCGTGCCCGCATCGGAGATTAACGCGACATCCTTTCCCGATTTCAGTAAGGCCAACAACTTTTGCGTGATGGCGGATTCATTATGCTCGTGGCAGGAAATCATGGGCGCATTAATGGCATAGCGCTTGCATAGACGGCGGCTGATGCGCGTATCCTCGGCGGCAATCAGATCGACGTTTTTCAGCACATCCACGGCTCTGAAGGTCATGTCGGCCAGATTGCCGATGGGTGTGGCGACAACGAACAGTTGGCCGGGACCGCGCTTGTCATTAGGCTGCGAGTTCATGTTGAGGACACGTTATCCCGCTTGCCGCAGGGCTGCAACGCTCGTGCTTTGCTTCGTGTTATTGCTGGCCGCGGGCTGTGGCGTTAAAAAGCTCCTGCCAACGATGCATGGCAAGCATCCCGCGGCGCTGGCGCGGTTGGCGCCGACGCCGAAAATATCGGCATCTATCCAGTTTCTGATGGACCTTGCACTTGAGCAAGGGGACATGAAGAGGGCTTTGGCCGGCCTCGACCGCCTGGTGAATGAGGCGGCATCGCCCCTGAATGAAGAGGCGCGATTCCGCCGGGTGCAACTGTTACTGCTGGTGAATGATGAGCAAGCCCTTGTCGCGGCCAGGAAATTGTTGGCTGCATACCCGAACGATGCACTGGTTCCTTATTTGCACATATGGATGGCCCAGTGGGCGGAAGCGCATCAGGATGACGCCGGAGTGTTGGCGCAAACCGCCGCGTCGCTGGCAAATCCTGAATTGACGCGAGAGATTGCCAACCGCGCCGCGGGCCTGGGCGCTGCCGCCGCCCGGCGAAGTCCGGACCGGGATGCAGTGCGGTGGTTTCTTGAGACTGCCCATTCTTCCGCCTATGCGACAGGGGAAGCGCGTGACGGCTGGCTGCGGGATGCCGCGGCGCGAGCTTCCATGGTCATGATTGGCCGATTACGCCATGAAGGCAGGTTGCGCGGTCAAGTGGGCAAAGCCTTCTATCTGGATGTGGCGCGGACGCGCCTGATGATGGGCGATATGGCTGCCGTGCAGACCTTATCCGCATGGTTGAAGGAAGATTTTCCGCATACGGATGTGGCATTTCGCGTTGCTACATGGGCGGCCGGAGCCACGCATCAGGTTAATATCGGCCTTTTGCTGCCTTTGACGGGCGAATATGCGCGGTTTGGCGGTCAGGCGCTGCGTGGTATGCGGCTGGCGCTTGATTCCTCACAGAATCATGGGAAAATCACGCTGAACATCGCTGATACGAGGAGTGATCCCGATCAGTGCATCCGGGCCTATCAACGGTTGGTGAATGAGGGTGTAACTATCATTCTCGGGCCTTTGATCGGGGATTGCGCGGCGGCGATAGCGCCGTATCTGCATGACAATATCCCGGTCATCAGCCTAACCGGCCATACGAATCTGGCGCAAAGGTCTCCCATGCTGTTTGTGCATACGCTGGCATTTCCCATGCAGGCTGCTTTCATGGCCGCGCGGGCATGGCGGCAGGGCGATCGCCGCATGGTCGTCATCGGTGCGGACAACCCGTCGTCCGGCCGGGAGGCGGATGCGTTCGTCCAGGCCTTTGAAGATCTGGGTGGCGAAATAGTGGATCGTTTTGAATTACCGCAGCAGAGCATTGATTTTCGTTCAGACTTGCGAGCCATGCGCCTGCGCACCGATGATGAAGAATTATTGGCCGAACTGGATGAGGATCTGGCCTTGTCCGCCCAGCCGGAGAATAAAATGGAAATACGCATGCCGGTTAATTTCGACGCCGCATATCTGGCATTGCCGGGTAAACAGGTTGCCTTGCTGGCGGGGCAACTGGCCTACGTGGGTGTGAACGGGATTCAGCTCTATGGCAGCGGTCGCTGGCGGGATGGCAAACTGCTGTCGGACAGGGGCCGCTATCTTGGCCGCGCCCGGTTTTCCAATGTGGCGTTTCCAGACGGGATATCCGCCGGTTTGCATCGTTTCATGCTGGCCTGGCGTGACATATGGGGCGCGAATCAACCGGGCAAGCTTGCTGGCCTGGCTTATGATACGACCCTGATCGCGGCAATGCTGACCAGCCGCCTTGGACTTTCGGGCCTCGATGTGCTGACGGGGCTGCATGACGCCGCCGGATTTTCAGGCCTGACCGGACATGTCCGTTTTAATCAGGAAGGGGTCGGGTATACGGATTTTGGCTTGTTTCGGATCCGCCGCGGACGCATTGTGCCAGCGGGCTGATCACAGGTTCAGATTACAGGTTCAGATCACGGGTTCAGATCACAGGTTCAGATCCAGAAATTTCTTTTTCCGGAACGATGGTGAAGAAGGCGCGGATGGCTGGTCGGCGGTTTTCGGTGCGGTACCCGCGCGGAAGGCTTCCAGGAGCGTTTTGCGGGTGTCAGGGCCCGGAAGTTTCCCTGTTTTGGGATCAATGACGACCCATACCACGCCGTTCGGCGGCGTGAAATTTTCCACTGGCCTGCCGCGTTGAAACACTTTCATGGCCGAGAGCCATATTGGCAGCGCCGCATGCGCACCGGTTTCATGCCTGCCCATGCTGGAGGGGATGTCGCGTCCGGCCCAGACACCGGTCAGGATTTGCGGCGTGTAGCCCATGAACCACGCATCCACCTGTTTATTGGTGGTTCCTGTTTTACCGGCGGCCACGCGGCCGAGCGCCCGCGCCCGGCGTCCCGTCCCGTGCTGAATGACGCCCTCCATCATATTGGTGACGAGGAAAGCGCTGACCGGATCCACCGTTTGTTCAGCCGGACGCATGACAGGGTTGACCGCCAGGACCGGATCGGCATGACAAACCTGGCAACGATGCCCGGCCACGGAACGATACAGCGTCTGCCCGGTTCGATCCTGGACCTGTTGCACGCTCACCGGTCGCCAGCGTTTGCCGCCGGAAGCAATCACGGCGTACGATTCGGTCAGCCCCTTGAGCGTGACCTCCGTCACGCCAAGCGCCAGAGCCAGTTGGGGTGGGAAACCGCGCGAGAACTGATAGTCGCCGAGCGCACGGATGAACCGCTTGATACCTACATCCTGCAAAAGCTTGATGGAAGCCAGGTTGCGTGAGTGTATCAGCGCATTGCGCAAGGTGACGGGACCGGCGAAGTGGTTTTCGTAATTTTCCGGCCGCCAGAATTCATCCTGCTTCTGGTTCTCGAATACCACGGGGGAATCCATGATAATACTGGCCGGTGTCCATCCCGCTTCCATCGCTGTGGCATACAGAAACGGCTTGAAGGCGGAACCCGGCTGACGTCTGGCGCGGGTAACACGGTTAAAATCTCCCATTTTATAGTTAAAGCCGCCGACCTGCGCCAGCACGGTTCCACGCTTTAAATCGATGGCGTCAAGCGCACTTTCCACGGAAGGCTGTTGCGTTAAACGTACGCCGCCCTTCCCGTTGCCCTGTAGCCATACCTCGTCGCCGGGAAGCCATGTCCGCGGCCGCTGAGGCGTCTCCGGATCTATCGTTGCGGTGGTATCCGGCGGTGTCTTCTCAGCGGCAGGCCTGGGGTAATCCTCCCATTGCCATTTGGGTTTGGAGAGTTGCCAGCGATGAACGCCGTCGTTCAGTGAGAGACCGCCATCCGGCAGGATTTTCTCGACCAGCGCGGGAATGATCCGGTCCTCGGGCAGAATCGGTTCTGTTTTCATTTTTACTTCGCGTTTCGTGGCCCATGCGGCGAGAATGCCCGGCCATGTTTCTTCCGCGTGATGCACGGGAAAGCGATAAAACTGGCGCTGCTCAATGGCCAGCACGCCTGTGCGTACGGCGCGAATGGCGGCCTGTTCGGCATCCGGTTCGTAGGGGGTAATAATGGTCAGCCCCTGACGGCGCAAGGTTTCCACGCCGAAACGGGCGATGAGTTCCTGATAGACCAGGTTGGCATAGGCGTTGACAAGCTTCGGTTCGGGCAAGGGGGCGATCCGCAAGGGTTCATCCAGCGCCTGTTGCACTCCGGCTGCCGAAGCAAAACCACTGTCCCGCATCATGCGAAGTACGGTGTTGCGCCTGCTCAGCGCTCGTTCGGGATGCAGATGCGGGGCATAGCGGGAGGGCGCTTTGGGGAGTCCGGCCAGCATGGCGGATTCAGCCAGCGACAGTTCATCCAGACGTTTGTGGAAATAGCGCCATGCCGCACTGGCTACGCCGTAGGCGCCGCGCCCCAGGTAAATCTGGTTCAGATAAAGATAGAGAATCTCATTTTTGCTAAAATTCTCCTCGATACGATGGGCGAGAATAATTTCCCGTATCTTTCGGGTATAGGTTCTCGCCGAAGTCAGCAGGAAATTTTTGGCGACCTGCTGGGTAATGGTGGATCCGCCCTGGACGGTGTGTCCGGCGCGAAGGTTGGCGATGGCGGCGGAAATGATGCGGGCCGGATTGATGCCCGGATGCTGATAAAAATGCTCGTCTTCCGCGGCCAGGAAAGCATTCCTGACACGTTGCGGAATTTCATTGAATGGCGTAAGAATACGGTGTTCATCCGCATATTCGGCCAATAATTCTCCCTTTGTGTTGTAAACGCGGGATGTCAGCGGTGGCCGATAGTCCGACAGGCTGTTAAGTTCGGGAAGGCCGCTTGAAAAATAGAGATAGGCGCCTGTGATGCCAATCACAGAAATGATGGCGAATGTGAGGCCTAATTTGAGGATGAGGGAAATGTTGCGCATGCCGCCAATCCTACGTGCTTATGGTTTCGCGCCGCAAGAGCGGGGGATTGCCTTGCGGGATCAGGAGGGGTTCACGCTGATTGAACTCATGGCCACCCTGGCTATCATTACCATTGTGGCCACCATTGCCATGCCGAGCCTGTATCAGGGCATTCAGGGCAGTCGTCTGGTGTCCCGGGCGAACAGTTTTAAGGGCGTTCTCGCGATGGCCCGCAGCGAAGCGGTCAAACGGGCGGTGCGGGTGACGATGTGCAAGAGCACCGACGGGATCACTTGCAATCCCGGCGCCGCGGGTTGGGAGACTGGCTGGATCATGTTTGTGGATGCCGATAACAGCGGTACGCGCACGCCGGCAACGGAGCCGTTGATTACGTCTGAATCATCCATGCCGCCACACTATACCCTGCGCGGCAATGGCCAAATGGCGAACTATATTTCCTATGTAGCTTCGGGAAGGACGCGGCAAATTAACAACGCCCTGTTTTCCGGAACCATGCGGCTGTGCGATAACAGCTATCCCGGTAAGGTCGGCGTGGCGGAGAGGGACATCATCATCCATGTCTCGGGACGTGCCAGAATTGCCACGCCGGAGACGCCGTCTTGTCCATGAGAAGCATGAAGACAGGGATTTTGCCGGTGTGCGGTTCCGCCGGAAAGGCAGTGGCCGGCGAACGGGGATTTACCCTGATTGAGGTGATGATCGCGGTGTTCATTCTCACTGTGGGCCTGATGGCGATGGGGGCGGTGCAGATGGTGAGCCTGCGCTCCGGCGGAAATTCTTTTATGCGCACCCAGGCATCCCTTGCCGCGGCGGATATGGCGGATCGCATGCGCGCCAATATTGCAGGGGTTAATGCCGGCAATTATGCGGCGATCGGGCCGGTTATCCCCGCAGATCCCGGGTTCGATTGTATAACAGCGGCTTGCACAATAGCAGCTGACATGGCTACGCTGGATGCCTTCCAATGGTTGACCTCGCTGACTCAGACACGGGGTCTGGCGCGGGCTACGGGTACGGTCGTCTGTCCGGGCGTCGGAGTGATGTGCGCCATCACGGTGATGTGGGATGGAAGGCACAATGGTGCGAGCGGTACGGGATGCAATCCGACCAATCGCGCCGACCTCATTTGCTATCAGGTGAGGTTCCGGCCATGAATATCAAATTTCGCAAGACCTCTTGCAACGCTTTCGGGTTCACCCTGATTGAACTCATGGTAAGCCTGTTGATCGCCATGATTGTGCTGGGCGGGGTCTTTCAGATTTTCGTCAAGAGCAGTGATGGCAACCGCAGGCTCGAAGGGCTGGCGGGAGTGCTGGATAATGGACGGTTTGCCATGAGTTTCATGCAGAGCGTGATTCAGGGGGCGGGTTATAGCGGTTGCAGGGCCGGCGTGACCATCACTAATAATTTGAATAACGCGGATAACTATGCATGGAATTTCGCCCCGCCCATTATTGGCTATGATAATGTCGGTAGTGGCACGCAGACACTTGGCCCTCCTCCTAGTCTTACTATCCAGAAGCATATCCAGAATACGGACATCATAACCGTACGTGGTATAACCGGGCCATCGGATGTTGTGACGGCGCCGATGGCGACATTGGGCGATCCCATCACTCTTTCAGGCAATAACTCGTTTGGCCCAGGTTCCATTTTGCTGATTTCGGACTGCAATGGGAATGCGGATATCTT
>CAYOUW010000002.1:19090-41923 GCA_964407235.1 uncultured Zetaproteobacteria bacterium | reverse complement strand
TACGATTGCGACGGATATTTACGACGACCATTGCGCTGAGGAATCGGAGCCTTTAGATGAACAGAATGTGGACGAGGTCAGGTCTTGAATCGCGCACGGGTTGGGGAGTGAAACGAGCGGTGCGCGATGCAGGATCTGATCTCGCCCGTCATAAGGAGCGGGGCTCGGTGCTGATCGCGGCTATTTTTATCCTGATCATTTTGGCTCTCATTGCCGCCAGCGCGACCACATCATCAGTTCTGGAAAGCCATATGTCGGTCAATTCAGTCGATCAGGATACGGCCTTTCAGGCGGCCGGAGCTGCACTGCGTGCCGGTGAGGCTGCGATCAAAAATGCAACTGCCCGACCCTCCCCACAGGCCGGATGCACTCTGACGATTCCTTTAGGAACCTGTGTATACGGGTTGAATACGGTGAACGGCGGTGTATTTGCCAATGCGCAGGCGCTGCCGTGGGGAACCGGCCAGGCGGCAATTGTTCCCGGCATGATCAATGCAGCCAATCCCTATGCTCCGTTGGCGAGTCCGGAGTTGGTGATCGAGTATATGGGATTTATACGGGATCCGGGCAGTGGCGTTACTGCGCCAACGGGTCGGGATTTTTACCGCATCACGGCTCGGGGAACGGGGCGTAATCATGCCCAGGCGATTATCCAGAGCACGTATGCCAGGCGGTGGTGAATTTGCGTATTGAACGGTGCGCGGATCAGGGAATAAACGGATGATGTGCAATGCGGATCCCGCCCATGATCCAATCTGAGTTGTGAGGTGATGGAAATGAAGTTATCCAGAAGGATTACAAATCAAACCCCGGCCTTGTTGATCGCCCTTGTGATGACGCTTGGCATGGGGTCAACATCGGCTCGGGCAATCAATTTGAGCCTCAGTGATATCCCGCTCTATCTCGGCGGCAATGTGGCTGCCAACATCATGTTCACGCTGGATGATTCGGGATCCATGCAATGGGAAATTTTACCCGAGGCCAACAGATATTTCACGTTCTATATGTTTCCCGTACCCGACGGCGTTTATGGCGGAAGTGTCTATACCAATCAGGTGCCGGATTTTCAGGACGACAATTTACATAATTTCTTCGGTCGCAGCGCGGCGAACAATGCTATTTTCTACAATCCGGATGTGAGCTATACGCCATGGTCCAGCGCCGACGGTTCATCCATGGCGCCCGCCGATCCGAAAAAGGCGCTTTATAATCCGGTGTTGCCCGGTGTGGGTACGATGGATCTGACCGCGAAGCAGACACAGTACGCGCTGTGGTTCTGGAACACGAGGAACACGGACCATTGGGAAGACAACGGCACATGGAAAAATTTATCCTATTGGCCCATTACCTATTACAATTACGACGGTAGCGGCAACAGGGACCTGCGGACCAGTTATACGCGCGTACGGATCACTTCCGGCACGTCCTCCTCGAAATCGTTTACCAGCCCCGGCGGCGTCGTACGTACGCGCGATCAGGAGATCCGGAATTTTGCCAACTGGTTTCAGTACTACCGTTCGCGCGTCCTGCTGGCTCGCGCGGGTATTGGCCAGGCGTTTGGTTCGCAGGGCAGCAATATGCGCGTCGGTTTTGCCGCTATCAACCAGGGCAAGAAGAGGATTGACGGGGTGCAGTCAAAGAGTTCCCTGATTAGCGGGGTTCGCCGGTTTGCCGGAACGGATCGTACGAACTGGTTCAATCAGTTGTATGGCCATACCATCCCTCAAGCCGGCACGCCGCTCAGGCGAGCCATGGATTCCGCCGGCAGATATTTTCAACGTTCGGATAACCGCGGACCCTGGGGCAATACGCCGGGAACCAAGGATACCTCGCCGCAAAGTACCTGTCGCCAGAACTACCACATCCTGATGACGGACGGTCAGTGGAATGGCGGGGATCCATTCACTTCGGGGGCAAGAAAAAACGTGGACGGTCAAAAGCAGCCATCCATCACCACGCCTACGTCTTTTGAATACAAACCGGTCCATCCCTACGAGGATGATTGGTCGGGCACGCTGGGGGATGTGGCCATGTATTTCTGGAGCCACGATTTGCGTCCGGATTTGGCTAATCAGGTGCCACCGAATGCGCTGGATCCGGCTTATTGGCAGCATATGGTCAATTTCACCGTGGGTCTGGGCGTGGTGGGCAATCTGAATCCGGCAACGGATTTGCCGGCATTAACGAACGGTACAAAATCCTGGTCCAATCCACTTCCGGGATCGGCTTCGGCAGCCAAGGTGGATGATCTGTGGCATGCGGCGCTCAACAGCCGCGGCACATTCTTTAGCGCCAAGAATCCGGTTCAGTTCACCAACGGACTTTCCGCCGTACTGAATAATATCAATAGCCGAACCAGCACGGCTTCCAGCGTATCCCGCAGCGGCCAGAGCGTGGGTTCCAGGATCAGCACCTTTCTGCCCGAATTCAAGGCTGGAATATGGACGGGAACCATCATATCCAGGCCGCTCGATCTGGCAACGGGCGTACAGTCTGCTTTGGCATGGGATGCCCAGACGCAGGTGAGCGCCCAGAATTTCGATACCGGACGCAAGATCGTGACTCTTGATCCAACGCCAGGCGGGGGTGGTATGCCATTCCGCCGGGGATCGCTGACGCCTGCTCAGAAGGGCGCACTGAATATCGATCCGGATACGGGCGTACCGGATGTGCCGACGCTTCGTGGCCAGGAAAGGCTGAACTATCTTCGCGGCAAGACGGGTATCCCCGGTTTCCGTCTGCGGCCCCAGGGCGTGCTGGGGGATATTATTCATTCGCAGGCGCTGTTTGTGGGCCCGCCCAACAGTCGCTATCCCGGTTTTTGGGGGATTGACGCGCCGGAGAACGGCAGTCTCTATTCGAGTTTTGCCGCCAGCAACAGTAGCCGTCAAAGCATGGTGTATGCGGGAGCCAATGACGGCATGTTGCATGCCTTTGACGCAGCCACGGGTAACGAAAAGTTCGCCTATGTGCCGAATGCCGTTTTCAGTAATCTCAACAGGTTAACTTCTCCCAATTATGACTTGTCCCATAAGTATTATGTGGATGGAAAATCTACGGCGGCGGATGTGTTTTTTGGCGGGGCGTGGCATACGGTGCTGGTCGGCACCCTGCGCGCCGGAGGGCAGGGTGTTTATGCGCTCGATATCACCGATACGAATACTGTGTCCGAGGCGTCGCTGGCCGCCAACAAGGTGCTATGGGAGTTTACCGACAGGGATGACGCCGATCTGGGGTACACTTTTAGCGAGGTCCGTATTGTTCGCATGCACGACGGAAAATGGGCCGCGGTATTCGGTAACGGCTACAACAATACGGTGGATAACGCTAAAGACGGCGTCGCGGGCGACAGCGTGACCGGCAATGCTGTTTTGTACATTGTGGATATCGAAACAGGCGCACTCATCAAAAAAATAGATACCCTGCAGGGCATGGCCCAAAGTGCGAACAAGACGCCCAACGGACTGTCGTCGCCGGTGGTTGTCGATACCAATCATGATTCCATCACCGATTACGTTTATGCCGGTGATTTGCAGGGCAATGTGTGGAAATTTGATCTGAACGATCCAGACGCAAGCAAGTGGGGTTCGGCCTACCTCCTGACCGCCTCGCCAACATCTGCGCCTGTGCCGTTATTTACCGCGACCACCGCGGATGGCGCAAGGCAGCCGATTACGGCAGGCATGGATGTGGTGCTGGATCACCCGCCCGGAACGACGACTGGATCGATGGTTTATTTCGGCACCGGAAAATATTTTGAACCGGAAGACAAAAGCGTCAGCGGGCAACCCACTCAAACCGTTTACGGCATTTGGGACAAGGGAGACTGGGGTCCCGGAACCACCACCGCCCCGCCGGCCGGATTCAGCCGCAATCATCTGCTTCAACAGAAAATTCTGCAGGAGGTGACTACGCCGAGGGAGGCGCGCGCGGTGAGCAATTACCTCCTTGGCCCTCTTTACAAGATGGTATGGCATACCGATCCGGGATTGCCGACCGGATCGCCGCCGACCACGCAGTTGGGATGGTATCTGGATTTGATTGATACGGATCCTGATACCGCACCGCTCAACAATCATGGTGAAAGGCTTATCACCATGCCCGTTGTGAAATCCGGAAAGGTTATTTTTAACACTTTTATACCACCGAGTAATCCATGCGCTTCCGGCGCTATCGATGGCTGGTTGATGATGCTGAATGCATTTGATGGCGGTAATCTCCCGCCGGGCGCGGGCGGGCTTGACGTGAACGGAGACAACAAGGTGAATAGCGGGGATTATATTACGGTTAATTATGATGCCAATGGCGATGGTGTCATCAACGGAAATGACAAAATCGTGGCTGCCGGCCTCAAATTTAGAGGTGGCCTGGGAGGTGTTACGATTATTGATAACCCGTCAATTGGCGATAACAACAGCCGAATCCTTAGCGGTCCGAATAAGAAAAGTATCGTGGCTGGGTTAGGACTTCCGGCAGGCGGACGCAAGTCGTGGATTCGTCTGCAATAGTGCTTCAGGAATAAAAAAGGAGTTGAAGATGAGAAGAATATTTTTGATCATGCCCGGCATTGCCGCCTCGCTGGTTTGTATGACGCCTTTTACTGCCAAAGCCGGGCCTGAGTTGACGCCGATGATGGAATTAACGGGAACTGTGGACAGCGTGGACCTGGGGGAGCGCACAATCGTGATCAACGGTGCAAGGTTTCGACTGGCTACAAACCATGTTCTTCACGGGATAACGGTAGACGGGCAAGATCAGACGGTGTTGGAAGCGGGCGAAAGGGTGGGCTACCAGCTTGATGAAAATAATACCGGACTGATAAGAAAAATCATGATTTTACCACGCCGGCACCCCGGGAACCGGCATTGAATGTGGACGCGATGGGCTCTGGTGAACAATGATTTTCCGGAATCCCGGACGGATCAGAGGGTTGCGGCATGCGCCGTATGTCAATGTTGGATCTTGAGGATAAGATCAATCTTGACTTTATCCCTTTATATAAAGTAAGTTGCATTCATTGCTGCGAGTAAGACTTGAACTCAGGGGGGGGGAACGTGTCTATTTTTTCTAGCAAATCTGACGGGCTGATGGGTGTGGATATCAGTTCGACCGGTATCAAGCTGGTGGAACTGGCCCGTTCCCGTTCGGGCTATGATCTGAAATCCATGGCCGTGGTGCCCCTGCCACGCGATGCCATTGTGGAAAACACGATTATTGATTCCATGGCGGTATCGCAAGCACTGCTGGACGCCATGGAAATGGCTCGTCCTTCGACTCGCAATGTCGCCTTTGTTGTGTCCGGTAATGCTGTGATTATCCGCACGATAACCCTTCCGATCATGAGTGAATTTGAACTGGAAGCGCAGATAGAATTCGAAGCGGATCAACATATTCCTTATGATATTGATGACGTCTATCTGGATTTTCAGATACTGGGCGGATCGCCGGAAGACGAGACGCAGATGGACGTGGTGCTGGTAGCCTGCAAACGTGAGGTGATCGAGGATTACCAACTGGTCTTGAATGAGGCCGGTTTGACGCCCAGGTGCGTGGATTGCGCAGTATTCACCCTGGAAAATGCCGCGGAATTATTATCGGATCAGACTGAAGAGAAGAACGCTGAGCCATTGACGGATATCAGGGATGTGCGCACTCACGCATTGGTGAATATCGGTGCGAATCTGATTAATATCAATATCCTGCAAAACGGGCAAATGGCTTTTGTGCGCGACCAGTTCTATGGCGGCAATAATTTGACGGAAGAAATTCAGAAGGCGCATGGCATCAGCTATCAGGCCGCGGATCAAATGAAGCAGGAGAATTTTCCGGAGATCAAGGCGGTGGCCCTGGAGGGGTTTTATGCGGGGCTGACCAGTGAACTGGTGCGTTCGCTGGATTTTTACGCCGCCAGTCATGCGGAACATCCTGTGCGGAAACTGGTTTTGAGTGGCGGCGCCGCCCTGATACCGGGCATCACCAGGGAACTGGAGCAACGGCTGGGCATTGAGGCGCAGGTATTAAATCCATTTTCCGTTATCAAGGCGTCCAGCCGCAAATTTGATCAGGAGTATCTGAATCGTATTGGTCCCATGATGATGGTGCCTACAGGTCTTGCGCTCAGGAGCTTTGACGCATGATTCGTATCAATCTCATCCCCTACCGTGCTGCCCGACGGCAGCGCCGGATACTGCAGCATATTGCCGCGGTATTGGGCGTGGCGGGGCTGGCGGCGGTCATTAGCCTGGGACTTCATATCGATGCTTCCTCCACGCTTGCCGGCGTGCAGGGGAATCTGGCGTCGTTGCGCGCGCAGAACAAAGCTCTGAATCAAAAGATCGGTAAAATAAGGGATCTCGATCAATTACGAAAGGATGTACAACGGAAATTGGCTCTGGTGGATGAGTTACAGAACGGGCGTTTTCGCAGCTTGGACACGTTATTGGCGCTATCCCGTGCTATTCCGGAGAATGTATGGCTGATCGATGTTAAGGATTCAGGTGGCAGCCTTGAATTAAACGGCCTGGGCGAGAGTAACAAGGCGGTGGCCAATTTCATGCGTGCGCTGGATCATGAAAAGACATTGACCGGTGTGAATCTACAGGTGATTCGGCGGGAAAAGGTTGGTGAGGTGCCGGTGCGCCGATTCTCTCTGAAGATGCGGCGGGTGATCCCCCCGGTTCCGGCCGCCAAACCGTCCGGGAGTAAACGGTCGTAATGCCCGGCTCATTGAATTTCAGTCAGCTTGAAGTGCTGCGTCCGATTCTGCCTTTCCCATTGTGGCAAAAAGCGGCGGTGTTAGCGGTTGGTTTTGTCCTGATTCTTGCCGCATATCTTTATCTGAGTTGGATGCCAATGCAGGATACGATTGCTCAGGTGCGGCGGAATGTGGATCAGCAACAACGGATTTTTGCCCGTAACATGAGAATTGCCAGGGATTTGCCGCGCAAGAAAAAGGAATTCGCCAAATTGCAGAAGCAATTGAAAGTGGCACTGAATATGCTGCCCAGGAAATCCCAGATTCCTGATTTGCTGGAAGGGGTTACTCGCGCCGGCAAGAATTCCGGCCTGGAATTCTCACTGTTTAAGCCGGGCGGAGAAGTGAACAAGCAATTTTATGCCGAAGTTCCCGTGGATTTCAGTGTGACGGGGACTTATCGGCAATTGCTGGCATTTCTTAAGCGTGTGGGGCAAATGCCCCGTATTGTGGATGTGAAGAGCCTGGCGTTGAAACAGTCCGGGGCCGGAGGCCCGTTGACCGTAACGGGGAAGGCCGTGACTTACCGCTTTATCGAGGTTGCAACCGGAAAGAAAAATTTTCGTCGTAAGGGAAGACGCTAGCGATGCAGGGAGGTGAATCATGCAAATCAGCATACAAATCGATGGGTGGAATGCGATGTGTAAGCGCTACGCGGTAACAGCCTGTTTGGCTCTGGCCGTCTTCCTGGCGCCGTTTGTCGCTCAGGCTGTTCAGGTGGATGGCATCAGCCTGCAAAAGCTATCCGATGGCGATGTGGTGACGATTCGGGCGGATGCGCCGCTGAGTTATGAGTTATTCGACCTGACAGCGCCTTCGCGGTTGGTGGTAAGCCTTCCCGGCGCTTCGCTGAAGAAGGGTCTGGAACCGTTGCATAACGACTATCCGGGCGTCAATAGCGTCTTTCCGGTGGTTTCCGCCGCTGGCGTACGGCTTGAAATCGGGATGGATCGTGCGCTGACCTACAGGGTGGATGAAAAGGGCCATAACCTTATACTGCATTTTTCAGCGATGGCCATGACAGCGAAAAAGAACGGAGCGGCCGCGGTATTGAAGGACATTAACATTCGGGATCGTGGTCCGGTTACCGATCTGATTGTGCGCGGCGACCACATGAATGCCAACCACGATGTCTTTGTTACCAATCAGGGACGTACCATGATTCTGGATTTCTGGGGCGCAACCTCCATGCTGCCCAAGGAACATTATGCCGTTGCGACGCAAAGAATTCGTAATGTGACGGTGGGGCATGCCAGGGGTCGCGTGCGTCTGGTCGTGGATCTGGTTAAGGGCGGGAAGGAAGATTACCAGATTGATGCCAGCGGGAAGCGGCTGGTGGTGCAATTTGGAGACGTTACGGCCAGGCGGAAGGCGGCTGTCGTGCAGGTTGAGGGGGTTCACTTTCAGCCGGATGACCGCGTAGCACACCTGCAAATTCGTACGAATGTACCCAATCCCATTGTGAACATCTATGAGAAAAAGGGCAATGTGGTGCTGGATATCAAGAAAGCATCCCTGGCTGCCGGGCAGCAACGCACGCAGGATGTGCGGGATTTTCCGGGCCCGATCAAACAGGTGGATGCTTATACGGTCGACGGGCAGGTTCGTATCGTCGCTCGCTTGCGGGAAAAGGTGGACGTATCCTCCTTCCAGCAGGGTAACGTGCTAACGCTCACGCTGATGCCGAAGGATATTGCCGCAGCACGCAGCGGCATGGAGAATGGTGGAAAGTTCACTTACACCGGCCGGAAGGTGACGTTTGATTTCAAGGATATCGAAATCCAGAATGCGCTTAAATTGATCGCGGAAATGAGTAACCTGAATATTATCATGTCCGATGACGTGAAAGGCACGCTGACCATGCACCTGGTGAATGTTCCCTGGGATCAGGCGCTGGATTTGATTTTATCCGCGCGCGGTCTGGGCGAGGTGCGGCAGGGTAATGTCATGCGTATTGCGCCGTTAAGCGTGCTGCAGGCCGAGAACGATGCGCGTTTGAAAGCGAAGAAAACCACAGCGAATCTTGAACCGCTTGTTACCGAGTTTATATCCTTGAGTTTTGCCAAGGTGACCGATATCAAGCAGATGCTGGCAGGGACCAAAAGCAGCGCGAAAACCTCGGGTGCGGCGGGTACGGGGGCGTTGTCAAGCGGTCTTGGTTTGTCCAGCGCTCGTGGAAGCATTTTGGTGGATGAACGCACCAATACTTTGATTATTCATGATACGCAGATGGTTATCAATAATATCAAGCGGCTTATTGCAAGGATTGACCGGCCGGAGAAGCAGGTATTGATTTCGGCCCGGATTATCGAGGCCAGCAATTCTTTCTCACGTGACCTGGGTGTCCGCTGGGGGGGCGAGGTGAACGGGGGAAGCGGCGCGGTCCGGAATACACTGGGAAGCAGCGTTCAGGATCCATTAAATCCGAACACAGGCGCGAATCCGGGTGGATTCCTGGTAGATTTGCCGGCAGCGGTACGTTCCGGCGCAGGCGGGCAGATCGGGCTGGCTTTGGGAGCGCTGAGCAATGCCTTTAACCTGGATCTGGAGCTTTCAGCGGCAGAAGCGGATGATCAGATCAAGATTGTTTCCAGCCCGCGTGTTGTGACGACGAATTTGAAGAAGGCGACTATCAGCCAGGGTAGTACGATTCCATTCCTGACCGTAAGTCAGAACGGTACGAATATCATCTTCAAAAAGGCCACGTTGGGTCTGGAGATAACCCCGCAGATTACGGCGAAGAACAGTCTGCTTCTGCATGTTCTGGTTACCAAGGATGCGCCTGCGAATTCATCGGTAGGAGGTAATCCCATTATCAATACAAAGACAATCGAAACGGATATTTTTATGGATAACGGCGAGACGATTGTGATTGGCGGAATTTATACGCGAGATCGGCAGAAGACGATCAACGGAGTTCCGGGCTTCATGCGGATTCCAATTCTTAGCTGGCTGTTTAAGAAGAAATTCAGGAAAGACGAAAAAAAGGAATTGCTGATCTTTCTGACCCCAAAGATACTGGAGAGTAAGCCGGGAGGGGCGACCAAACTGGCCAGGAGTTCAGTGAACCTGGACGATTGATGAATCATCAGGTATCGGACTCCTGTGCGTATCGCGTTGATTTGGGCGTGCGTTCCTACGATATTCATATTGAAGTCGCTTGCCTGGATGGTATTGGCGCGGCCGTACGCGCCCTCTTTCCCGCTTCCGCGCATTGCATGGTCGTCAGCAACGAGGTGGTTGCGCCACTCTATCTGGAACGGGTGAAACGGAGCCTTGGCGAAAACGGCTGGAACAGCGACGACTACATCCTTCCCGACGGCGAGAAGTACAAGACTATTCCTGTGTGGAGCGCGATACTGGATGCCTTCATGCAGGCGCGCCTGTCGCGTAACGAACCGGTGCTTGCGCTGGGTGGCGGCGTGGTGGGCGACATGGCCGGCTTTGCGGCTGCCTGTTATCGCCGCGGCGTGCCTTATGTGCAGGTTCCGACCACGTTGTTGGCGCAAGTTGACTCCAGTGTCGGCGGCAAAACGGCAGTGAATCATGCGCACGGCAAGAATATGATTGGCGCGTTCTATCAGCCGCGCCTGGTTTGGGTTGATCCCCATGTGTTGCAGACATTGAAGCCGCGTGAACTGCGGGCGGGAATCGCCGAGGCCATCAAATATGGCCTGATTCGGGATGCAGCCTTCTACGACAGGCTGAGCGCGAGCATGGATGCCTTGCTGGCGCTGGATGCAGCCACAGTCTCCGAGGTTATCCTTACCTCATGCAGGCATAAAGCCGAGATGGTGGTGGCCGATGAAACGGAGCAGGGCTTGCGCGCGCTACTCAATCTGGGTCATACGTTTGGCCATGCGATTGAAGCCATGACACATTATACGGAATACCTGCATGGCGAAGGTGTGGCGCTGGGCACATTGATGGCGGCCCGTTTGTCCGAGCAGTCGGGCCATGCTGCGCGAGGGCTGGAGGATCGGATCCGGGATCTGTACAACCAGACCGGTTTACCCGTTAACGTCCCGTCCTTCGCATCGGATGCATGGCTGGATGCGATGGGACATGACAAAAAAAACGTGGGCAGTCGCATTCGCTTTGTGTTGTTGCACGGTATCGGCGATGCATTTATTGCCGAAGATGTGTCGGAAGATGACATCCGGCGGCTAATTTTCTCCTACGAATAAATCCGTTCCCCCGCGGAGGATGCCATGTTATTTCTTTACAGCTCCTTAATCGTCGCCCAGTATACCAAACAGCGCCAGAAGATTCTCGAATAGCAGGAATACATCCAGGTATAGTGTCAGAGCCGCGGAGATGTATTCATCATTGGGATACTGTCGCAGAACGCTGGATGTGTCGTACAGGATAAAAGCGGAGAATACCAGGACCCCAATGCCCGAAGTGGCAAGTACGAGCGTGCCGGATTCAAAAAAGAAATAGTTTGACAGTCCCAGCACGATCAGAGCCACAAGACCCGTCCACACAAAGCCCTTGAGAAACGAAAAATCCTTTTTTGAAGCAAAGGTGTATGCTGTCAATGCAACAAAGGCCACGGCAGCGGTCATGAACGCCTGCGTCACCAGCATGCCCGACTTGGCAGCCACCATGCTGACCAGAGGGGCGATGCTCATGCCGGTAATGGCGCCGAAGCCAAGCAGGGCAATCACATTGACGACCGGAGTGTGGCGCAGTTTCTGCACGGCAAAAATGCCACCCATCATGACGAACAGCATCATCCACGGGTGCTGATAGGGAAATGCCAACCCCTGGCTGGCATAAGCGCCGATACTTCCGGCGGCGATGCACAACGTCAGCATGGCATAAGTGCGGCCCAGAAAAGTGATGCGGGCATCGGTATTGGCAGTGGATTGGGCGTATGCTTGCATGATGTCTCCTTTTTAATTGCGGTGGGGATTCACGAACGGATGATTCACGAACGGATGGATGCTGCCGGAAATGACCGGCTTTCGTCAACGATCACGTTTTCCGGGTCCGATAATTTTCACATCAATGATATCCGATCCTGTTTGGCCAGACCGGATCAGGTTGGCGAGAAGGAAGCGATGAATCAGCCACCGCCTCATTGGCGGGAATAGTAACAGAAATCCCGCGAAATCGGTGATAAATCCCGGCGTAAAGAGCAAAATGCCGGCCAGTGTCAACAAAATGCCGTGAAATGCATGCTCGGCGGGGAGGTCGCCCGCAGCCATGCGTTTCCGGGCGTCTATCAGGATCCTCAGCCCCTGTCGGCGAATCAGCACGCCGCCAATAAAAGCCGTCAGAAGACACAGGGCGATGGTATTGAGACCGCCGATATCGCTTCCTACCCGAATGAGCACGTACAACTCCAGTAATGGAAGGGTAATAAAGAGAAGGAAGAATATACGTAACATAAGGACGTTATAGGGATCGCCGCGATCCAATGCAAGACTTAAGGCGAAGTATTGATGAATAATCCAGGTTGGGACCGGTTCATTCCAGACACAGGCATGTCAGCGCAGCCACGCCAGTGGGCAGGGCGGACTCGTCCACATCAAAGCAGGGATGATGCAGGGGATAACGGGTAGCCGGCGTCCCACCTGTTCCCAGGCGCAGGAGCGTCCCCGGTATGTGTTCCAGAAACTCGGCAAAATCCTCTCCTCCCATAGAAGGGTCCTCTATTTCAACCACGGGCGTATCCGGCATATATTGCGCCAGCCTGGCGCGCACCATCCGCATGATTCGTACGTCGTTGCGTAAGACGGGGATGGCCTGACGCATGTGAAAGCGGGCTGTGGCGCCCCATGTTTCCGCCGTCTGCCG
Organism: uncultured Zetaproteobacteria bacterium; assembly: GCA_964407235.1. Taxonomy (GTDB): domain Bacteria; phylum Pseudomonadota; class Zetaproteobacteria; order Mariprofundales; family Mariprofundaceae; genus JAUZQZ01. Next base: position 29,364 of record CAYOUW010000002.1, on the reverse strand, counting down.
GATAATCCGGTCCATGCGCTGACGGATTTCTTCATGGGCGTCCGGATGCAGCGAGCGCACCGTACCGGAAAAGCGGGCGCAGCCGGGGATGACATTGGCCGCATTGCCCGCATGAATCTGGCTGATGGTCAGCACAGCCGGATTCAAAGGATTGATGCGGCGGCTGACGATATGGTTCAGGGCCTGAATGATATGACTGGCGATCAGGATCACATCAACGCATTCGTGCGGACGGGCGGCGTGCCCGCCTCTTCCCTCGATTTCCACATCAAACAGGTCCGCCGCGGCGCACATGACGCCGTCCTTCAAGCCGATGCTTCCGGCCGGCAGATAGGGGTAAACGTGCAATGCATGAATGCGTACGGGAGAAATGGCATCGAATACGCCATCATCCAGCATCGCGCGGGCGCCGGCCGCACTCTCTTCCGCCGGCTGAAAGATACAGGCGATATTAAAAGGCAACCTGTCCCGCATATCGTGCAGTATGCCGATAGCGCCATAAAGCATGGCCGTATGCGCATCGTGGCCGCAGGCGTGGGCGACGCCTTTCGCCGTTGACGTATAATCACAGTTTTTGCCGTCCTGAACAGGCAGGGCATCCATGTCCGCTCTGAGGGCGATCCATGGCTTGTCTTCCGACACCCTGATAGACGCAAGCAGTCCGGAACCACCGATACCGGATTGTACGGGAATACCTTTGTTCTCAAGCAGCCTGGCGACATGGGAGGCAGTCTCTTCTTCATGGCCGGAGATTTCGGGATGAGCGTGTAAATGGCGTCTTAAGGCAATGACGTCCGGCATCATCGCCGCAACGTGATCCATTAAACTGTCGCGGTCCATGGAAGGGGTTTTAGTCGGGAATAATGAAGCCCGCATCATTCCATCCATCCTGCCGCATTCGCCCAATCATGTCATCCCGGCCCGGATATCTCTGCCGGATGCGGCGCTGACGGTCCGCGCCGTCCCCACGCTTTCGCCAATGTTCCAGTTGTTTCCGAACGATCTCAATATCCGCTGTTTCGGATCCTTGTCCGGGAAGGATGTCCAGCCTTTCTTCAATCCAGTCCAGCACCGGCACGAGATCCTCTGTTTCCGGCGCGATCATGGTTGCGTTGATGCCATAGCGGCATGCGCGCCAGCGGTTTTCCCGAATCAGTGACGGATGTACGCGGGCGCGTGTTCCCGCATGCGCCGCAGCCATGGCTTCGGCGCGTACATAAGCAACATAAGCCGCGGTATCACCTTTCGTCGCGGGCATGTCGCCGATCCGGATTTCCAGAGTGCCGAAGTCCGGGTGCGGGCGCATTTCCCACCAGATATCGCGTACCGAATCAATGCTTCCGGTTATCATCAGGCGGTGCGTGCAATGTTCAAAATCCCGCCAGTCTTCAAAGTAGAACGGCATTCCGCCCTGGCTTAAGCCCTCGAAAATTTTGATGCGGCAGGATGACAAGCCTGTGTCGTGCCCCGTCCAGTACGGCGAATTGGCCGAGATCGCAAGAAAAACAGGCATGACAGGCAGTAAATGGTTGAGCGCGGCAATACAATCGTCGCCACCTGGCATGCCGATATGCACATGGATGCCAAAAATATTGAAACGCCGTGCTATCCAGCACAGACGATCAACCAGACGGTGGTAGCGTGCGTCATCACTGACTGTCTGATCCTGCCAGCGGGAGAAGGGATGGGTTCCGCTGGAAAGCAGGGCCGCATGTTGTTCGGCAAGCAGGGCGCTGACCCGTTGATGCAGCGCTTCCAGTTCGGCAATGCAATCCGCTGTTCCGGTATGAATGTCCGTATTGATTTCGATGGTCGAGGTGAACAGCTCCGGTTTGATACGCGGGGTTGCCTGAATGCGTGAGAGGAGCTTTGGTGCGGCCGGGACCTGTGCGCCATCGCCGGCATCCACGGTTAGCCACTCCATTTCCACGCCGAGCGAGCCCGGTGTGGAGGTGTGAAACGGTAGAGGAGGCGAACTCATGGGACAGGCTTTCCCTGCTCGGCTTTCATGGCCTGTTTCATCGTGTTGGCGCGTTGATGCTCGCCAAGCGTATCCAGCATGGCAATAATTTTCAGCCGGATGGTGCGGCCGGGCGACAGGGATGCGGCTTTCTGATAGGCGGCAAGCGCCCGTTTCATCTCATGATTCTGACGCAGAATATCGCCTTCGATGTTAAAACATGGCGCGCATTCGGGTAACAGGCGTACGGCGCGTTTGGCATGAATGATGGCGAGTTGCAGGCGATGACGGCTTGCCAGAAACCGGGCGTAACGGATGTGGGCAAAACCATTCTTGTGGTCTGCTTCGAGCGACCTCTGATAATATTCATTTGCTTTTTTGAACTGTTTCTGTTGTTCGGCAATGGAGGCCAGCAGGTACCAGGGAACGGCTTCTGAACGAAATTTCCGGGTGGCCCTTTCAAGCAATCGGATGGCGGATTGACGCCTGCCCTGCTGAAGATAAATAGCGCTCAGATTGGCAACGGCAGGCAGATACCAGCCGTGCTTCATGTTTTCCTGATACAGGCGGGCGGCCTCTTCCCGGTGGCCGATACGCATGAGCAGCACGGCAAGGTCGTAGCGCGCTTCCAGGTTTCCGGGGCGAAGTTTTATCTCCCGCGCCAGCGCCCGCCGCGCTTCAGTTTCATGGCCTTCTTCGAGAAAACGCTGTGCTGCCTGAAAATATGTTTCAGCCCGACCCGCCGCCGGTATCAGGCACAGACAGACGAGAAAAATCGCTTTGGATGCGCTATTCATGATGACTTCGCAAGGCTTCATCATTCATGCATTACTGTGACGGTTGCGGGCGGAGGGGCAGGGGAGGGGGGTTACCACCGCGAGGGAGCAAGGCCCATTTGACCCGTGGAAAGCATCATCTCCTCCATTTTTCTCTGTTTGGCGCGTGGAGAAGGTGGCACTTCCTTTTGTCTGATCATCAGTTTCCACGGATTTCGGCGGAGATTATCAGACAATGCCTCCAGATTTTCCGCTGCCTTGCGGAATGCAAAAACCATACGGTAAAGATTCTCACGGTTGCCCACCAGCAGTCCATCAAGGTTATCAAAGGATTTTTTTCCTTCATTGAAGAAATCTTTGCCAGCGCCCGCCGATTGGGCCAAACGGTTGAATGCGCGCCGCGCACTATTCAGTGCGTTCGGCAAATCTTTTTCCATGGAACCGCTGACATGACTGAGGTTATGGAGGGTGTTGTGAAAATTTTTGCGGTTCTCGTTCAGCATAACCGCGAGGGTATTGATGGCGTGTTTGCCCATGGTCGTGAGTTGATGGATATCGTTGGCGGTGGAGCCGGCCCTGGCAATCAGCATGTTCAGGTTGCCGCTTGGTATCGTAGGGATTCGCGTTCCCGGCGGTAACGGTTTTGTATCATTCGGATTTGCATTCAGGGCAATGAACTTCTCACCCATAAGACCGCTGCCGGAAAGTGATGCGCGCGTGGAAGCGGGGAGCGTGATGCCCGGTTTGAGGTGTATGCGCACAAGGGCGCGGTTATCCTCCAGCGCAATGGACGCCACGCTGCCGATCCGGACGCCCGCCATGCGCACCGGCGTTTGATCCGCCAGACCACTTACATTGTTAAACAGAGCCTCTACGATTGTTCCGTTATTGCCGAACAGGTGAATCCGGCCAATCCTGACGCTCAGCAGGCCCAGCACCAGTACGCCAATCAGGACAAAAGCCCCCAGTCTGGCTTGTGCATTCATGGCATGATCCTCTTCTTGCCCTGTCTCATAAATTTCTTACCATTTATCTCTCCAACACACGAATCGGCCCCTCGGCCCGGCCTTCGACAAACTGGCGAACCACAGGATCCTGACACGAGTCTAGCTCATTGGGCGACAAAATCCGATGAATTTTACCATCCATCAGCATGGCAATGTGATCGCCAAAGCGCCGGGCAAGCTGCATATTGTGCGCAATGGTGAACGAAGTGACCTGGAATTCTCCATGCAGCCGCAGCATAAGCTGGGTGATGGCATCGGCCATAATGGGGTCCAGTCCCGCCAGCGGTTCATCGTAAAATACCATTTCCGGTTTGTGGCAAATGGCGCGTGCAAATCCGGCGCGCCTGGTCATGCCGCCGGAAAGTTCGGCTGGCATGACATCTTCCGTACCTGGAAGTCCAACCATCTCCAGTACATGGCTGGCCCGTTTTCTCGCTTCTTTTTTGCTCACGCCCTGCCGCAGCAGGGCAAATGCGACATTTTCCCAGACCGGTAACGAGTCAAACAGGGCGGAACCCTGAAATACCATGCCGATACGCCGCATGCGTTCCAGTTGCTCTCTTTCGGGCAGGGTGCACCAGTCTTCTCCGTCCACCAGTATCTGACCTTCATCCGGTTTGATCAACCCGAGGATGCATTTCATCAGCACGCTCTTGCCAGCACCGGAAAGACCGATAATCACCATGGATTCTCCGGGCATCACGTCCAGGCTGATGCCATCAAGCACCGCCTTGCCGCTGAAGCGCTTCCTTACGTTACAGACCTGGATTTTTGGCATGCTCATCGGAACATCCATGCCGTGATGATGTAGTCGAAAACCAGAATACTCATGGCGCTGACCACCACAGCTCGGGTGGTTGCGCGCCCCACGCCCCGCGCGCCGCCGCTGCAATTGAATCCTTCCGAACAGCTTACAATACCGATAATACCGCCAAAAACCGCTGCTTTGACCAGTCCTGAATACAGATCACTCAGTTCAAGAAACATGGTTGAATTTTCGATATACACGGCAGGCGTCTGGTCAAGAAAGGATACGCTGATAATATATCCGCCGAACATGCCGATGGCGTCCGCCAGCGCCACCAGCAAAGGCATCATGAGCACTGCCGCAAAAAAACGGGGCATGATGAGGTAACGGAAGGGATCCGTGGAAAGCGTCCACAAGGCGTCAATCTGTTCGGTCACACGCATCGTGCCCAGTTCGGCGGCGAATGAGGCGCCAACCCGGCCAGCCACCATCAGGCCCACCAGCACAGGCCCCAGTTCGCGCAACATCGACAGGGATACGACCGTCGCCACCATACTTTGCGCACCAAAACGGTGGAATCCGATATAGGACTGCAGGGCCAGCACCATGCCGGTGAACAGGGCGGTCAATAATACGACTGGCAATGATTGTACGCCGACTTCCTCTGCCTGTTGCAGAAGCAGCCCCGGATACCGCGGTGGAGTGCCCATGTTGCGAACCACTTTCAACAGAGTGCTGACATACGCGCCGGAGTGCATGAACGCCGCCTCCAGCAGGCCACCGATACCCTGAAGAAATTTCACGTTACCGTCTTGCGCATGACACGATTTCCCACCCCGGTAAACAGCTCATATGCAATGGTTTTTGCCTGCCGCGCTACTTCCACGGCTGGTATGGCGCTTCCCCAGAACTCCACGGTATCATCGGCGGCGAGGGACGCATGGCTGGCGTCCAGAAGGCAGTAATCCATGCATACTCGGCCTACAAGGGGGAGCATGCCATCTTTGTCCTGTTTATTCGTAGCCAGAGCCATACCGCAATTGGAAAGGCTGCGCGGCAAGCCGTCCGCATAACCAAATGCGGCAACAGCAATGCGCATATCCCCCGGAGCAGTAAACGCCGCACCATAGGAGACACTTTCTCCCTTGCACACGGTGCGAATCTGCATGACACGACCGGTCAGTTGCATCACAGGTTTTAGACCAAGCGGACGGTTTCTTACCGGTTCCGCGCCATATAGCGCAATGCCGGGGCGTACCGCATCCATTACATATTCCCGCATCGTCACAAGTCCGGCGCTATTCAGGAGGGATGCAGGCACAGGCTCGGGCAGGGTCGTCAGATATTGGCGGAATGCTTTGGCCTGCTGGCGGTTAAGCGGGTGATCCGGTATGTCGGCGCAGGCCAAATGGCTCATGATACCCGCAATGCCAATTCCCTGATCCCGGCAGGCTGTGAATGTTTGCACCACATCTTCACAGCCCAGCCTGCGCATTCCCGTATCCACCTTCAGCCATACGTGGCCCGCGAATGAAATACTTCCGAGTCTATGGATTTGCCGTCGTTCGTTTACAACCGGAACAAGGCGGGCTTCCGAGCAAAAACCGGCATCCTCCCGGTCAAAAATGCCGGAAAGAATCACAATATCGGGCTCCCACCCTAAAATCCGCCGCAGCCGCAAACCTTCTTCGGCATCCGTGACGGCAAAAGACAGGCAGCCTTCGTCCCGCAGGGCAGGCGCGATCACATCCAGTCCATGTCCATAAGCATTGGCCTTGACGACGGCCATCACCATGGCATTTTTCGCTTTTTCTTTCAGTATGCGGTAGTTATGGCGTAAATGGCCAAGATGAATGGTGGCGACGGCGGGACGGCTCATGCCGCGAGTTTCGCCTACCGTCGCTTAATCGTCAAAGCCCGCGCGTGAAGCGTGGCTCTCAAAACGGGTGTATTCATGCAGAAATGTAAGGCTTATGGCGCCCGTGGGACCATTCCGTTGTTTGGCGATAATCACTTCGGCCAAGCCCTCATTCTCGGGTTTTTTATTGTAGACCTCATCACGGTAAATGAATGCAATGACATCCGCGTCCTGTTCAATTGCGCCCGATTCGCGTAAATCGGACATCATCGGCCGTTTATCAGCGCGGGATTCCAGAGATCGGTTGAGCTGGGACAGGGCGATGACCGGCACGTCCAGTTCCTTGGCCAGGCCCTTGAGTGAGCGCGTGATTTCACTTATTTCCTGTTCCCGCCGTTCGGCATTGGCGCGTCCGCTCATTAATTGCAGGTAATCGATAATCACCAGATCAAGGCCTCCCGCCTCTTTTTTCAGGCGACGGCATTTGGAGCGCAATTCGAGCACGGAGATGGCCGGCGTATCGTCAATGAAGATGGGCGATTCGGCTAAAGCGCCGGAATGCGCGGCGAGCTTGCGCCAGTCTTCGGCGGAGAACCGTCCGGTGCGCAGCAGCTTCATGTTGACACGGGCTTCGCTGGCCAGCATTCGCAGGGCGATTTGTTGGCAGGACATTTCCAGGGAAAACACCGCCACGGCCCTGGCCCCTTCGGTTTCCATGGCGGCATTGCGGGCGAGGTTCATGGCAAAGGCTGTTTTACCCATGCTGGGACGTCCGGCAATGATGAGGAGATCGCTACGCTGCATTCCCGATGTGATTTCGTCCAGATCGGCAAAGCCGGTAGGGATGCCGGTAATGGCTTTTTTTTCAGCATAGCGCTTTTCCAGTTGATGATAGCCTTCCACCATCAGATCGCTCATTTTACTGAAGGTCGGACGCGTGCCGCTGAACTTCTCGGCTACGGCCAACACATCCATTTCAGCCCTGTCCAGATGTTCGCCGACATCCAGACCCGGTTTCTCATAAACATTCTGCGCAACCCTGGAACATACATTCAGCAATTCACGCAGCACGGCGCGTTCCTGCACGATATGGCCATAATGATTGACGTTGGCGGCGGTGGGGATGGCGCTGATTAACTCACCGAGATAAGTCTCGCCGCCGCAGGAATCCAGTTGGTTGCGCTGCTCCAGATAATCCTTGACGGTGAGCGCATCCACGGGCTGGCCCTTGCCAGCCAGCTCTTGCATGGCATTGAAAATCAGGCGATGACGTTCGGCATAAAAATGTTCAGGAAGAAGGCTTCCTTCCAGTCGTTGCAGCGCCTCGGGATCCAGCATAATTCCCCCCAGCACCGCAAGCTCGGCATCGAGTGCATGCGGCGGAACGCGTTCCCGGATGGAGGGGGTAATCTTTTGGGTCACACGTTTTCGGATTCAACTGTCAGGGTGAGATTGGCGATGACGTCCGGGTGCAAACGTATACGGAAGGCGTGTTGGCCCACTACCTTGATGGCATCGCCGAGAATAACCTGACGCCGTTCCACCTCATGTCCGGCTTCGTGCAACAGGTCAGCCAGATCATGCGTGGAGACCGAGCCATACAAATGTTCGCCGTCCGATGTGGCGCGGATAATGGACAGGCTTAAATCGGCCAGTTTTTCGGCCAACGCCTGCGCACGCTCCAGTGCGCTATGCTGCGCCTGTTCAAGTTGATGGCGGCGGCGTTCAAATACCTTGCGATTGGCATCATTGGCCAGTTCAGCCTTACCCAGCGGCAGCAGGAAGTTGCGTCCATAGCCAGGCTTGACGGTGACTTCATCACCGACATTTCCAAGTCTTTCAACACGTTCCAGAAGAATTAACTGCATTATTGCCCTCTCTTTGCCGGTTTCATGTTCCGGCGGTAATCAAACCAGATATCAAACAATCCTATTATGGTGAAGGGTAATACCATCACCGGCTGTATCAACAGTACGACGTACACCAGCATCGCGATCATTTGCATCCGCCGCATCCGTAGCCATGTATACACGACGGCCAGCCCCTGAGCGGACAGCAGTCCGGCGAGCAACAGACCCGCATTGAACGTAAGATACTGTACCGTTCCCTGCGTTATCGCGCCCGCGCCCGAGAGCGCCAGAAACAGGTACGCAATCTTCGGGCTCAGCCGTAAGGCGCTGATCGGCTGCGTATCACCCCGGAAGAATCCGTAATATGTGGCAATACTACGCGCCAGTAGTACATTGCCCCACCAGATGGCCCACAGGCTCAGTGCCATGAGGCCGGGGAATATCCATACGGTTACGTTCCGGATGCGATCAAGCAGTTCCGCATCCACTTCCTGTTGTTCCCGCATGGCGCCAAACAGGGGCGATAACCCTCGTCCGACAAACTCCCTGGCCGTTATATCATCACTTACCGCACCCGTAATCAGGGTTACCAGCATGCCTGCCCCCAGACCGATGGCCAGATACTGCGCACTTTTAGACATGCCGCCCGGTCTGTTCAGGCTGGCTGCCGCCAGAATGGGAAGCAAGCCGTACAGCGTCAACAATATAATCCCCGGATCCAGTGATGCATATGCGGCAAGGCTTACCAATACGGCGGCCAGCGCCGCCACCTGTATTCCAAACACCATGCCGCCACCCAGCGTAACCAGGGCGAACAGCGCCGGTGTCAGCAGGTGTAGCGCCAGGAGCGGGATGGAAAATGCCGTTCCCGCAAGCCACAACCCCATGCCAAACGTCAATACGGCCAACAGCGCGCACGGCATACGGTGGGTTAACACCCATTCGATCGCCGGTGGCATGATGCGTATTTCCTGCGTCATATTATTTTACCCACACCATCACAGTTTGTATTATCAATCGTCCACGGAACAAGGTGTCCACAAGGTAAACCGGCAAGCCCCGCGCTCACGTATCAATTGTTCTTCAGAGCCCTTCCGGATGGGGTGGAACAAGGCGTGGCGTGCACGTCTTCCTTGCATCGCGATTGGTCAACGGATCGCTGAAGAGCGGGTTAGCATAACGGGAAGAGCAAACCGCTTGCGCCATCAATCGTGATGCAGTGGCGTAAACGGAATGAGCGCCAGGTTGCGGGCGCGTTTTACTGCTCCCGTCAATGCACGCTGGTGCTTGGCGCAGGTTCCGGTCACGCGCGATGGTAAAATTTTATAGCGGTCCGTAATGAACTGCTTCAACAAATCCGGATTCTTGTGATCGATCCGGATGCTGGTATCGGCACAGAACTTGCAGAACTTGCGTTTGCGCGGATAGCGGGGGCGGCGTGGCGGGGGACGGCGGTCATCGCTGCGGCGTTCTCCACGTGGCCCGTTCGCAGGACGATCCGCACTCTGCGGTGTTGCGCTTCTGGCTGTTGTTTCAGTTGTCTTTACAGGCTCTTCGGCCATTTTCATACCTCCTGAGAACTTATCCTGAACTGTTCATGAATCGTTCAGGTTACGAGCTTGCAATGGTCCACCCAGACTTCCACCTGACCCCAGCGGGATTCACCTTCGCGGCTATAATAGCGCCGCCGAAGTCTTCCCTCTATGTCCACCGTGCGGCCTTCGTGTTGCGTAATGTTCCGCGCTTCATTGCCTGTCGCCCGCAAGGGGATCGGTTGGCTGGTTTCGCTTGTGGCCCGCGCAGCGCCCAGGTTGGGTCGAACAATCACCAGTGAAGCAATCGAAGCCCGACTTCCGTCGGGGGTCCACCGTTCGCGTACCTCCGTTAATACACCCTGTAAGCGAACCTGATTTTCTTCAGGCCGCGGCATCTCCCGACGCCTCTGCCGCCGCATTCTGTTCGGCAGGTTTGTCTTCCGCCGGTTCCGGTTCCGCCGCTGACGCAGCCGTGGATTCAGTTTTCTCTTCTACAGCCTTTTCTTCCACCGGTTTGCTTTCCGCCGGCTTGTCTTCCAC
>CAYOUW010000002.1:0-18990 GCA_964407235.1 uncultured Zetaproteobacteria bacterium | reverse complement strand
TCTCTTCTACAGCCTTTTCTTCCACCGGTTTGCTTTCCGCCGGCTTGTCTTCCACCGGTTTGCTTTCCGCCGGCTTGTCTTCCACCGGTTTGTCCTCCACGGGTTTGTCTTCCACGGGTTTGTCTTCCACGGGCTTGTCTTCGGTTTTGCTTCGGCGGCGCAGTAGCGGCGACGGTTCATCGGAAAGTTCCCGCAAACGGGTGGTCAAAAAACGCAGGACACGTTCTTCCAGGCGCAGTCCTTCTTCCAGTGTTTGCATGGCGGCGGCTTCGCCATCGGTGATCAGCAGCGTGTAATGGCCGCGTTTGCGTTTGGCAATCTGGTAGGCTAGCGGGCGTGAACCCCAGTATTCACGCTTGACGATACGGCCACTGGCCTTTTCAACGCGCTTGACCAGAGCGTCTGTCAGAGCTTCGGTGTTTTCCTGGGAAACGTCAGGGTTGACGATAAAAATGGTTTCGTAATACACGGCGCCTCTCTCGGTATTTCTGCTCCGGAATGAATGCGCATCCGGAGCGAGTAATATTTTGCCGCGCGGGATGAATTCTCCCTGGCGGCGAGCGCGGCACTATACGGAGAGGATGGCTTGTTTGCAAGGGGCTTTGCGGAAAAGAAGGCCATGTCCGCCATGGTACGTCCGCCATGGTACGATTTATCGCGCATAAGCGCGCGATATACTGGCCCACGGTAGTGAAACAGATGCCTCAACGGTCCGCGATCCCGGAATAGCCCGGGCTATTTTATTTGGCGTGAATCGACCGGATATAACTTACCATGGTATCAATTTCCGTGGCTGAAAGTTTACCGCCGAATTTTGGCATGATATTGCGACCGTTGGTAATGGTGGTTTTCAGAACTTCCGGATCCGTACTCATGTGGATGAATGCAGGGCCGACCTTCTTTTGGTCCAGGCTATGGCACATGGCGCACCTTTGCTTGAAGATTTTGACGGCGCTTACCCCGGCAATCGCAGGCTGGATGCCAAAACCAAGTGCGGTAATGGTAAGGATGGCGGTAACGATTTTTTTCATGGTGATACTCCTTTTTCATCAATGGATATTATTCCAGCCTGGATTATTTCTCAATACTGCCGCACCCTCACTGGTTCCCCTGACTGCGGCGAATCCCTTGTCTGTCGACAAATATGCTATTCCTTCCCCGGAAACTTGCTGCTTGCTTAAACGCCAGATTTGGCTATAACTCTGTCTGTCATTCAACCAGGTATCAACCGGAAGGTGTTCACAGTGCCGAAGGCCGCGAAAAATACTCGCATCAAACCCTGTACCAGCCGGTTTGGCGGATCCCTGCTATCCCTGTTGATAGCCACCCTGATGATGAGCTGCAGCGGGATGAACAGGAATCCGATTCCGTATGTCAGTGTTTCCGAGATCGTGCAAATGAGCAAGGCAGGCAAGTCAGATACCGCCATTATCGATAAGATTCGTCACTCTGGAACGGTCTATCGTTTAAGTGCGAGCCAGCTTGTCGGCCTGAACAGGCAGGGCGTATCGGATGGTGTCATCAACTACATGCAGCAAACCTATCTTGAAGCGGTGCGTCGCAATCAGCAACTCAGCGACCAAAGTTACTGGACGTTTTATAATGATGGCTACCTGTACGGTGGATATCCCTTCGGCTGGAACACTGGCTGGTACCCCTGACGAAGCTTGCTGGCCTTACTTCACGGCGATGACGGGAGAAGGAGAAGGAGAAGGAGAAGGAGAAAACCATGAATCGAACACTTGCGGGAATGTGCCTGACAGCACTGATTTTTTCTGCTGGAAACGCTCTTGCCGACAAGGCCGATCATCCAATCGGCGAAAATTTGAGCGCCTTGAAGATAGTGGGTACGCTGACTTGCAAGACCGTACCCCATTCCGGTATTGATCTGCTGATTCACTCGACAAAAGATGTCCGCTGTAAATTTGTCCCGACAAACGGTGGTCCGATTGAGCGCTACAAAGGCGAAACGGGTATTGAACTCGGCATCAACATCGGTATCGACAGCCGTGAAATCGTCGAGTATTCGGTGATCGCCAGGCACTTCAGACCGGGCGTCCATTCATTGGCCGGCAAGTATTCGGGAACCGTCGGCGGGGTGAGCTTCGGCCTTTCCGTCGGCGACGGCGCACCCATTCAAAAAAATGACGGAAGCATTCTTCTGCAACCGATTGCCGACAAAAACAGCGGCGCTGACGTTGACATCGGCGTTGCCTATCTCTACCTGGAGGCAGACGGGAAGTAATGGGTCATACGTCCTGTCCAGGGGTTTCTTGCCTTCGGGATGAGGAATCACCCCTTGAATTACGATGGATAAATCCCCACATAAATAAACGGCGGGATGATCCGCCGGATAGGAAATATGAAGGAGGTGTGATATGACACTGGTACGCTGGTCTCCCTGGAAGGAGTTAGAAAATATGCAACGGGGCTTGTCCCACATCGTGGATGATGCTCCGTTTGGCGCTACGGAAACGGGCCGCTGGATCCCCGCGGTGGATATTCGTGAGACGGATGACGCTATGCTGGTGCAAGTCGAGTTGCCCGGCATCGACAAGAAGGATGTTAAGCTTGAGGTCAAGGATAGCGTGCTGACTATTTCGGGTGAGCGCAACTATGAGAAGGATGTGAAGGAAGAGAATGTCCATCGCATCGAACGATCCTATGGCAGGTTTGTACGCAGCTTCAGCTTGCCGAACAACGTGGATGCGGACAAGGTGGATGCCTCCATGAACAATGGTATCCTTGAAGTCCGTTTGCCCAAGAAGGAAAGTACCAAGCCCAAAGCGATTACGGTCAAGTAATCTCTGATGATCCCGCAAAAAGGCCGTTTATGGCCTTTTTGTTTTGCTTTTCGGGAAGTGAAGAGTGCGGTCGGGCATACCTGTGATCAGGTAGCGGGAGCGTGCCATTCGGGACTGATAACGCCTGCGGAGATCACGCATTTCATACCGTCCTCGACACTCATGTTCAGAGGAATGGTATCCTTTTCCGGCACATAGAGCAGAAAGCCGGAGGTGGGGTTTGGCGTGGTCGGAACGAACACGCCAATGACCTGTTCGCCGGTCCGGTGTTGAACTTCGCCTTCACTCACGCTGGTGACAAAAGCCAGTACAAACAGGTCCGGGCGTGGATATTCAATCAGCACGACACGTCTGAAGGCGTCCTTGTTATCCTGCAGGATGGTTTCCAGCACATTTTTGATGGCGCCATATACCGAACGAACCAGAGGAATGCGGTTCACGATTCTCTCCCCGAGGAGTACGAACCACCGTCCGATGAAACTTGCTCCGGTCATGCCGGTGAGCAACACCACCAGAAGGGTTAACAACACACCGAGTCCGGGTACATGAAACCCGAGAAGCTGATCGGGCTGATAGGCTACGGGGATGAGGTGGAGCATGTCATCCATGGAACGTACAATCGCCAGAAACAGATAAATGGTGGCCAGCACGGGAACCAGAAGGACAATGCCGGTTAAAAACCAGCGTTTGAAACGGGATCGGACTTTCATGCTATCTCCTTGAATCAGTGTACGGTTACGTATTGTCGGTGTTTGCGGGGAGTAATAGCAAGCTTGCCGTGCATGTAATAATGTGGAATAATACAGTATAGTTTAAAATACGGGAGCTGATATGAGCATGGAACTGACGGAAGCCGCCGCGGGAAAAATTCAGGCATTACTGGAGCAGGAGGCGAATGAAGCGCTGCATCTGCGTATCTTTGTTTCGGGCGGCGGTTGTTCCGGGTTTCAATATGGATTCACCTTTGACGAGGAGGTGAAGCCGGATGACACGGTGGTGGAAAGATGTGGTGTCAAACTGCTGGTGGATGCCATGAGTCTCGATCTGCTCAAGGGTTCCGAGATTGACTATCAGAGTTCGCTACAAGGTGAATCCTTTGTGATTCGCAATCCGAATGCCGGGTCCACTTGTGGTTGCGGCAAGTCGTTCACACCCGTGGAAAGTGGCTCCGGTTGCGCCAACGCAGGCTATTGATCGTTTACTGTTTCCTCCCGTGGATCCTGCGGCCATGACCGGGTTCGCGCTTCAGGTGCAAAACCTGCGCAAGACTTACAATAGCGGGAAATCCGCACTGGGCGGTGTGGATCTGAATGTGCCGGACGGTGCATTTTATGCACTTCTGGGACCGAACGGGGCGGGTAAAAGTACGCTGATCAACATTTTGGCCGATATCGTCCGTCCTACGGCGGGGACGGCATATCTGATGGGCCATGATATATTTCGCGACAAACCATGGTGTAAACGGCATATGGGCGTGGTGCCGCAGGAAGTGGCTTTTGATCCCTTCTTTACGCCACGCGAAGTGCTGTCCATTACCAGTGGCCTGTTTGGCTGTAAACCCGATCAGGCATGGATTAACGAGTTGCTGGATCGGCTTGAACTCTCCGGGCATGCCGATAAGAACGCCCGCCAGCTTTCCGGTGGCATGCGCCGCAGACTGCTGGTGGCGCAGGCGCTGGTGCATAAGCCGAAGCTGGTGATTCTCGACGAGCCAACCGCCAGCGTGGATGTTGAATTGCGCCGCAGGCTATGGGATTTCATGCGCGAACTGAATAGCAACGGTACGACTATCCTGCTGACCACGCATTACCTCGAAGAAGCCGAAGAACTGTGCGATTACGTGGCCATTATCAATGAGGGGCGGGTGGTGGCCGATCGTCCGATGCTGGAGTTGATGCATGAGGTTGCCGGACGCTACCTGTGGCTGCGCTATGGCGAGGGGTTCGCCATGTCGGGTGAGGACGCGCGGGCGCTGGCGGATTTTCAGCCACGCACCACCGATCGGGGCGTCTGCCTGACGTTGCGTTACAGAGAACCGGAAGAAACCAATTTTCATGAAGCCTATCAGGCGGCGGTGTCGCGTTTCGGCGCGCCGGTGGATGCCGGTGTGCGGCAGGAAGATCTGGAGGATGTCTTTATTCGTCTGACGCATGATACGCCGCAAGGGAACAGAGCATGAAGCCCGTTAACCCGCGTGGCGCATGGACGCTGTTCCAGCGTGAAACGCGGCGCTTCATGAACGTGAAAATGCAGACTGTTGTGGCGCCGGCCTTAACGGCCATCCTGTACCTGCTGATCTTCCGCTATGCCATGGGCAACCGTAGCGTGCCGGGATTACATGTCGCTTATTTCACCTTTCTGATTCCGGGACTGGTCATGATGTCCATACTGCAGAACGCCTTTGCGAATACCTCCAGTTCGATGATCATGGGGAAAGTGATGAATGTGCATATTTACCTGTTAATGGCGCCGCTTTCCGCGATTGAGGTGGTGGGTGCATTTCTGGCGGCTTCCGTGGTGCGCGCGCTGATTGTTGCCACGGTGCTGCTTCTGGTTCTTGCGCCGTTTACTACGCTGAGATTTGCGCATCCCGGTCTGGTTCTGCTCTATGGCGTGTGCGGCAGTATTCTAATGGGTGGTCTTGGTCTGATTGCCGGCATGTGGTCGGATAAATTCGATGATATGGCGCTGGTTAACAATTTCGTCATCATGCCGCTGACCTTTCTTTCCGGCGTGTTTTATTCGGTCCAACAGTTACCCCCGTTTTGGCGGCATGTGAATCATTTCAACCCGTTCTTTTATCTGATTGACGGTTTTCGCTACGGATTTCTCGGAGTAGGGGATACCCACCCGTATACTGCTCTATGGGTGGTGATCGGCGCAACGCTTGTTTGCATGGGTGCCTGCTGGGGACTGTGGCGCGCCGGCTGGAAATTAAAGGAATGATTATTTCCAGGAGCCTTCCAGGTATCGCTATTTTTCGGGAATATTGCCGTATCTGGCAACATATCGCAGCGCCTTGATGGTGTCCGCCCGAGCCCAGGGGTAAGCGCCGATCACCTTGGTAACGACCCTTCCTTCCCGGTTCACGACCAGGGTTTCCGGATATTTGAATACGCCCAGTTTCGGCGTGGCGATGGAGGAGCCTCCCTGATCCCAGAATACGGGGAAAGTCAATTTGTGTTCATGGACAAAGGATTTGACATCCTCAAGGTTTTTATCCACGGACAAGGCGACAACCATAAACCGCTTCTTTGGCAATATCTGGCTTAACTTCAGCAAATCCGGCATTTCCTTGCGGCAGGGTGGACACCATGTGGCCCAGACATTAAAGATGATGACCTTACCTTTGAACCATTCACGGCTATAGACAATGTTTCCTGAAAGGTCATGCAGCTTCATCTCGGGAAGCGCATCCCCGTTGCCAACAACCTGGTTGGCGGATCCGCTGCATGAGGCCAGAAACAGCGCCAGTGCAAACAGGAGGATCCGGACACGGGTGTCAGATCTCGAATCACGCACCGTCCCCTTTAATTTCTTTAATTTTCTGATGCGTGCGAGACTCAAGACCCACCCTCCATTTTTCTATTCAATCCCGGCTCGCCTTTGTTGCTGACGTACATAGGCAATGATGTCGGCTGTATCTTTAATACTAACGCCGGAGACAGGCGGCATATCGCCGAATTGCCAGTGATGCTGGCGCGAGCCCTTGCTTACAGCGCGGTAAAAGGCAAAGTCGCTATGGTGGGAGGGCTTGTAGATGGGGTTGATGAGCGGTGGACCCTGATTGCTCCCCATGCCTCCCTGACCGTGACAGGCCGCGCAATTGGCGGCAAACAGCGATGCTCCCCGCACCGGGTCTGGCATTCCTGTCGCCGTCGTCGACGCGGGAGCAGTCGCTGTTTCCGGGCGGTTACTGCTTGCCGTATCGGAATTGCAGCCAACCAGCGCTATGACGGTCAGTATGCCAACCAGAACATCAAGTCCGTTCATTGTCTTTTTACGCATCATTTCTCCTTGTTTTCTTTACAGTCTACAGTCTTGCCTTGCGTAGCCTGAGTGCGTTGGTAATCACGGATACCGAACTGAAGCTCATTGCCGCGGCGGCAATCACCGGCGACAACAGCAGTCCGAACACAGGATACAGCACCCCGGCGGCAATGGGCACTCCGGCGGAGTTGTAGATAAAGGCAAAAAACAGATTCTGGCGGATGTTCCTCATCGTTGCGCGCGATAACCTGCGAGCACGCACAATGCCGGTCAAATCACCTTTGACGAGGGTAACGCCGGCGCTTTCCATGGCCGCATCCGTGCCTGTGCCCATGGCAATGCCGACGTGCGCCTGCGCCAACGCCGGCGCGTCGTTGATACCGTCGCCCGCCATGGCCACGATCCTGCCTTCATCCTGCAACTTTTTGACGACGGCCGCTTTCTGGTCCGGAAGAACATCCGCCTCGAAGCGGTCAATACCCAGTTTTGCCGCCACGGCGGCCGCGGTATTGTGATTATCTCCGGTCAGCATCATGACTTCGATTCCCTCTCCGTGCAACGCCCTGATCGCATCGGGCGTGGACGCCTTGACCGGATCGGAGACTCCCAGCAGGCCCGCAAGTTGTCCGTCCAGGGCAACATACATGACTGTTTCACCACTGCGTTGATGTTCCTCTACTTCAGCCAGGAAAGCATCCGTTTCAATGCCGCTATCCTGCATCAGTTTTGCGTTGCCCAGCAGGATGGCGCGGCCTCCTGCCGTGGCGCGCACGCCCTTGCCGGTCATCGCCGTAAAATTATCAACCTGTTGCAGCTTCAAAGACTTCGTTGTTGCGGCACGAACAATGGCCTCCGCCAGAGGATGTTCACTGGCCCGCTCAATACTGGCCGCCAGACGCAGCAGCTCGTCTTCAGTTACCTTTCCCGTTGCCCGGACAGTCGTTAAGGCCGGCTTGCCTTCAGTCACGGTGCCGGTCTTGTCCACCACGACCATGTTTACCTTCTCCATGATTTCCAGTGCTTCGGCATTCCTGATCAGCACGCCGGCGGTGGCGCCGCGGCCCGTTCCCACCATGATGGAGATCGGCGTAGCCAGACCCAGCGCGCAAGGGCAGGCGACAATCACCACCGCCACCGCGCTGATGATGGCGTGCGCCAACCTTGGTTCCGGCCCGATAAAGAACCATACGGCAAAGGCGATCAGGGCAACGCCAACCACGACCGGTACGAAATAGCCGGCGACGGTATCGACCATCTTCTGGATCGGCGCCCGCGAGCGCTGGGCCTCGGCGACCATGTTTACGATTCGTGACAGCAGTGTGTCCGCTCCCACCTTCTCGGCCCGCATCAGCAACGATCCATTGCCATTGACCGTTGCGCCAATCAGCTTCTCTCCGGTAAATTTCTCCACCGGAACCGGTTCGCCGGTCACCATGGATTCATCGACATAACCCTCGCCCCCGGTCACGACCCCGTCCACGGGTACCTTTTCGCCGGGACGGATACGCAGGATATCGCCCGGGCGTACCTCCTCCATCGGCACATCGGCTTCAGATCCGTCCGCCTTGATGCGCCGGGCTGTTTTCGGCGCCATGCCGAGCAGTAATTTGATGGCTTCATTGGTGCGGGATCGGGCGCGCAGCTCCAGTACCTGACCGAACAATACCAGCGTGGTGATCACGGCTGCAGCCTCAAAATAAACATCGACGAGACCACCTTCCATCCGCATCAGCGGCGGAAAAATCTCCGGCAGCAACAGTGCAACCACGCTGTAGATCCAGGACACGCCCACGCCAAGGCCGACCAGCGTAAACATATTCAGATTCCATGTTTTGATGGATAGCGCGAAGCGTTCGAAGAACGGCCAGCCGCCCCACAGCACCACCGGCGTAGCCAACACAAATTCAGTCCATTGCACGGCGTGCATGGAAAACCCTTTCGGTAGCCAGCCGGGGGCAAGATCGGCGACCATGGCCAGCAGGAAGAGGGGTACGGCCAGCGCCGCGCTGATCCGGAGACGTCTTGTCATGTCGATCAGTTCCTGATTCTTCTCTTCGCCGGTTACCGTGCGCGGTTCCAGCGCCATGCCGCACTTCGGACAGTTGCCCGGTGCATCGCTGACGACTTCCGGATGCATGGGACAGAAGTATTCGGTTTTCCGGGTAAGTTGAGGCGCGGCCATCGGTTCCAGCGCCATGCCGCATTGTTGACAGATGCCGGGCCCCTTTTGCTCCTGACCGGGGCACATCGGGCAGAAGTACATGCCCTCGGGATCATCGGCCGGATGATTCGCTCCCGTAGCTTTGGCGGCATGATGGTGTTCACAAGTGTGACCCTTTTTCACGTAAGCCAGCGGATCCGCCGAGAACCTGTCCAGGCACTTTTGACTGCAAAAACGGTAAGTTTGATCGGCATGCCTGGTGCGATGGGGGGATTCGGGTTTGACATGCATGCCACATACCGGATCGATGGTGAACTGGTCAGGTTCGGACTTGAACTTTTCCACGCAGTGAGCGCTGCAGAAATGCCACACATGTCCATCATGCTCCACGCTATGGGGTGAATCCTTTTTGACTTCCATGCCGCAAACCGGGTCAATATTCATGGTGTGTCTCCTTGAGTTCTCGATACTATGATGACTTCGTGAGAAGTCATCATAGCACCCATGGATGGGCGTGCAAATCAAGGGCTTGCAGCGCAAGCTCCTGATTTGTAAGGGAAGTGAAAATTACACTTTTCACTTTCTGTGGAGTAAAAAGGCCATGGACGGACTTTTTACGGCTTCATCAAGCTATATTTTCCGAAGTTCCGGCAAAACCCGTGAGCGGCGATTGGCTTTCCTCGCTGTTTCGTGAAGGCGCCCCTTGCAGGCCGGACAGCACAGGCTTGCGCCGGGTGAGATTGCGCCGGCGCCGAAGAGAATGACGGCGCGGGGAGGCTTTACGGTCATGCCGGAGGCTGATCGACAGGGACGATCAGCAGAAAACTGCTGTCGAAAATGAAATGGCGTATTTATCGCCGGGATAAGCAGGGGTTCCGGTTCAACCGCGCACCCCTGCGGGAGGCTGTTTCACTTCTTCACTGTCGTGACTCATGGCATCCCAGACCGCGGCCTGGGCGATGGAACGCCACTTGTGACTATTCTCGGCCAGCATGGCATCCGCCCCGGCGGGACCGTCGCTACCGGCGGCATAGGTGGAAAGCGGGACCGCATCCTCCGCCCATGCCTCCTCAATGGGCGTGATCACGCGCCATTGCGCCTCCACGCCGTCCCGCCTGGTAAACAGGGTGGCATCGCCGCGCATGGCATCCAGAAGCAGGGTGGCATAAGCGGAAGGCGGATGGACGCCAAACTCCGACCGATGGCAGAAGTCCATCTGTACCGGACCGGCCTTTCTGACACCCGGTTGCTTGGCCCCGAAAGTCACGCTGATGCCTTCGTTGGGCTGAAGCCGCAAAATGATGACATTCGGCTCCAGATCGTCCTCTCCCGGAAAAATACTGAGCGGGGGACGACGCAAATGCACGGCGATTTCCGTGACCTGGTCGGCCAGGCGTTTGCCCGTACGCAGGTAAAACGGAACGCCCGCCCAACGCCAACTGTCGATGAAGAACGTCAGCGCCGCATAGGTCTCGGTCGCCGAGGCGGAAGCCACGCCTTGCTCATCCCCGTATCCGGGTACGGGCGTATCGTCGATGGCGCCGGACCGATATTGGGCGCGCACCGTGTGTGTTGCAATATCATCAGGGCTCATTAGCCGGATGGCGCGCCAGACCTCGATCTTCTTGTCCCTCACCGAGTCCGCATCGAAAGCGACGGGCGGTTCCATCGCGGTCAGGGCCAGCAGTTGCATGAGATGGTTGGCCACCATGTCGCGTAGCGCGCCCACGCCTTCGTAATAACCGGCGCGGCTGCCGACGCCCAGGGGTTCGGCGGCGGTGATTTCAATATGGTCGACATGGCTGCGGTTCCACACAGGCTCGAACAGGGTATTGCCGAAGCGGAAGAACAGGATGTTTTGTACCGTCTCCTTGCCCAGATAGTGATCGATGCGGTAAATCTGTTGCTCGTTGAATGCCTGAGCCACGGTGTGATTCAGCGCTCTGGCCGAATCAAGGTCGCGACCGAATGGCTTTTCGAGGATGATACGGGACCACCCCTCCTCTTCGCGGTTCAGTCCGGCTCCGGCAAGGGCATTGATGATCACGGGTGCGACGGAAGGAGGCGTGGCGAGATAGAAAAGCCGGTTGGCGCCCACGGGGGCGGGAATTCCGTCGAGTCGATCAGCCAGGTGTTTGTAGAGGTCCGGGTCGGAAAAATCACCGGTGATATAATCCAGACGTGATGCGAAAGTATCCCATTCCCGATCGGTGAAGCTGGAGATCTCCAGCGAGTCGTCTGCGGCGGCACGCATCTCCGTTCGGAATGTTTCAATATCCTTTGTTTCACGGTCCATGCCAAGCACCCTGAATGTTTCGCAAAGGCATCCCTTGCAGGCCAGATGGAACAGCGCCGGAATGAGCTTGCGCCGGGTGAGATCGCCGCCGACACCGAAGATGATAATCACGCAGGGATCGCCTTGCGGTACTGCCGGGGATTGAGGTGTGGATTGATTCATGGATTCTCCTGTTAAGTCCGGGTTCAATGTTTAATGAATGATCTTGTGAGGCGATGGGTGAAAGTGATGGCGCGCCGCTTAACGTACCGCTTAACGTACCGCTTAACGCACATAGGCGTCGGCGGCATAACGGCGCATCATGTGATGGCTGTTGAATATCGAGGCGTTTTTACTGATGGCCCCCTTCATCACGGCAATCCAGCCCGCCCGATCGCTGTAGTAAAGCGGCAGGACGACCTTTCCCAGCTTCTCGTAGAGTGAGGATGCATCGCCATCGTTGTCCGTTTCTTCGTGGTCGCCGATGGCCCAGCCCGTGACCCCCTCAATGCAGCCCTCGATCCACCAGCCGTCGAGGACGGACAGGTTGGGCACGCCGTTGAAAGCGGCTTTCATGCCACTGGTGCCGGAGGCCTCCATCGGCTTGAGGGGCGTGTTCAGCCATACGTCCACGCCCGAGACCATGGACAGTGCGATGTCCATATCGTAATTCGGGATGTAGACCATGGGGATGACGCCCGAAAGCTCGCGCATGTGGCGATGCAATTCCTCGATCAGGCGATGGCCTGCTTCATCGCGGGGATGGGCCTTGCCCGAGAGTACGATCTGGAAGGGATGTTCTTCGGCGATGGTCTTTAAACGCGCCATGTCGGTAAAGAGCAGGTCCGCGCGCTTGTAGGCGGTCATGCGGCGGGCAAAACCGAGGATGGGAAGTTCCGGTTTGAGTTCGACGCCGGTGAGCGTACGAACCTTGTCGATCAAGCCCTGCCTGGCCTGGACATGGGCTTGCCAGACGGCCTCACCGCTGATACAGCAATCGACGCGCAACAGTTGCTCGGGCTCATGACACCAGCCGGGGAGGTGCTCATCGTAGAGTTCGCGAAAAGGCGGTGATGCCCAGGTGTAAGCGTGAACGCCGTTGGTAATGGCGCGCACGCGGTAGCCGGGAAACATCTTGCGTGAAACCTCGGCATGGCGTTTGGCCACGCCGTTGACGTAATCGCTCAAATTCAGCGCCAGGCGTGTCATGTTGAGGCTGTCACCACCCGCCAAAAATTTTAAGGTTTCCGGATCCACCATCTCGCCCATGACTTGATGTACAAGATCGTGTGGAAATTTGTCCTGCCCGGCCTCGACCGGCGTGTGCGTGGTAAAGTTACACATTTCGCGCACCCTGGGCACGTCGTACGGGGTTTCTCCCGGCCGCAGATCATCCGCCGGATAGGCATAGCGGCGCAGAAGTTCGAGGGTGAGAAGGGCGGAATGCCCTTCGTTCAAATGGTACTGGCGCACATTGAAACCGAGGGCGTTCAACAAATCCACGCCTCCGATACCGAGTACGATTTCCTGTTTAAGGCGGTAGGCGGTATCGCCGCCGTAGAGCTGATCAGTGATCCGGCGATCTTCCTCGCTATTTTCATCAAGGTCGGTGTCGAGCAGAAGCACCGGTTGGGTCCCGCCCATGTGACCTTCCAGGACATAAAGCCAGCCGCTCACCCACACGTTGCGTCCTTCAATACGGACGGTTACTTTCGCGGGCAGGGGACGGGCGTATTGCGCCGGATCCCAAGGGTCGGGGCTTTCAGTTTGTCGGCCCTGATCGTCAATCGTCTGGCGGAAATAGCCCAGGCGGCTGACCAGGGTGACGCCCACCATCGGCATTTCCAGATCGGCGGTTGAGCGAAGAACGTCGCCAGCCAGTACGCCGAGACCGCCGCTGTAGGTGGGGATGTCATTTTGCAGTGCGATCTCCATCGAGAAATAGGCGATTCGCTCCTTACGGATAAACTCTCTAAGCATCGTTGACTCCTTTCGATCTGTTTTTATTTTGCCCCGGTTATCGTCGTCAAGACGGCCAGCGACCGTGCTGACATGTGCCGGTAACCGGATGGTATCCGTTGCCGTCCGGTGCGGAGATTGCCGCCATCTTCCGGCGTGGGCTGCGAGGTGTCCAGCAGTACATGCCAGTGGCGCCCCTGTCGCGGTTCGGGCAACCGGAATTTCACGCCTCTGGCGGTGGCATTGAACAGCAGACAGAGCGCACCGCCTGCGCTCCGGTCGGCGTGGATCATGCAGCCGAGCAGGCCGCGTGGCCCGTCCCAGTCGGGGGTTGTCAGATCGGGACCGAACCAGCGGATCTCTTTCGCCGTATAGAAACGTTCCTCCCTCAGCACCGGAAAGCGTCGCCGAAGAACAATCAGGGCGCGCACGAAGCGGTGCAGTTCGCGGTGCTTCTCCAGCAATCCCCAGTCGTACCAGCTAATCTCGTTGTCCTGGCAATAAGCGTTGTTGTTGCCGTCCTGACCCCGGCGGAACTCGTCACCGCCGAGCAGCATGGGTACGCCGCGCGAGAGCAGTAGCGTTGCCAACATATTTTTGATCTGGCGCAGGCGCACCGCCTCCACCGCCGGATCGTCGGTGGGGCCTTCGATCCCGTAGTTGGCGCTGATGTTGTCATTGCTTCCATCGGCATTGTTTTCACCGTTGGCCTCGTTGTGTTTTTGCGCATAACTCACCAGATCGTTCAGGGTGAAACCATCGTGACAGCTTACATAATTGATGCTGTGCAGCGGTGATTTGCCACTGCGCCGGTAGATGTCGGCGCTGCCGCACAGGCGGCTGGCCAGTGCGCCGGTCATGCCGGGATCACCGCGCCAGAAACGGCGCACATCATCCCGATAGCGGCCATTCCATTCCGACCAGCGCATACCCGGGAAGCTGCCCACCTGATAGGCGCCGCCCGCATCCCAGGCCTCGGCGATCAGCTTGACGCCACTTAAAATCGGGTCTTCGGCGATTCGTTCCAGTAGCGGCGGATTAGGCATGAGATTGCCTTTCTCATCGCGGCCCAGCACGGAAGCCAGATCAAAGCGAAAGCCGTCCACATGCATTTCGATGACCCAGTGGCGCAGGCAATCAAGAATGTAATCGCGCACCACCGGATGGTTGCAGTTCAATGTGTTTCCGGTGCCGGAATAGTTCCGGTAATAACGCCGATCCTTTTCCAGCAGATAGTAGATACTGTTGTCCAGGCCGCGGAAGTTGATGGTCGGGCCGAGGTGATTGCCCTCCGCCGTATGGTTAAAAACGATATCGAGAATCACCTCGATGCCGGCCCGGTGCAATTCCCGCACCATGGTCTTGAACTCGTTCACCTGGCAGTTCGTGCGGGAACGGCTGCCGTAGCCTTCCCTGGGAGCGAAAAAAGCCACCGTGCTGTAGCCCCAGTAATTGCGCAGGCGCTCACTGGTGATCGGATTGCGCCGCACCAGTTCGTTCTCGTGGAATTCCTGCACCGGCAACAGCTCAATGGCGGTCACGCCCAGCGACTGCAAATAGGGAATTTTCTCCACCACGCCAAGGAAAGTCCCCGGATGCTCAACCGCCGACGATGGATGCCTGGTGAAACCGCGCACATGGGTTTCGTAGATGATGGTTTCGCGCCAGGAGTGGGCAGGCGGGCGGTCGCTCCGCCAGTCAAATTCGCTGTCCGCCAGCAGGCACTTGCCCTTGGATCCGGCGTCGCCCGCGGCCGTCTCGGCCACGGGATCGCATACGCAGGCGAAATCCCAGCAATCCGTCCCGGCAAGTGCCGTGGCATAGGGATCGATCAGAATTTTGTGCTTGTTGAAGCGAAAGCCCTGCTCCGGCGCATACGGGCCGTCCGCCTGCCATGCGTAAAGCACGGGTTCATGGTGATCGAGGCCATGCACGCATACATGCCAGACGTCCCCCGTGCGGTTCGTGCGCTTGCTCAGCGCGATACTGTGGGCCGGCGTGTCGTCATGCGGGGCGTTGAACAGCAGCAGGCGGATGCCGGTGGCATGGCGGCTGAAGACGGCGAAGTTGACCCCGGCCCAGCCTCGTTGCGCACCCAGCGGCAGGGGGGCGCCAGCCTCCACCTTCAGCGGATCTTGCCCCTTCAATCCGACCATTTCCAGTTCCGGATCTCCGGCATGTCTTCACCGTGCACGGTAATGTATTGCTTGTGCTCGATCAGTTTGTCGCGCATTAACTGTTTCAGATACGCGCCTTTTGATCCCAGCCCGGCAACCCGATCGACGACATCGCCAACCAGGTGAAAGCGATCCAGATCGTTTAACACCGTCATGTCAAACGGGGTGGTCGTCGTGCCTTCCTCCTTGTAGCCGCGTACATGCAGGTGTTCATGGTTGTGACGCCGGTAAGTGAGACGGTGGATCAGCCAGGGATAACCGTGAAAAGCAAACACCGTCGGTTTGTCGACCGTGAACAGGGAATCGAAATCGCGATCGTCCAGTCCTCTCGGGTGCTCTTTCCGCGGCTCCAGAGTCATCAGGTCGACGACATTGATAACACGTATTTTCAGCATGGGCAGGTGTTCGCGCAGAATCTTGACCGCGGCGAGGGTCTCGATGGTCGGTACGTCGCCGGCACAGGCCATGACCACGTCAGGTTCTCCATCGCGATCACTGCTGGCCCATTCCCAGATGCCGATACCTGCGTGACAATGTTTGATCGCCGCCTCCATCTCCAGCCATTGCAGCTCGGGTTGTTTACCGGCGATGACGACGTTGATCAGGTTGCGGCTGTTCAGGCACTGTTCGGCGACGCAAAGCGTGGTGTTGACGTCAGGCGGAAGATAGACACGGACGATACCGGATTTTTTGTTCACGACATGATCGATAAAGCCGGGATCCTGGTGTGAAAATCCGTTGTGATCCTGACGCCAGACATGCGAGGTGAGCAGAATATTCAATGAGGCAATCGGCCGACGCCAAGGGATTTCCTGGCTTACCTTGAGCCACTTGGCGTGCTGGTTGAACATGGAGTCAACGATGTGAATAAAGGCTTCGTAACAGGAAAACAGACCATGCCGGCCCGTCAGAAGATAGCCTTCCAGCCAGCCCTGACAGGTATGCTCGGAAAGGATTTCCATGACCCGGCCATCCGGCGCCAGATGATCATCGTAAGCATAGGTCTCGGCAATCCAGGCCCGGTTGGTGACTTCGAGCAGGGCGCCCAGCCGGTTGGAGACCGTTTCGTCCGGACCCATGACACGAAAGTTTTTCTGTTCAGCGTTCAGGGCCATGACGTCGCGCAGATAATCACCCATCCGGCGCGTGGCCTCGCCGACGACCTCGCCGGGAGCGGGTACGTCCGCGGCGTAGCTGCAATAGTCCGGCAGTTCCAGGTCGCGTAACAGCAGGCCGCCGTTGGCATGCGGGTTGCTGCCCATGCGTCGTTCGCCGTCGGGCGACAGGACCGCCACTTCCGGCAGTAAACGACCGTTGCCGTCAAACAGCGTTTCAGGCCGGTAACTTTTCATCCACTGCTCAAGGACGCGGATATGTTGCGGTTCTTCCACGAACCGGTCGATTGGCACCTGATGGGCGCGCCAGTAGTCTTCGAGTTTCAGGCCATCAAGTTCTTTGGGACAGGTCCAGCCCTTGGGCGTGCGCAGGATAATCATCGGCCAGCGTGGGCGGACGACCGTATCGCTGCTGCGTGCGGCGGTTTGAATGGCGTGAATGTCATCGATAGCCCGGTCCAGCGTTGCGGCCATGGTTTGGTGTACGGCTTCCGGATCCGATCCCTCGATCATATAGGGCGTATAGCCATAGCCCGTAAACAGCGCCATCAACTCTTCGTTGCTGATGCGTGCCAGCACGGTCGGATTGGCAATCTTGTAACCGTTCAGGTGCAGGATGGGCAGTACGGCTCCGTCGCGCCGCGGACTCAGAAACTTGTTGGAATGCCAGGCGGTGGCGGCCGGACCGGTTTCCGCCTCGCCGTCGCCGACCACGCAGGCGACGATCAGGTCCGGGTTGTCAAAGGCGGCGCCATAGGCATGGCTCAAGGAATAACCCAGTTCACCGCCTTCATGAATCGAACCGGGTGTTTCGGGCGCCGTATGGCTGGGAATGCCGCCCGGGAAGGAGAACTGTTTGAACAGGCGCTGCATGCCGGTTTCATCCTGCGCGATGTTCGGATACAGATCGCTGTAGCTGCCCTCAAGCCAGGTATTGGCGACGATTCCCGGTGCGCCGTGGCCCGGGCCGGTGACGTAAATCATGTTCAGATCGCGTGCTTTGATCACCCGGTTCAGGTGTGCATAGATCATATTCAGACCGGGCGTGGTGCCCCAGTGCCCGAGCAATCTCGGTTTGATGTGCTCAAGCGCCAGCGGCTGTTTCAGTAATGGATTATCCAGCAGGTAGATCTGGCCGATGGACAGATAATTGGCGGCTCGCCACCAGGCATCGATTCCATGCAATATATCCGCTGAAAGCGGTTTCTCATTCACGGTGTTGTTCATGCATTTCTCCTTTTTTCATTCACTGCGTTGTTCATGTATTCTACCCGCGGTATCGCACCGTACGATGTTTTCGGCTTCCCGGGCCAATACCAAAGCTTCATCAACCGCCATGACCCATATCTGCGCATCCGATCCCGGTGTGTTGATAAGAGATTCGTCACCTGCGGCCGCTGCGTTTGCCGGGCCATCAAGGGCAATGCCGAGGCGCTCAAGACCACTGAGGATGCCTGCCCGTATGGACGGGCAGTGTTCGCCCACGCCGCCGCCGAACAGGACGCCGTCCACGCCGCCAAGCGCCGCCACATAGGCGCCGACGTATTTGCGGGCGCGATAGCAGTAGAGGTCGATGGCCAGCCGGGCATCTGCATCGTCGGAAGCCAGTAACCGGCGCATGTCGCCGTTCTTCCCCGCTATGCCGAGCAGGCCGCTCTCCCGATTCAGTATCCGTTCCAGCGCCGCGCCATCCAGATCAGCCTCGCGCTGCAAATGCAGCAACACGCCCGCATCCACGTCTCCCGGGCGCGTTGCCATCACCAGACCCTCAAGGGGTGAAAACCCCATGGAGGTATCTCTGGGGAGGTTATCCCTGACGGCCGTGATGGAGCAGCCGGAACCGAGTTGCAAGGAGATGACTCTGCCGCCATTCGCAAGATCGGGGCGCAGCGTTCGCCAGCGCCGCCACATGGCCTGATGGGCGATGCCGTGGAAACCGTAGCGCCGCAGGCCATATTGACGGCTCAACTCACGCGGCAGGGCATACATGGCGGCAACTTCCGGCAGCGCGGCGTAAAAGGCGGTGTCGAACACCGCCACCTGAGGAATCGACGATCCCAGCACCTCGCGGCAGGCGCGCACGCCGGCCAGCGCGGGAGGGTTGTGCAGTGGCGCCAGATGCGCCAGATCCGCGATGGCCGCTTCCGTTTCGGCTTGCAGCAGGCAGGGTGCGGTGAAGGCGCCGCCATGCACGATGCGATGGGCGACAGCCGCCACATTTTCCAGTCCGTGCGTTCGCACAAAGTCGCGCAGAATCGGGGCATAAGGCTCCGCCGCCACGGGCTGGTGGAACGTGGCAAGCTGATGCGGACCTGCGGCGTTGACGCTGAACGCATCCAGTCGCAGGGATGAACTGCCGACATTCATGGTCAGAATGATGTGTTTCAGGGTAGATGCGGCGTTTGACGGCATGTTGCGATTCATGTCTTCGGATTCAGGGTCTGGTTGGTGCGTTGCAGGTAATGCTGTTTGAATGCCACGCGATGGTCCATGAGCCGGTTGCTGCCAA
>CAYOUW010000001.1:49353-60302 GCA_964407235.1 uncultured Zetaproteobacteria bacterium | reverse complement strand
GAAAGTGCTGACGCCGCCTGCTTATGAGGATGTGGAAACGTTCCCGGTACGTGTCGAAAACAGTATCATCCAGGTGGATATCAGCTAGCTTATGTTCTCCTCCCGCGAAACAGCAGGAACAGCCAGACTATCCCCACAACCAGCATCACCGAGGAAAGCAACATGCCCATGGTGACCGGGCCAAACAGGAAACCAATTTGCACATCAGGCTGGCGGAACTGCTCGCAAAAGATACGCGCGATGGCGTAACCGGCCAGAAACAACGCCACGCGCGCGCCCTCCGGCCAGTCTTTTTTACGCGTAAACCATAGCAGAAAAAACAGTGCGATACCTTCGAGCGACAGTTCATACAACTGACTGGGATGCCTTGGTTCCGGACCCGCTTGTGGAAATACCATACCCCAGGGCACATCCGTCACCCGCCCCCAGAGTTCGCCATTAATGAAGTTGCCCAGTCGTCCGAGGGCAAGCCCCAACGGTGCCACGGTGAAAATACGGTCGGCCAGCATCAGGAATGGCAGCTTGTGTTTCCGGCAATAGAACCAGCCTGCCACAATGGGTCCCAGCATGCCGCCGTGAAACGACATGCCCCCCTGCCAAACGTATAGCACTTCAATGGGATGATGGATGTAATAGGAAAAATTGTAGAACAGGACGTAGGCCAGCCGGCCACCCAGCACCACGCCCAGAATGAGCCATGTAAACAGGCCTTCAAATTGCTCCGGCTCGATACGGACGCCCCACTCACCACGTTCTACCATTTGCCGTTTGGCCAAATAGTAGATTAGCAGGAATCCCGCTACATACATCAGACCATACCAGTGAATGGCCAGCGGACCCAGGTGAATGGCGACGGGATCGAAATGGGGCCATGTCAACATGTCAGGCAGCCAGCCATAGCAGCATCAGGCCGAAGAAAATTCGATAGAAGCCAAACATGACGAAAGTGAAATGCTCAAGGAAACGGATAAAGAGACGCATCACCAGCCATGCTGAAGCGAAAGCAATGACGAATCCCGTAAGCAATGGCGCAACATGCGCGCCGGAAAAATCGTGATAATGCCGAAGTAAATCGAAACCGCTTGCCGCCATCATCACCGGTAGCGCCAACAGAAAGGAAAATTCCGCACTGCTCTTGCGATCCATACCGACCAACAAGGCGCCGATGATGGTCGCGCCAGCCCGGCTGGTTCCGGGAATCAGGGCAAACACCTGGGCAATGCCAATCCACATTGCCTGTCCGTAGCTTACATCCTCCACGCATTGCACCGAATAAACCTTGCCCTTCTGAAAATACTCTACAATCAAAAACACAAGGCCGCCGATAATGAACATGGTTGCCACGACTTCGACCGTAAACATGGCCTTAATCTGTTGATGCAACAGCAAGCCGGTCACGCCGACGGGGATAAAGGCCAGCGCTACCTTTTTCCACAGTTCAAGGTGCGACAAGGTAATTTTTTCACGATAGTTTGTCACCACGGCAAGGATCGCAGCCAGTTGTATAATCACTTCAAAGGCCTTGTTACTCTCATTTTGCGCCATATCCATCCACTGGCTGACAACGATCATATGACCGGTCGAGGAAACGGGCAAAAATTCCGTCACGCCTTCCACAATCCCTAATATCGTCGCCTGCAACAGATCCATCGTCATCTCCTGTATCGAAGGGGGGGATTCTACCCTGAACTATTCATGAATCGCCATGATGATTGCGCCGGGCCTTTGTCCGCAACGGATTCCGGGGAGAGAGACCGTAGCCGTGCATACGGACGACCGACGAGGGATTCGGTGCGGACAAAGGAACAAGCAAGGGCATGGCAGCATTTATGAATAGTTCAGGGTACGTAATGTTCATTTGAAACAAAACATGCGGCTTAATCGCTGCATTTGAAATTTTGGGTGGACTTGTCGGCATGGCGCATGAATGATGCCCGTTCCCGGAGGTAAACTATGTGGAACAAGCTGTTGCATGCGCTGGACAATGCGCGCCGTGTATTTTCCGGATTGATATTCCTGTTCATCATCGTGGCGGTGGTCGTAGCCATTAAGGCCACCCGCCCGTCCGTGCCCGATCAGGCGGTGCTGGTGCTTGATCCTGAAGGGGCGCTGGTGGAGGAGTTGGCCGTACCGGATGCAGCATTTCCCTTCGGCTTGCCGACGGTGGAACAAACGCGCATGCGCGATCTCGTGCGTGTGATCCGTGCCGCGCGCGATGATCAACGCATTCGCATGCTGCTGCTTGATCTAAAGGGCATGGATCGAACGTCCCTCACCAAACTGCAAACCCTGCGCCGGGCCATTGATGACTTCAAAACGAGTGGCAAAAAAGTCATTGCCGCCGCGGATCACTACACGCAGTCACAATATTATCTTGCGGCCAGTGCCGACACTGTTTATCTCCATCCCATGGGCACGGTGCTGCTCACCGGCCTTTCCCTGTACCGCAATTATTTCAAGGATGCACTGGACAAAATGAAGGTAAAGATCCATCTGTTTCGTGCGGGGGAATATAAATCCGCCGCCGAGCCGCTTGTACGTAATAATATGTCCGCCGCCGCACGCATCGCCGACAAGGCGTTGTTGGCGCAACTGTGGCAATCCTACAAACAGGATGTGGCCAGGATGCGGCATATCAAGGTGAATAACATCCAGAACATGCTGGATCATCTCCCTGATTATGTACGAAAATATGGCGGCGACATTACGAAAATGGAGCTGAACATGCGGTTAGTGGACAAGCTCGCCACGCATGCGGAAGTTGAGACGGCCCTTGCGAATCAATTGACCAGCCAGCCGGGATCCGGCAGTGCGTCCTCTCCGCCTTCGGTGACATACAAACAATATCTCAGATCATTGGGACCGGAAACTGCGCCGGATGGGGACAGGCAGGTCGGCCTGATTGTCGCCAGTGGTCCTATTCTGGATGGCAATCAGCCGCCTGGCGCGATTGGCGGAGATTCTCTCGGCAAGTTGGTGGACACGGCGGGGCGAGATGCCCGTATCAAAGCCGTCGTCTTGCGTATTGACAGCCCCGGTGGCAGCGCCATGGCTTCCGAGACCATTCGGCTAGCCGTTGAACGGTTGAAACAGGCGGGCAAACCGGTTGTTGTTTCCATGGGTAGCATGGCCGCTTCGGGCGCTTACTGGATAGCCTCCGCCGCGAACGAAATATGGGCTTCCCCTGATACCCTGACCGGTTCCATCGGCGTGTTCGGACTCTTCCCTAATTTTAATCAGGGGTTAAATGCGCTTGGTATTCACACCGATGGATTGGGGACCACGCAAATCGCGGGCGGCATGCGTGTTGACAGGCCACTGAACCCGGAATTGGCCAAGGTTGTTCAGATGAGCGTGGACCATGTCTATGACGACTTTATCGGCCATGTATCCCGGGGTAGAAACATGAATGTTTCCAAGGTGCGCGCACTGGCGAAAGGGCGGGTATGGACAGGCACGGATGCCCTGCGCCTGGGTCTGGTGGATCAACTAGGGACGTTGAATGACGCTATTGCCGCGGCAGCGAAACATGCCAAATTAGGCGAAAATTATCAGGTGAAACGTATCCGCCAGAAAATTGGCGTACGTGAACGCATCCTGGAAAGCCTGATGGGTGAAACCCGAACCTTCATGACCAACGTGTTTCCTGAAACCATGACGATGATCCCGGAGTTTTGGCGGGCCGGAGTGTTGAAGTTAGGTCATTTAATCAAACCCGCCGGCGGCATTTACGCATGGTGTGGCATGCAAGCGCCGTGATGTATCGTTGGCCACCGCGCCAGTATCAATTTCCGGCCCGAAGACCGCCTGCATTGATGAATAGTCCGGATTAATCCGATCTTTTTACAGCGCCGGGTCATCAAGGCTGGCCTTCGTTTGCACATACATTCTGCTGGCGGCGAACAGATTGAATGCCAGCAATGAAAACGAAACAGCGAACAGGATACCGGCTGCATACGCAAACCATTCCGGCCATATAACTGCCGCTGTGAGCGACAGCAGCGCCGACAAATGGAAAAGCATCTGGTGGCGTTTTCGGCGGTCCGGGATAATTTCTTTGACTGTTGGAAGTCCGGTCTGGCCTATGTGACGGCTTTGCAGATGGAACCAGATCAGAAAAGGTACGATCTTATAGAGCATGCCATTGATTACCGATATGGCGAATCCGGCAATATATGTGGTTCCAAGCAATAAATCGTAGTGCGGCCATGCAGCCAGCGTTGGCGAAGACTGGCCGCCGATCCAGAGAAAGAGGCTGGCGAGGAGACTGATCATGCCAATGCGCCAGAAACCCATGGTTACGTCGGAGCGGCGTCTGCGCCTGTGATTTTGCAGATAAAGCGTTGTAGCGGCGAAGTCCATGAGCGCCACAGCCATGCACAGACCGATCAGCGTGAGCAGCCAGCCGGGCAGGGGCAGTAGACAAGCGCCCGTCCATAAGATTAAAAGAGCGATCATCAATTGACTTAGCCAACGCTGCATCCGGGCGGGGTAAGGCGGCGTCAGTTGAAACATCGGAACCACTTCGTAGGCGGCGCTGATCACCAGTAGCCCCACCCAGCCGATCAAAGCCCAGACCAGATGTATGCTCGTCCATGAATGGACCCCATGCGTTTGAGATTGCCAGATGTATTCCACGCCGGTTCTCAGCCCGAAAGCAAGCGTCATCGCCAGGGAAATAACAGCCATACGCATGCCGGTCACGGTTGCGCTGCGCACCCGTGAACGCACCAGGCTCAAGGTAATGATCACTATAAAAAACACCAGACCCATGGCCAGGATGAACAGGGCAAACCACAGGAGGCCCGCGCGATCAAACCAGAAACCGCAGGCCAGGGCCACAACGCCCAGGCACAACAGTGAGTGCGTCACGGAGCTGGCAAGGCGGGGACGCCATGTCGGGGAGCCGGCGACTACCGGCATCATTTGTAGCATGGCGCCCATCATGGCCATCGTGATGAAACCCAGAGTTACAAGATGGGTCAGCGCCAGGGTAATGGGCGCCCAGCGACTGATCAGGGCATCGGGACCGGCAACAACCAGAATAATAGCCGCCATGAGCCCGAAAATCGGTGAGCTGAGAAAGAAACGAAGTGGCGCGGAGATCGGAGGCGCCTGTTCCAGCGCCGGGCCGGGAGCGTGCTTCATTCGTGGCAATGCAGGCTGTTGTCCTCATCGCTCCGTATTACATCCTGTACAAGGCCACGTGCGTTCTTGTCATGACTATGCCAGATGAATAATTCGAAAAGGCTATGACGCCCCGGGTGAATTGCGTGAGAAAATTCTTCCCGATCCAGGATGTCGTAAAGCGGGAACGGTTCCCGGTGTATCCATACGCGCAAATAGCTTCCCTGCGTGAGGATTTCAATGGCTGACAGAATGTGCTCTATTGGTTCCGGAGGTTCAAGTAAATTGACATCAAGGAACTGTTCCGGCTTCATGGAAGATCAGTTTCCTCCATTCCGGGCGGTCAATTGCGCCATCAATTCAGCTTGTTCGCCGGCAAGCATCCGATCGGCCATGGGGTAGAGGACATTTTCCTCCTTGAGATTATGCTGCTGCATCAGCATCAGCAAGGCGTCCGATAACCCCAGACAGTGTTCAGCCTGTTGCCGCGCGATGTCTTCCCTGATTTCTCCAAACAGACGGCGCATGTCTTCATGCTCCTTGCGCATAACCTGAACGGGGCCCATACCTGTTCCCATCTTCTGTTCCAGTGCGGGAAAAATTACTTCCTCTTCCTTGCCCAGGTGGTGTTCCATGTTGGTTACAAAGTCCGAAAAGAGACTGTCCGCTTCATCCCAGTGACGCTTTTCCACTGCTTCCTCGGTTGCCGCAATCAGGCTGTCACAACCGCGATGGTCGCGAGTAAGCGTCGTGCTGATGTTTTCCATGCCAGGCTCCGATCCGGAATCAATGATATGATTTTCGCGCCCGCTTGCGGGCTCGATGACGACCCTTCATAACGCCATCACCATCTGCGTACTTTCTAACCGGCATACTCATTGTTGCATTGATGTAAATCAAGGGCATGGGCGGACTTTTTACGACTTCATCACTTTTTCTTTCTTTCGATTTCTGCTCGTGCATCCGAACGCTCGGCTGACTGCGCCCGCCGCCATGCGTCAATAGCGGCATGATCGCCGGAAAGCAGCACTTCGGGCACTCGTTCGCCTTCAAATATTTCCGGACGCGTGTAATGCGGCCAGTCGAGAATCCCTTCCTCACTGAAGGAATCCAGCACCGCTGATTCGGGACTGCCGAGCACGCCCGGTAGTAACCGGATCACAGCATCAAGCACGCACATCGCCGCCGGCTCGCCACCGGAAAGCACATAATCTCCCAAGGAAATCTCTTCATCCACATAGCCACGGATGCGCTCATCAAATCCCTCATAGCGACCGCAGAGCAGGGTCAGATGCCCCTTGTCCACATACTCCAGCGCCCTGTTCTGAGTAAAATGCGTTCCGGACGGAGTCAGCATCACGACATGCGTATCGGGATGGCGTCGGCGCGACTCGCGGATGGCCGCAACCACAGGTTCCGGCTTCATCACCATGCCGGGGCCGCCGCCATAGGGGGAATCATCCACTTTACGATGCTTGTCCAGGGCAAAATCCCGAATTTGGATACAGTCAACCGAAACCATGCCGCCATCAATGGCCCGTTTCGGGATCGAGCAGGACAAGGGAGATACAAAAAATTCGGGAAAGAGGGTCAGAATCCGGGCGTGAAACATGCATCCATCCCCTCGGGCAAATCTACGGTGATGCAGCGCACCGCCAGGTTCACATCCAGCACCACTCCCTCGATGAAAGGCAACATCCATTCACCCTGCTGGCTTGCACCCCCCGGTGTACGCACGGTCATAATATCCTGGGCGCCATACTCCTCAAGCGCAACCACAGCGCCCAGAAGCACGCCATCGCTCCCTTCACCGGCAATCTGCCGCACCTCGCAGCCGATCAGGTCCGCCCACAGGTATTCATCCTCGCCCACCGCCACTTCATCGGCAGGCGCCCATATATGCATCCGATCCAGCAAGGCCGCCTGATCGCAATCACTCACCCCTTCCAGCCTGGCCAGAATGCGTTTGCCGTGCTTCCAGCAACGTTCAACCTGATATGGCTTGGCCGACTCCGGACTTGCCCCCAGCCACCAAAAAGAATACCCGGCAATGCCGATGGCAGGCCGGGTATGCGAATAGATCGTCAGGGCGCCCTTCAGACCGTGTGGCCCATGAATCGCACCGACTTCAAACAGTCGATCAGACGTCAGTCTTTTCCACAAGCTTGATCAGGCTGGCGACGCGGGGCGACACCTGCGCGCCCTCGTCAGTCCATGCTTTCACACGTTCCAGATTCAATTCGATCACGTCGGGTTCCCTGCATGGATCGTAGTAACCGATTTTTTCGATAAACGCACCGTCGCGACGATTGCGTTTGTCCATCACCACCACGGAATAAAACGGACGCTTTTTGCGTCCACCACGCTGCAAGCGAATCACAGTTGCCATAAATCAATACCTCCGGAAAATAAGGCGGCGGACTATAGTCGGGCAGAGAGTGCGGAGCAAGGCGAAGTTTCTGCCGCTACCGAATCCCTTGCCGTCCGTCCGTATGCAGGGTTTGATGAGGGAGGATTGGCGATGGTATATCATAGAAATGGAAAGCCAGGAAAAAAGCCTGCAAACACCGGGTTTACAGGCTTATCCAGCTTGTGGGACTTTTTTTATGGTGGGCTCACCAGGACTCGAACCTGGAACCAACCGGTTATGAGCCGGTAGCGCTAACCAATTGCGCCATGAGCCCGCATCAGCGCGCGCAGGCTAATGCGCAAACCTTTGCGGAGCAAACGCAAACGGCATAGAGTTCGGTATCCTTGATAATCAAAAACAAAAGAGTAACAATGCAATTTAATGATTTAAGTCTTCCCGATCCCTTGAGGCAGGCCATTGATGACCTCGGTTTTACCGACTTGACCGATGTACAGCAGGTCGCCCTGCCCATGACGCTGGCGGGGAAGGACGTGGCCGGACAGGGGCGCACGGGGACAGGTAAAACCGCTGCGTTTCTGATTACGATCATCAATCACCTGTTGACCTGCGCGCCAAAACAGGGGCGTACGCGACATCATCCGCGTGCCCTGATCGTTGCGCCTACGCGCGAATTGATCATCCAGATTCATGAAGATGCCAAAAAGTTGGCCAAACATACGCCCCTGCAACTGCATGCCGTTTACGGCGGCGTGGATTATGAGAAACAGCTCAAGGCGTTTGAGCAGGGCGTAGATATTCTCATTGGTACGCCGGGCCGATTGATTGACTATCTCAAGAAACGCGCCTATTCGTTGAGCAAAGCCGAGATACTGGTGATCGATGAGGCGGATCGCATGTTCGATTTGGGCTTTATCAGGGACCTGCGCTTTATGCTGCGCCGTCTGCCCAGGTATGACGAACGTCAGTCATTGATGTTTTCCGCCACGCTGTCGCATCGTGTGCTGGAACTGGCGTATGAACACATGAATTCACCCGAGAAAATTCGCGCCGAGGAGGGCGATATTACCGCATCCGGTATTGAGGAGTCTCTTTACCACACCGGCATGGATGATAAATTCCCACTGCTGGTTCACCTGTTGCGCGAATCGAAGGTTGAACGCGGTATGATTTTCATTAACGAAAAACGTACTGGCGAGCGCGTGGCCCGTAATCTGGCGCGTTACGGTTTTAGGGTGGGTATCCTTTCAGGCGATGTGCGTCAGAAAAAACGCATGCGTATCCTTGACGACTTTACCAACGGTAAACTGCATCTTCTGGTAGCCACCGACGTTGCCAGTCGCGGCCTGCATATCGACGGGGTTACCCATATATTCAATTACGATCTGCCGGAGGATGCCGAGAATTATGTGCATCGCATTGGACGTACCGCCCGCGCTGGCGCAACAGGCGCTGCCATATCATTCTCCTGTGAACGGTTTTGTTTCGGCCTGCCGGATATTGAGGGTTATATCAGTCGTGCGATTCCGCTTAAATCCATTGAACCTTCCATGCTGAAAATTGGCAAGCCCACTCAATCTGAAGCTACGGCTGAAGGACTTGGAAAAGAGGATCGGGCTGCGCGGCACGATCATCCCGACAAGCCTGGAAACCGAAAAGGTAGCCGTCCGGGGAATGCTCCCCGTCAACGCCGGCACCGATAAAGCGTACGGATTTATCCCGCGTTGAATTTGTCCTGATTGCCAAGGTTGTCGCATGGATATGAACTCAATCATTCGCGCTATCAGCATCTGGGCATTGCCCGTTGTGTCCGCCGTAGTATTGCACGAAGTGGCGCACGGCTGGGTGGCGGACAAGCTGGGCGATGATACGGCTCGCTGGATGGGGCGGTTGACGCTCAATCCGATCAAACATATTGATCCGATTGGCACTATTCTGGTTCCCATTCTGCTGTTGGTTGTCGGTTCGCCGTTCCTGTTCGGTTATGCCAAGCCCGTACCCATTGATTTTCGTAAGCTAAATCGGCCGAAACAGGACATGGTGTGGGTGGCGCTGGCGGGGCCTGTAACCAATTTTCTGCTGGCATTGGTCTCGGCGCTTCTGCTGTATGGCGTTGTCAGGCTTCCGGCAACGATGTTCTGGCTGGCCGGTCCTGTGGGAGCAATGTGTCAGGCTTCCATCCTCATCAACATGGTATTGTGTATTTTTAACCTGATTCCGCTGCCGCCGCTGGATGGCGGGCGCGTGGCCGTGGGCCTTTTACCGGGTCCTGCATCCTATGCTTTGTCCCGTCTCGAACCTTACGGGTTTATTATTATCATTGTCCTGCTGTTGCTTGGCGTGCTACAGAGCGTGATCGGCCCGCCGGTTCTGGGTGTTGCCCGGATTCTTATCAACTGGGCCGTGGGGGGTTAGGTGTCTGTCCATGAGATTGCGCGCATTTACCCTTGATTATCCGTGGTTATTTGGGTAGAAAGCGCGCCACTTCACACACTGCTTCAATACTGATTGTGTCCGGATGGCTATCCGGAAGGATGATGAGCGGTGGAGGATATAACAATCGGAGGTAGACAAAATGTCTCAATTTACCATGAAACAACTGCTCGAGGCCGGTGTGCATTTTGGCCATCAGACACGTCGCTGGCATCCCAAAATGGCGCCTTATCTGTTTGGCCAGCGTAACGGTATTCACATCATCGATTTGCAGAAAACCCTGAAGATGGCCAATGTGGCCTACCAGTTTATGAACGAACTGGCGACTGCGGGCGGGCGGGTGCTATTCGTCGGCACCAAGCGTCAGGCGCGCGATTCAATTCGCGAAGAGGCGGGGCGCGCAGGCCAGTTCTTCGTCAATCACCGCTGGCTGGGCGGCGCTTTAACCAATTTTTCCACCGTACAGCAATCCGTGCGCAAAATGAAGGATTTGCAACGGCAAAGGGAAGATGGCGTTTTTGAGTTGCTGACCAAGAAGGAAGGATTGCAGCTTGAACGTAAACTGGAGAAGCTGGAACGTTCTCTGGGCGGCATCAAAGAAATGCTTACGCTGCCGGATTGTCTGTTTGTGATCGATATTCGTAAGGAGTCTCTGGCAGTCGCCGAGGCCCGCAAGCTGGGGATTCCGATTGTCGCTGTCGTGGATTCCAACTGTGATCCGTCAGGAATTGATTATATCATTCCCGGTAATGACGATGCGATTCGCGCCATTCGCCTGTTTTGTAGTAAAATGGCGGATGCCTTGATTGAAGGCTCTGAAACATGGCGCCTGGAAAATATTGAGGAAGGTGAAGATGCTTTTGATCCCGCTTCAACGCCGGAAGAAGAATCTTCCGTAGAAGCAATACGATCCGGGGAAAGCGCTCCGGCGCCGAAGGGTGCGGTTGCGAAAGCAGATGAAGCAGGAAGTAAGAAAACGGGCGGAGCCAAAGAGGGCAGGGCTCGCGCGATCGCCTGAAAA
>CAYOUW010000001.1:0-49253 GCA_964407235.1 uncultured Zetaproteobacteria bacterium | reverse complement strand
ATCGCCTGAAAAATTCGAACCGAATTGATTGGAATCAACCGGATGAAATGGAGAAAATAAATGACCCAGATTACGGCTGCTGATGTAAAAAAACTACGTGGAATGACGGGTGCGGGTATGATGGATTGCAAGAAGGCATTATCCGCATCCGATGGGGATATGGATGCTGCCGTGGATTTTCTGCGCAAGAAAGGGTTATCGGCAGCATCCCGGAAGGCAGGGCGTGTGGCTGCGGAAGGAATAGTTCTGGCAATGAACACAGGAAATTCCGGCGTGATCCTTGAAGTTAATTCCGAGACTGATTTTGTCAGTAAAAATGATCAATTCAGAGGATTTGTCGATAGTTTGGGGCAGCTTATTCTGCGTGAAAATCCGGCTGATGCCGGCGCGTTGAATACCCTCGATTTTAGCGATGGATATACCGTCGAGCAGACGCTTTCCCGGCTCATTTCCGCCATCGGCGAAAACATGAGTATCCGCCGCTTTGACCATGTTCAGGTGGATGGTGGCGTTGTTTCTTCCTACGTGCACGGGGCGGGCAGGATTGGCGTATTGCTGGGGATTAAAGGCAAGGAGGGCCAACCGTTGA
Source organism: uncultured Zetaproteobacteria bacterium (assembly GCA_964407235.1). Lineage (GTDB taxonomy): Bacteria > Pseudomonadota > Zetaproteobacteria > Mariprofundales > Mariprofundaceae > JAUZQZ01. The sequence goes on along the minus strand of CAYOUW010000001.1, from coordinate 48,664 downwards.
ATGACCTCGCGCGCGGTATCGCCATGCATGTGGCGGCAGCCAATCCCCGGTATGTTTGCCGTGAAGAGGTGCCCCCGGATGCCGTGGCGCGCGAGAGGTCCGTCTTGTCCGATCGGGCGGCGGAATCAGGAAAGCCCGAGCACATTCTTGACAAGATTGTGAGCGGTCAGTTAAACCGCTTCTACTCTGAAATTTGTTTGCTGGAGCAGCCGTTTATCATGGATACCGATCAGACCGTCACCCAGGTTCTGGCCGCGGTGCAACCGGATGCCAAAGTGGTGTTCATGCGTCGTTTTCTGCTTGGCGAGGGCATCGAAAAAGAAGAAAGTGATTTTGCCACGGAGGTGGCTGCTCAAGTCAATGGCTAACGCTTCCAAACCTGCCATTCCTTCGTTTGAAGGCGCCCTGCCGTATAAAAGGGTGCTGCTTAAATTGTCTGGCGAGGTGTTGATGGGAGAGATGGGTTACGGGATAGATTCCGGAACGATTGATCGTATCGCATGTGAACTGGTGGATGTCCTTAAATCCGGCGTAGAGCTTGCGGTCGTCATCGGTGGCGGGAATATATTCCGGGGGCTGACAGGGTCCGCGGAGGGCATGGACCGGGCCAGCGCCGATTATATGGGGATGATGGCGACGGTGATGAATGCCGTGGCTCTGCAGGATGCCATTGAACGGCAGGGCGAGGAGGTGCGTGTTATTTCAGCATTGCACGTCAAGGAAGTGGCGGAACCTTATATCCGGCGCAGGGCGATCCGGCATCTGGAAAAAAATCGTATTGTGATTTTTGCCGCGGGTACCGGCAATCCCTATTTCACGACGGATACCGCGGCCAGCCTTCGGGCAATGGAAATCGGTGCGGATGTCGTACTCAAGGGTACCAAGGTGGACGGCGTTTATTCCGCGGATCCGAAACTGGATCGCAAGGCGAAACGCTATACGCAATTGTCGTTTACGGATGCCCTGACCAACAACCTCGGCGTGATGGATTCGACCGCGATGTCGCTTTGCCGGGATAATGATATGCAAATTGTGGTGTTCAATGTCACTGCGCCGGGGAATCTCATGAGAGTAGTCCGTGGCGAGGCGGTGGGGACTGTGGTAAGGGAGAACCGGGATGCTTGAAACGATTGAATCGAAAATGCGGAAATCCGTGGCGGTTTTGAAGGATGAGCTATCCAGAATCCGAACGGGACGCGCCAATGCATCGTTGCTCGATCATGTACGGGTTTCATACTACGACAGCGAGGTTCCGGTGAATCAGGTGGCAAACATCTCCGTTCCCGAACCGCGCATGATCGTGATTTCACCTTGGGAGAAACCTCTGCTTCGGCAAATTGAGAAGGCCATTCTGGCCTCCAGTCTTGGTATGACGCCGAATAATGACGGAGAAGTTATCCGTATCATATTACCGGAATTGACCGAGGACAGACGAAAAGGATTTGTGCGGCAGGTCAAACAACTGGGTGAAAGGTCCAGGGTGGCTGTGCGCAATGTGCGCCGGGATGCCAATGAACATGTAAGAAGACAAATGAAGGATGAAAGTCTGTCTGAAGACGAGAGCAAGCGTATGCAAGAAAAGATTCAGGTGCTGACCGATCGGGTGATTGCCGAAATAGATCGGGTGGTGGATCGTAAAGAGCAAGATATCCTGACGGTTTAACCGAAGTCCGGTTTAATGAATCCACAATATTTAATTCCCGGCCATGTCGCCATCATTATGGATGGCAACGGACGCTGGGCCAAACAACAGGGGTTATCGCGTCTGGAGGGGCACAGACAAGGAGCATCCAGGGCGCGGCAAGTGGTGGAATGGGCGGCGGAGTCAGGTGTGCGACAGATTTCATTGTTTGCTTTCTCTACGGAAAACTGGTCCAGGCCGAAACTGGAGGTGCGTGGGCTGATGTCCATACTGGCGTCCCTGCTCCCACTTGAGATTCCCGCGATGAACGAAAAGGGCGTGCGGGTGCGTGCACTGGGCGATACCAGCGCCTTGCCTGAAAAAGCACAACGGGCAGTTGAAAAAGCATGCCGGGAAACCCGGACGAATGATCGAATTGATCTGGTACTTTGTCTGAACTACGGCGGTTGGCAGGAAATACTTGCGGGTATGCGCGCGGCGTACCGGTGGGCGTCGGATCAGCCGGATGCCGGGAAGGCGTTGGCGACGCTGGATGCGGAGCGTTTCCGGAAGTTTTTATGGTGCGGAGATTTGTTGCCCGTGGATTTGTTAATTCGTACGGGCGGTGAACATCGTATTTCCAATTTTTTTCTGTGGGATGCGGCGTATTCCGAGCTTTATTTCTCTCAACGGTACTGGCCTGCGTTCGCCCATGAGGATTTCAGGGCCGCCCTGGATGATTATGCCCGCCGTGAGCGGCGTTTTGGCAAAACAAGCGATCAGGTTGGCGGTAAACCGGGGACCGGCAAAACGTCGGCGAAACCGGTAGCGAACGGGTCTGAAGAGCGTTGAATGACGGCTGAGCTGGTAAAACGTATCGTAACTGCCCTGATTCTCGCGCCGCTCGCCGTTGGATGGATATGGTTTGCGCCCTCTCCATGGTTTGGATGGATATTGGGTATTCTGGCCGTAGCCACCTTGTTTGAGCTTGTTCATATGCTTCGTTTGCCGCTGCGTTTCTGGTTTTCTCTGGCTGCCGGCGCGGCGGTTGCCATGATGCTGGCAAGTCAGCATTTCGTTGTCGCTATCCTGTTGCTGGGCGTCGTATGGACAGCCCTGTTGTTGATTGCAGGCAGAACATCCACGGATGAAGCGCTACCCGGTCTGATCCATCATCTGGCTCTGGCTTACTGGATGGCGGTCTGGTTATTATTATTTGTATGGACGCTGTTATTGTTGCATAAGTTGCCATTCGGACGCCCGTTCATATTGGGTGCGTTCGTGGGTGTGTGGGCCTCGGATATTGCGGCCTATTTTGCCGGGAAAGGCTTTGGCAGAAACAAGCTCTGTCCGGCCATCAGCCCCGGAAAAACGGTGGAAGGCGCGTTGGCCGGCGTATGCCTGGGAGCGCTGGCCGCGGCAATCGTCTGGGTTGTATTTGCCCATGTCTCCATTTATTCCGCAATTGCACTTGGCATCGTTTTAGCGCTTACCGGAATCATGGGCGATCTGGCCGAATCGGCTGTCAAACGCGCCGCTCATGTCAAAGACAGTGGCCATCTGTTGCCGGGGCATGGGGGTCTGCTGGATCGCATTGATGCCCTCGTGCCCGCCGTTTCGGTGGCTGGCCTGCTTTGGATTGGCCTGTGAAATACCTGACGATTCTGGGGGCGACGGGTTCTATCGGCGGTAGCGCGGCCGATGTCCTGCTGCGTCATGCGGATGCGTTTTCCGCTTACGCCCTGGTGGGGCATCGCAACCATCAGCGCATGCTTGAACTGGCGTACGCCCTTCATCCCCGATGGGTGGTGATGACGGATTCCGCCGCCGCGGAACAACTCAAAGGGCGACTGCCCGAAGGCGTGCAGCTTGAAGCAGGCATGGATGCCGCCATTGCCATGGCCACGAATCCTTCGGTGGATATGGTGCTGGCGGCGATGGTGGGCAGCGTCGGCTTGCCCGCCGCGCTGGCCGCGGTCAGGGCCGGGAAGCGGGTCGGTCTGGCGAACAAGGAGTGTCTGGTTACGGCAGGCCGTATTTTCATGCAAACAGCGAGGGAGTGCGGGGCCGAGGTGGTTCCCGTGGATTCGGAGCATGCGGCCGTGCATCAATGCCTGGCGGGGCGCGCCCATGGTTTGGTATCGCGTGTGATTCTGACGGCTTCGGGCGGACCATTCCGTGACCGTGATCCGGCTACGATGCACGCCATCACCCCCGATGAGGCGGTGGTGCATCCGAACTGGAATATGGGCGCCAAGATCAGCGTGGATTCGGCGACCATGATGAACAAGGCTCTGGAATTGATTGAGGCGCGCTGGCTGTTCGACATGCCGCCTGAAAAACTGTCGGCGATCATTCATCCGCAAAGTATTGTACACGGCATGGTGGAATACCTGGATGGCTCGGTGCTGGCGCAATTGGCGGCACCCGATATGCGCGGTCCGATTGCCTATGCCATACAGGCGGATCCGCACCTGACCTCCGATATTTCCATGCTGGATCTTGCGAAACATGGCCGTCTGGATTTTCAGGCCGTGGATGAGGTCCGTTTTCCGGCCATGCGCCTGATCAAGACCGTGCTGGCAGGCCATGACTCGCTGGCGATTACCTTGAATGCGGCCAACGAAATAGCCAATCAGGCATTTCGGGATCGACGCATCCCTTTCACGGATATCGTACGCGTGGTTGAGCAGGCGCTGGAAGCCGGCGAAGATGTTTCCGTTGATGCTCTGGATGATGTATGGTCCCGCGACCACGAAATCCGGTGTTTGACGGAATCGTTGATAACGAATCTGTAATGGACTAAAAAGGCCGCGGGCGGCCTTTTTGCGGCTCCATCAAGGATTACTGCTTAATGTAGCGCCCAACGGAGGATAATTTGATCGAAACGTTGCATACCATGATCGCTTTTGTTGTTGCTATTGCGTTGCTGATTACCGTGCATGAATTTGGCCATTTTATCGTGGCTCGCAGGCTTGGCATCAAGGTAGAGAAATTTTCCGTGGGATTCGGACCGGCGCTTTTTTCATGGCGCAGCAGAGACAGGGAAGTGCTTTATGTCATCGCGGCTATCCCACTCGGTGGTTATGTCAAGATGCTGGGAGAAAATCCGGACGAGCAGGGCGATGAAGTGAAAGAGGCATTGTCCGAGGAGGACAAGGCGCGTGCCTTTGATGCGCAGCCTGCGTGGAAGCGCGCCTGTGTTGCGGTGGCCGGACCCGGCTTCAATTTCCTCTTCGCCATTGTAGCTTATATGCTGGTGGGCTGGGTGGGGCAGTCTGTCGTGCCGCCCATTGTGGGGCATGTGGCGCCTGCCTCGGTTGCGGAGCAGGCGGGTCTTGTCTCCGGTGATAGAATCGTCGCGCTGAATGGTGATTCAGTCCATTCATGGCAACAAATAGAAGATCGTCTGAAGGGCGATGTTGGCAAACCTCTGGATATTGAGGTGAAGCGTGACGACAGTATTGAAACATTGCGTCTGACCGTGCCCGTGCCAAAGAAAGACCCGCTCCTGACGGATGTTGCATCCGAGTCTTTAGGCATGGATCCGGGCATGCATGTGCTGGTGGCGGATGTGATGCCGAAGACGCCGGCCGCGAAAGCGGGCTTGAAATCCGGGGATGAGGTGTTACAGGTCCAGGGTAAGGCCGTGACCAGCATTGGAGGGTTTATTCGCCAGGTGCGAAAATATGCGGGCCGGTCTATGACGCTGGGCATTAAACGCGGACAGGAGACGCTTAATCTTTCAGTGACCCCTGAAAGTGATGAAAAAGGACGTGGACGCATTGGCGCCAGCATGACGGCCAGGCCTTTATATCCTTTAGTAACTTATCGTATGGGTGCGGTTGGAGGAATCAGATACGGATTTGTCCGTACATGGGAGGTCACCGCATTGACCTTTCAGGTGTTGGGCAAGATGCTGACGGCATCGATTTCGCCCAAAAATCTGGGTGGGCCGATTGCGATCGCCCAGATTGCCGGAAAGACGGCGGCGCTGGGTTTTGTGGCCTTTGTTTCGTTTCTTGCCCTGATCTCCATCAACCTTGGCGTACTCAATCTTCTCCCTGTTCCGGTTCTGGATGGCGGCCATTTGCTTTATTTATCCATTGAAAAGGTGCGCGGCGCGCCGCTTTCACCCAAGGTGATGGAGCGTACCCAGATGGTCGGCATGATGCTCATTGGCGCGCTGATGGTGTTTTCTTTCTATAATGATATTGCAAGGTGGCTCAGGGGGTAATGCGCGCGGGTAGTGTTCGACGAATTGTTCTGGCCCTATCCATCGTTGGACTCTTTTTTTCCACATCGTTGTTGTTGGCTGACGAAGTGCCGCCCGCCGAAGGGGATAAGAAAATTGTATCCATCGATGTTGTGGGTAACCGGTTTGTCGACACCGCGGCTATTTTGAACAAGATTCGGACCCGGGTAGGGCAGAAGCTTGACAAGCGTCGCATCAGTCGTGATGTCAGACGTTTATTCGCTACCGGATTCTTTTCGGATATACGTGTGACGGGCATCGTCAGAAATGATGGCACGCACTTGACGTATCATGTCAAAGAGAATCCCATGATCGCATCCGTGAAACTGGTCGGCTTGCATGCAGTGACGGCAAAAGATCTGAAGCTGAGGCTGAAGCTAAAGGCGGGCCGCATATTTAATCAATCTGATCTGGATCATGATCTCCACACCATCAGCCGCGCCTATTTGAAGAAAGGTTATTATCAGCTTAGGATAAAGGTCACCAGGAAACGGCGAAGTGACGGCCGCATGGACTTGACACTTCGCATTCATGAAGGTGACGTAACACGCATCAAGCGTATCCGGTTTGTCGGCAATGAGGCCTTCCCGGATGATGTTCTGGCGAAGGTCATCGCATCCCGGCAATCCAGCATGATGGCCTGGTTCAAGGATCGTGATGTGTTTAGCCGGGATCGCTTGGGGGTGGATAAGCAACTCATTTTACAACACTATCTGAATCAGGGATATCTGGATGCCAGAGTGGAATCGACGCTGGTTTCGCTCTCTTCGGATAAACGCTGGTTTTATATTACCTTCTCTATCCACGAAGGCCCACAATACAAGGTCAGTTCCGTCAAATTACAGGGTGATCTCGTGCCGAACAAGAAGACCCTGATGGCGTTGGTGCAACTGAAACCGGGTGATTTGTATTCCCTGGATAAGATGCGCAAGAGCATCAATGATATCACGACCCGCGTGGGTGATGAAGGCTATGCATTTGCAACGGTAACGCCATTGCTTCACCGCAATATTGATGAACACACAGTGGATATTACATTCGATATTGAGAAGGGACGTGAAGTCTATGTCGAACGCATTGAGATTAGCGGCAACAATAAAACCGAGGATCATGTTATCAGACGTGCGCTGAAACAGCAGGAAGGCGCGCGATTTTCCAGCACCAGGCTGGAAGAAAGTAAAAAGCAGTTGAAGAGGCTGTCTCTTTTTAAGGATGTACGTATCTCCATGCCCAAAGGCAGTGCGCCGGACAAGGTGCATATGAAGGTAAATGTGGAAGAAAAATCGACCGGTTCTTTCACTATTGGCGGGGGATACTCTCAATTGCAGAAGCTGTTTGTCCGTAGTTCGATCAATGATCGAAATTTTCTTGGCAAGGGCTATATCGGGAATCTCAGCGGGGATCTCGGCTCCAGAATCCAGAACTTTAATGCAGGCGTGACCGATCCTTATTTCCTGGGCGAGAATTTGAGCGCCAGCCTCAACCTGTTCAGACGACAGACACGCTTGCAATCTTACGTTTCCTACAAGGAAACCAGCTTTGGCAGCGGTTTCGGATTTGGCGTTCCCATTACCAATAATTTTAGATACGGCATTAATTATCAGTTTACCGATACGGTTCTTTCCGATCTTCCAAACGTGGCCTCTTTATTTCTGCGATCTCAGGAAGGTAAGCAAACAATAGGGGAGCTGACCCAAAGCCTGACCTGGGATACGCGTGATAGTCTTATCAGACCAGGAAACGGCTATTTTCTCAGCGGCAGCATAGGTATTGCCGGTCTGGGAGGCATCAACAGGTTTGTGCAATCGGCGGTTGTTGCCAAGTCCTATTTCTCGATGGGCCGCGGCTTTACCCTGAATCCATCATTGCGTCTACGATATATCCGCGGTTATTCGGGACGCAGCGTACCGATTTTCCGCCGTTTCTCGATGGGTGGCATTGGCAGTATGCGCGGATTCAACTGGTATGGCATTACGATTCGAGATCCGGCTACGGGTGAAGTGATTGGCGGTAATAAAACAGCGCTTGCTTCCGTAAATATGTTTTTTCCACTGCCATACATGCAAACTTCGGGATTTCGGGGCTTTACCTTCGTGGATGTCGGTTCAGTTGCGGCTTTCAATCAAACGCTGAGACTTGCCCAGGCAAGAGTATCGGTCGGGTTTGGCATCCAGTGGCTTTCACCCATGGGGCCGATTGGATTGACATGGGGATTTCCCGTACGTAAGCAACAGGGGGATATTACCAAAGTTTTTCAGTTTTCCATGGGTTCGACATTTTAACCCGTACAGAAAACGTATAGCGTTAGCTAAACTAATCAGGAATAATCCTGTTGATGGAATCAAAGGAGGAATGAATGCGATATCGTATAGTCATGGCGGGAATTTTGGCGCTGGGTATTTTCACCGGCGGGCAGCTTGGCGCTGCCGAATTGAAGATTGGTTTTGTTGATGTGAAGAGTGCAATTGAAGATACGAAGCAGTACCGTGCGGGTCAGCGGCAACTGGAGGACATCAAGAAAGTGAAACTGAAGGAGCTGGAGGATCTCAAGAGTCGTATTACCCGGATGGACAAGAATTTGACCAGCCAGTCCATGGCGATGTCGCCGGATCGTCTGTCCATGAAGCAGCGGAAAATTAATGGCATGAAAAAGGACTTCAAGCGGAAATTACAAGACGCTCAGGAGGCGATGTCACTTGAAAGAAACCGTATTCTTCAGGGGATCAATACAAAATTTGGCAAGAAAATACGCGAATTCGGGAAAAAGAACGGCTATGACCTTATTCTAACCCGGCCCTCGGTCCTTTATGTTTCCCCATCGCATGACGTGACGGCGCAGGTCACCAGGCTTCTCGACTCCGGGAAATAGGCATCCCGGATTCGCAGACAGATGTTTCTTCATGATGTTGCCGAACTTGTGGGCGGCCAACTGGATCACGCGACTCCGGAAACGGTCGTTACCGGGGTCAATACGCTGGAGCAGGCCAGAGAAGATCAGGCGTCTTTTCTGGCCAATCTACGCTATAAAACGAAGTTTGAAGCATCGCATGCCGGTGTTGTTTTTCTTGCGGGCGAGATTTTTCCGGAGGCTGTTCGTCCCATTATCCGCGTAGCGGATCCCTATCTGGCATTCGCTTTGTTACAGCGCCATTTTAATCCGGATCAACGGTCCGATGGCTTACGGCATGTATCAGCCGTTATTGATGCGACAGCCCGCCTTGCCGGGAATGTTGATATCGGGCCACTGGCGATCATTGGCGGGAATGTGCATATCGGGCCGGGCAGCCGTATTGGCGCAGGCTGTATTGTCGAAGACGGGGCAAGCATTGGCGAATCATGCATCATGCATTCCCGCGCCGTACTCGGTGCGTCCTGTGAGCTCGGGAACAACGTCATTTTACAATCGGGCGCCGTAATTGGCTCGGATGGCTTTGGTTATGCCTGGACGGGACATGAGCATCTGAAGATTCCCCAAACCGGCCGCGTGTTGCTTGAAGACGGCGTGGAGATTGGCGCGAATACATGCATTGATCGGGGCGCCATTGGCGATACGGTGATTGGCCGGGGCGTGAAGCTGGATAATCTGATTCATATCGGGCATAACGTAAAAATTGGCGCCTATAGTATTATGGCCGGCCAGGTGGGCATATCGGGTTCCACGGTGGTGGGCCGGGGATGTCAGTTCGGGGGGCAGGTCGGTACGGCCGGCCATCTACGGATTGGCGACGGTTGCAAGATAGCCGGCCAAAGCGGTGTGATAGGCGATCTTGAGGCTGGCGGAACCTATGCGGGTATGCCGGCCGTGCCGCATCGTCTCTGGCTAAAGGTGTCCGCCATCATGTTACGGTTGCCTGAATGGTGGAAACGTTTCGGGAACCGCGCCGGAAAACGGGAATCTTGAGGGGGGCTTATGTCCGGATTGAATATTGATGAAATTATGAAACTGCTTCCGCACCGCTATCCTTTTTTGCTGGTGGACAGGGTGCTGGAATTAGAGAAAGAAAAATTCATTCGTGCTATCAAGAATGTGACGTATAACGAACCTCAGTTTATGGGGCACTTTCCGGGTTATCCAGTGATGCCGGGGGTGTTGCTGGTCGAAGCCATGGCGCAGGTCGGCGGATTGCTGGCCTTCCATTCCATTCCCGAGGACAGGGAATATCTGGTTTATTTTACAGGTATTGATGGCGTCCGTTTCCGCAAGCCGGTGCGCCCGGGAGATCAGGTGGTGTTTGAACTGACCCTGCTGCGCCGCCGTGGCCTGATGTGGAAATTTCACGGGCAGGCGCGGGTGGACGGTGAACTGGTCTGTGAAGGCGATTTGATGGCGACGATGATGCCCAGGGATGAGGTCGGCTAATGATTCACCCTGCGGCGATGGTTGCGAAAAGTGCCGAAGTTCATCCCGATGCCAACATTGGCCCGTATTGCGTCATCGGGGAGCATGTCCATATTGGCGCTGATACGGAGCTTGTTTCTCATGTGGTGGTATCAGGATATACGCATATTGGAGAAAGGAACCGGATTTTTCCGTTCGCCAGTATCGGCAATGAACCTCAGGACCTGAAATATCGTGGCGAGTCCTCTCGTGCGCTCATTGGCGACGATAACACCATCCGCGAGAATGTGACCGTCAATACAGGCACGGAAGGCGGCGGCATGGAAACCCGCATCGGCAACAGAAATATGTTGATGGCGTATGTTCATGTGGCGCACGACTGCCAGATTGGCAATGAAGCCATTCTCGCCAATTGCGCCACACTGGCCGGTCATATCGAAATCTCGGATGGTGTGATTGTCGGCGGGCTGTCCGCCATTCATCAGTTCGTGCGCGTTGGCCGCTATGCGATGATTGGCGGTATGTGCGGTATTAACAAGGATGTGTCGCCTTTCTGTCTCGTTTCCGGCGGTTACCGAGCTGAATTAACCGGGTTGAATCTTGTGGGCCTGAAACGACGCGGTTTTTCGTTGGCGGACGTCAAGGTTCTGAAACAGATGTACAGGGTTTTATTACAAAGCAATGAACCTCTTGCCGTCCGGATGGAACAGGCGCAACCCATCGCCGGAGATAACCCGAAAGCCAGAGAGATGCTTGAGTTTGTTGGCAGTGCGCAGCGCGGACTGGTTATTCACAAACGCGATGCAGGGTAAAAAGAATCCGCTGCCTTCCGGACTGGGCCTGGTGGCGGGTTATGGCTCTTTTCCTCTGGAGCTTGCGGCCAGCCTTCAGAAGCAGGGTGTGAAAGTACATACCGTCGCCGCGCGGGAAGAAACATTCCCCGAAATTGAGCGTTATTCGGTATCAACTTGCTGGCTGCATGTCGGCCAGTTGGGCGGCATGATACGAGCCTTCAAATCAGCGAAGGTGGATGCGATTGTTTTCGCTGGAAAGGTACGAAAACTCCATCTGTTCCGCAATTTTCGCCCTGATCTTACCGCCATTAAAATACTGGCGAAAATCCCGGATCGCAAGGATGACACCTTGATGAACGCCATCGCGGACGAGGTAATCAAGGCGGGTATCAAGGTGCTACCACAAACTGAATTTGCCGGCGAAATGCTCTCGGGAGAAGGCCTGTTATTTGGCCCGAAACTATCCAAATCATCCTTCCATGACATGGATTTCGGCTACATCCAGGCACGGGGAATCGCGGTGCTTGATATTGGTCAGACTGTCGTGGTGCGGAACGGGGCCGTACTGGCGGTAGAGGCGATTGAAGGCACCGATGAAGCGATTCGCCGGGGCGGTTCCATGGGTAACGGCGAGGCAGTGGTCGTCAAGGTTGCCAAACCCAATCAGGACTTGCGTTTTGATGTGCCGGCTATCGGCCCGGACACCCTTGAAGCGATGCATGCGTCCGGATGCAATGTGCTGGCTATTGACGCCGGTAAAACACTCCTTCTGGAGCGGCGGAAAATAAAAGAGGTTGCGCGACGATATAGAATATCCGTATTCGGCATATAGCCTGGATTATTCATGAATAATCCAGGATAGGGCGATGCTGCCTGACAAAAATACATTTCATCGGAAAATCCCGCACCTCGGAAAAGGGTGGATGTGAGTACGTCCCCATCTGTCATGCTGGTCTGTAATGGTTTGATTTTATCGGGTTCCGGGCTGACGCTTCATGAAAACCTGCTTCAACGGCAGACAATGCGGAACATGCGAAAACGGACATGGTTTTCATGTTCGGACAAAACGCCGCTGGAATGGTATGCGGCGATTGTGGATACGTCCCCCGCGGCATTGCTGGCGAAAAAGCACGGCCATATTCCGGGTGATACGAGACAGTGCTGGGTGGCTTCGCCGTACCACAGCCAGCTTGGCCGGGATCAGGTGCGGGTGACATCGGAGGGATTGTTTCCCTGGTGTGCGGAAGATGCCATCTGGCTGTGTGATGTGTTGAATCCATTGTTGAAAGAGGAGGGAATGCATTTACTGCGCACTGGCGCGGCTCTGCTGCTTGCCTGTTGCGATCCGATGGATGCCCGGCCCTCCTCTTTTGCAGGCGTTTCCGGCAAGACGCTACCGAACCGGCATCCTGAAGGCCCCGATGGCGGACGATTGATGCGCTTAATATCCGAGATTCAAATGCGGTTGCATAACCATCAGCCTCCACATCGTAGCGGACAATTTGATATTCACGGTTTGTGGGTCTGGGGCGAGAGCGTCTGGCCGGCCAACCCGCCGGGAGACATGCCCTGGGTGGCGACCCGGAATCTTTTTTTACAAGCGGTGGTGGATGGAAAGGATGCGAGGATGGTGATCACCGAGGCTGAACGTATGGATGTGTTGCTAAAACAGGGGGCTTCCTTCCCGAAAAAGGTTATTCTGGCTGGCGAGGGTTATGCAGCGTTATTCACGAAATCCCTGCTGCCGAAGCGTGGTAAAATGGCATGGATACCAAAATCAGTGAAAGCCGAACCGGAGTTGCTATCCGTAATCCGGGCTAACCCTGCCCTTTATCCATGAATCACCGTGATGCTTGCGCCGGGCGTACCAACACGTGCAGCCTGGTCCTGAAAATCGGAAATTAAACAGGATTAAACCGTGGATCTGTATTTTTCATTTGTTTTTCATGTTAATGGCCTCAGAATGTTCGACATCAATTCGATTACAAGGAGTGCATGAATGAGATTGATCAGATTTATTACCCTTTCCTTTGTCCTGGTTTCTTCCCTTCCCCTGTTTGCCATACAGGCAAATGCCCTTCCCGACAGCTTTGCCAACAGCTTTGCCAACCTCGCCGCGGCGCAGGCTGGAACCGTAGTGAATATCAGCACGACCAAAGTTATTCATGGCAGACAGGGTTTCCCTCCCGGATTCGGGTTTCCGCAAGGCTCGCCATTCAATCAGTTTTTCCATGGCCTTTCACGCAACATGCCACCGCATGAACAGCATGCTCTGGGTACCGGTTTTGTCATTTCCCGAGACGGTTATATTGTGACCAACAATCATGTCGTGGATGGCGCGGATGAAATCGTCGTAAAAATGAAAGATGGTAAGGAATACCCTGCCAAAGTCATTGGTACGGACAAGAAACTCGATGTGGCCCTGCTCAAAGTGAAGGCCAAAGGGCTGCAAACCGTCAAGCTCGGTAATTCCGATACCTTGCGCGTGGGCGACTGGGTTGTCGCTATTGGCAATCCGTTCGGCCTGGAACAGACCGTGACGGCGGGTATCGTATCCGCCAAAGGCCGCGTCATTGGCGCCGGACCTTACGATCATTTTATTCAGACCGATGCGGCTATCAATCCGGGTAATTCCGGCGGTCCGTTATTTAATTTGAAAGGTGAGGTGGTTGGCATTAATACCGCCATCTATTCACGCAGCGGCGGTAGTCTCGGTATTGGCTTCGCCATACCCATCAATATGGCCAAGCCGGTGATTAATGAACTACGCAAAACGGGGCATGTCACGCGGGCGCGGCTCGGGGTGTACATCGCGGAAGTGGACAAGGCGGCCATGCAGGCGCTTGGCCTGAAGAACAGGCACGGCGCCCTGGTGCGTCAGGTGGAAAACGGGTCAGCGGCGGACAAGGCGGGCATTAAACCGGGCGATGTGATTGTCAGGATTGATGGCAAAGAGATTAACAACATGCATGATCTGCCGATTCTTATTTCACGGTACAAGCCGGGCGAGAAAGTGCGTGTCGGTCTGATCCGCTCCGGTAAGGCAATGACAATTGTCGTGAAGGTCGGAAAGATGGTCGAGACAGCTTCCCAATCGAGTAAGGCCGGTAAACAGCAGGCTAAGCTGGGATTGTTGTTACGTAATCTTGATGCGAAGCTGGCTGAAAATCTCCAGACCCGGGTGAAGCAGGGCGTGGTGGTGCAACAGGTGCAACCGGGTTCGGCGGCTGCGCATGCAGGGATTCAGCGTGGCGATGTTATCTTTCAGGTGAACCGCCGCCCGGTTCGAAATCTTGATCAATTCAACAGCCTTGCCCGGAGCTTCAAGCCGGGTGAAGTGCTACAGTTGCTCATGGACAGGCATGGAAACACGTTGTTTGTCATCGTCCGCTTGCCCGGGCAGCCCCACGACTGATGGCGAGCATGCCCCATGTGCAAATCATGAGCCGCGGAGAGTGTGGTTTGTGCGAGTCCGTTCAGGCGGTCGTGGAACGGGCTGCTCATCAGGGGTTATGTAGCTGGGAAAGCGTGGATGTGGATCGAGACAAGGCCTTGCTGGTCCGTTATGGCATGGATGTGCCGGTGGTGCTGGTGAACGGTATGGAGCGTTTCAGGCACCGGATCGATGCCGATGCCCTGAATGCTGTTCTGGAGGTATGTCGATGTTGAAGCGCTGGCTGGTGGTGGGAGGCATGGTGGCAATCACCGGGGGATCGGCCTGGTATGCGCTCCCCGCTACGCCAGCCCGGATCAAGCCGGCCCAGGTCAGGGAAGGATCGGTTGCTCCGGGCTTTTCCCTGAAAGATTTAAAGGGCGTGGCGCGATCCCTGCCCAATGGCAAGGTGGTGCTGTTGAATTTTTGGGCGACGTGGTGCCCGCCATGCCGCCGGGAAATGCCTTCCATGGTAACCCTCCACAGGAAGCTTAAGGATCATGGTCTGAAGGTTGTGGCGGTATCCGTGGATCAGAACATCAACGATCTGACTGCCTTTGTACGCGAGTACAGTATTCCATTTGAGGTGCTGCATGACGTCAATACCAGAGTTTCGCATCGCTATGGCGTATTTCGTTATCCTGAATCTTTTCTTATTGATCGTTCAGGTAAGGTCCGTTACCACCTGATTGGCGCTGTGAACTGGACTAACCCGAAGATGTATCGGGTTATTCAAACCATGCTGATCGAAAAGACTCAGGGTTGAATAAAAAGTTTAAATCGCGCATCGAGGCGCTACGCGCCGAGATTAAGGAACATAATTACCGTTATTACATTCTGGATGAACCTGTTATTTCGGACATGGAATATGATCGGCTTTTGCACGAACTGGAACAGTTGGAGAAAAAGTCTGGTGAACCGATTCCTGCCGATTCACCTACGCAAACAGTGGGATCTCCCGTCAGTACGGCTTTTGCGGCGCGCGAGCATGGTATGCCGCTACTTTCGCTGGCGGATGTTTTTGACAGTTCGGAAGTCCGTGATTATGACCGTCGTGTTCATCAGTTGCCGGGGAATAAGCCCTGTACGTATATTGCGGAGCCCAAGATCGATGGTCTTGCCATTAATATGCGGTATGTGGAAGGGCGCCTTGATGTTGCGGCGACCCGTGGCGATGGTCGCGTGGGCGAGGATGTGACCGGCAATGCGCGCACCATTGTGGATATTCCGTGGCGTTTGAAGGGAGATTATCCGCCAGTTCTTGAAGTACGCGGTGAAGTTTATATACCCAAACGGGCATTTGAGAAATTGAACAGTACACAACGGCGGAACGAGAAAAAAATATTTGCCAATCCGCGTAATGCCGCCGCCGGATCGTTGCGCCAGATTGATGCCAGAGTCACCGCAAAACGGCCATTACGCTTTTTCGCTTATGGCGTGGGTCTGGGTGGAGAAAATCTGGCTCAAACCCAGAGCCAACTTCTGGCGTGGCTTGAGCGCGCCGGATTCCCGGTTCAGGATGTGACGGTGCTGGAGGATGCCGATGCGTTGCTTGATCACTACCGCCACATGCTGGCAATCAGGCCGCATCTGGATTACGAGATTGATGGCGTGGTCTATAAAGTCAATGAACTGTTCCTGCACGCCTTGCTGGGCGAACGATCGCGTTCACCACGTTGGGCTATCGCGCACAAGTTTCCGGCTGAGGAAGCGCAAACCCGGGTGCTGGATGTTGAATTCCAGGTTGGACGAACTGGCGCATTAACGCCGGTTGCCCGATTGGAGGCTGTTTCCGTAGGCGGCGTGACCGTGAGCAATGCCACCCTGCACAACATGGATGAAATCAGGCGTAAGGATGTGCGGGTGAGCGACTCGGTGATGGTGCGCCGTGCCGGTGATGTGATTCCCGAAGTGGTCCGGGTTCTCACCGAACTCCGTCCGCGGGATGCACGAATGGTTGCCTTGCCCTCAATTTGTCCGGAGTGCGGATCGGCGGTGGTTCAGCCGGAAGGAGAAGTGGTGGCGCGTTGTTCCGGCGGACTGTTTTGTAAGGCTCAAGTCAAAGAGGCGATCAAGCATTTTTCATCCCGCCGCGCCATGGATATTGATGGTCTGGGCAGCAAGCTGGTCGATCAGATGGTGGATCGGCATGTGATTCGTCATGTGGATGATCTGTACCGTTTGAGCAGGGAACAGATTACGGGGCTTGAGCACATGGGAGAAAAGTCGGCCAAAAATCTTCTGCGTGCCATTGAGGCCAGCAGGCGGACGACTCTGGAACGCTTTGTGTACGCGCTGGGCGCCCGTGAAGTGGGTGAAGCCACTGCCGCCAGACTGGCCCGTCATTTCAAAACACTTGAACATATCATGCAGGCCAGCGAGGAAGCATTGCAAAACGTGCCGGGCGTGGGACCGGTGGTTGCGAAACATGCGGTGATTTTCTTTGCGCAGCCCCATAATGGAGAGGTCATCGCACATTTGCTTGAGGCGGGAATTATCTGGCCTGATGTGGAAGCTGACACCGAAAACAAGAAACTCAATGGTAATACCTATGTTATAACCGGAACCCTTTCAAATTTCAGCCGGATTGAAGTAAAACAGGAACTGGAGGCGTTGGGGGCAAGGGTTTCCGCCAGTATTTCGGCAAAAACTACAGCAGTGATTGCAGGGGAGAATCCCGGTTCCAAACTGGACAAGGCACAGCGGCTTGATGTTCCCGTGTTTTCGGAAGCCGATTTACTGTTGTTGATCAACACGTAGCCACGCTCGTTTGGTCCGGTTTGAAAGCGGCCGCCTGAAATGGTCCCAAGTGGGGAAGCAGATCGCCGATCATGAGTTTTGCAAGAGGCTTTGTATTTTCCATAGATTACAATGGCGCTCCAAAGACAGATTTCATGTGGAGCAAAAAGGTCATGGATGGCCTTTTCGCGATTTCATCATGAATGGTAGGCGACGGATGCTTCCTTTACGGCTTGAATCAATGCCCTGGCATGTTCCACCGGGACATCGGGGGTAATGCCATGACCGAGATTAAATACATGTCCATTACCGCAACCGAAGCGGGCCAAAATGTTCTTTACCTCGGCGGTAATACGTTCCGGATTGGCATACAGCACCGCCGGGTCCATATTACCCTGAAGCGCGACGCGATCACCGATACGCGCTTTCGCCTTGTCGATATCGATCGTCCAGTCCAGTCCGACGACATCGCAGCCTGTATCGGCAATATCTTCCAGCCAACCCATGCCACCCTTGGTATAGAGAATGATCGGCACGCGACGCCCGCCATCGTTGCGCGTCAACTGCCCGATGATGCGCTGCATATACCGCAGGGAGAATTCTTTATAATCGCGGGTGGTCAGAATACCGCCCCATGTATCGAAAATCTGCACGGCCTGCACGCCATTGGCGATTTGGGCATTGAGATAGGCTGCGACGGCATCGGCCAGTTTATCAAGCAATAAATGCAGGGTTCCCGGCTCGTTGAACGCCATGGCCTTGATCACCGAATAATTCTTCGATCCGCCGCCTTCGACCATATACGTCGCCAGCGTCCATGGACTGCCGGCAAAGCCGATCAGCGGCACGCGGCCGGAAAGCTCCCGGCGGATCAAACGAATCGCGGACAGCACGTAACCCAGCTCATCTTCAGGGTCGGGGACGGAAAGCTTATCGATATCGGCGCGGGTACGAACAGGTTGTGGAAATTTCGGACCTTCGCCAGCCCCAAATGTCAGATTCATGCCCATGGCTTCAGGGACCACCAGAATATCGGAAAACATGATGGCGGCGTCAACGCTCACCAACTCGACCGGCTGGATGGATACTTCGCAGGCCAGTTCCGGCGTCTTGCACAAATTCAGAAATCCGCCAGCCCGCTTGCGCGTCTCACGATATTCCGGCAAATAACGTCCCGCCTGACGCATCATCCATACCGGCGTACGCTCTACATCTTCCCGCAGGCAAGCCCGTAAAAACAGATCGTTTTTTAATTCAGTCATAAAAAAAACCTTTTTTGGCGCAAATCAGCACAGATATGTTCATCCGTGAAAATATGCGTTCATTTGCAAGAGGCTCTTGTGTCTCATGATTCAATCCCAGATATAGCCTTCAGCAGGCGATGAAGCACTGGCAAACGCCCGCTTTGGCATACGCCCCGCCAGATACGCCGCACGTCCGGCACGCACCGCATCGCGCATGGCGCGGGCCATCAAGCATTCATCGCTCGCCTCGGCCATGGCGGTGTTGATGAGTACCGCATCGACGCCCAGTTCCATGGATTTGGCTGCGTCGCTGGCCGTACCAATTCCCGCATCCACCACAATGGGAACCTTCGCCCGTTGCTTGATCACCCGGATATTGAACGGATTGGCCAACCCTCTGCCGGAACCAATCGGATTGCCCAACGGCATCACGGCTACGCAGCCAATTTCTTCCAGACGGCGTGCTACAATCGGATCGTCATTCGTATAAACCATCACCTGAAAATCATCGGCGACCAGTTGTTCGGCCGCCTTGATGGTTTCCACCACATTGGGGTACAGGGTCTCGGTGTCGCCCAGAACTTCCAGCTTTACCAGATTCCAGCCTCCAGCCTCGCGCGCGAGTCGGAGCGTGCGCACTGCGTCTTCCGCGTTAAAGCAACCCGCTGTATTCGGCAGGATTACGTATTTCCGCGGATCAATGTAATCGAGCAGATTTTCCTTATCCGGATCGGTAATATTCACGCGGCGCACCGCCACCGTGATCATCTCCGCCCCTGCTGCCTCCGTGGCCGCCTTCGTGGTTGCGAAATCCTTGTACTTGCCGGAACCGGCGATGAGCCGGGAATGAAATGTGTAAGCGCCGATCTTCAACGCATCGTTGTCTGTCAATGTCATCTCCCTTAACCGCCGCCAATCATGTGTACGACCTCAATGCGGTCACCATGATTCAGTACGGTTTCGTTGTATTGACTCTTGGGGACTACTTCCCGGTTTCGTTCAATGGCAATCATACGGTTTTCCATGTCCAATTCGCAAAGCAGCTCGGCCACATTAGCCGCCGTCACTTGCTTTTGCTTTCCATTCAGATGAATTTCCAAACCAAAAACTCCTGACTTTTTTACAGGTTAATACATAGACCCGTCAAATTCCGGCTGATTTTAACCCGATTTATTCAATTTTCGCCATTTTTGATTGACCGGCTTTCCCCGGCTGCATAGCGTGAGCCTCATGCTAACAGCATCAGCGCCCATGCCCAAACCTTCTTCCCCCCGGCATGCTCCCCGACCGCAAAACTGGCAAGGCGTGAAAGCAAGCCTGGAAGAGTGCGTCGGCCTGCTGCGGCAAGGCAAACCTTCCAGCGCTGAAGATGTGGCGCGGAAAATGCTGGAATTCGCGCCCATGGAAGGCCAGGCATGGCATCTTCTGGGCCGCATATTACAACAAACCAGCCGCCATGCCGAAGCCCTGGAATGTTTTACCCGTGCGGAGAACTGCTATGAACGGCATCAACATGTGCAGGATCCGCCTGCCTCTATCCGCCTGGCCGCCCTGTTATGGAATCGGGGCGAACATGAACACGCCCGCGCCATGCTGAACATTTTGCTGGCGCGCAATCCGGGTGAAGAAGCGCTACGGAAACTGCGTGAAACGTGGTTGCAACAGAATGGACAAGCCGTATGAAGCCCTTGCGTATCCTGATCATGCACGGACCGAACCTTAATCTGCTGGGAATACGAGAACCCGAACATTACGGCTTGCGGAATCTGACGACGATTAACGAAGAACTGATTGCCGCCGGTAACTCGCTTGGCTGCGAGATTACGACCTTTCAGAGCAATCATGAAGGTGAGCTTGTGGAGCGTATCCACCAGGCAGCGGTCGAACGCATCGATGGTATTGTCATCAATCCCGCCGCCTATACCCATACCAGCATCGCCCTGCGCGATGCGCTTCTGGGTTGCCATATTCCCTTTGTGGAACTGCATTTATCGAATCCTCATCGCCGTGAGGAATTCCGTCACAGATCCATGCTGGCTGATATCGCCATTGGCATCGTCGCTGGTTTCGGTCCCGCATCCTATCATTTGGCATTACAGGGGCTGGTGGAGCATTTGCGTGACATTAAAAATGAATAACCCGTATTCAAGGAGATTACCGTGGACATTTCCCAAATTCGAAAATTGATTCGCTTGATCCAGAGTTCGGATGTGACCGAGATTGAAGTCACCGAAGGCGACCAGACGGTTCGCCTTTCACGCCGCAGTCATTTTGTCTCGCCCCCGGCGCCTGTTGTCGTGCAAACACCTGCTGTTGCGGCGCCGCGGGCGGTCCCGTGTGAAAATGGTGAAAAATATATTGTAAAATCCCCCATGGTTGGGACCTTCTACCGCTCACCATCGCCGGAAGCCAATCCCTTTATCACCAAGGGTTCCAGAGTCAAGAAGGGTGATACCCTCTGTATCATCGAGGCCATGAAACTGATGAATGAAATCGAGGCCGAATATGACGGCATGGTGGAAGAGATTCTGGTCGACAATGCTTCACCGTTGGAATATGGCCAACCGATGTTTGTCATTAAGCCGATCGTGTGAAGATGTTTAACAAAATACTTATTGCCAACCGTGGCGAGATCGCCGTTCGTATCATCCGCTGTTGCAAGGAAATGGGTATCGGTTCCGTTGCCGTGTATTCAGAAGCCGACCGTGAAGCCATGCATACCCGGCTGGCGGATGAGGCTGTATGCATTGGCCCCCCTGCGAGCGCGCAGTCGTACCTGAATATCGCCGCCATCATGTCAGCGGCGGAACTGACTGATGTGGAGGCGATTCATCCCGGTTACGGATTTCTGGCGGAAAATGCCGAATTTGCCGACATCGTTATGGAATCGGGATACACATGGATTGGTCCTTCTCCCGAATCCATGCGCATCATGGGCGACAAGGTTGCCGCCAAGCATACGATGGAGAGAGCCGGCGTACCCCTGGTTCCCGGATCCGACGGCGTCGTGCGAAATGTGGAAGACGCGAAACGCATTGCCAGAGAGGTGGGCTTTCCTATCATTGTCAAAGCCTCCGCTGGCGGTGGTGGGCGTGGCATGCAGGTGGTCCATAGTGAAGGCGCACTGCCGGGCGCATTTAGCAAATGCCGGGCGGAAGCGGCGATAGCCTTTGGCAACGATACCGTGTTCATCGAGAAATTTCTGGAGGAGCCGCGCCATATCGAGGTGCAGGTTCTCGGTGACACGCATGGCAACATCGTCCACCTGTTCGAACGCGAGTGTTCCATACAACGCAACAATCAGAAGGTGCTGGAAGAAGCGCCCAGCCCGTTTGTCGATGAAGAAACGCGAAAGATTCTTTGCAAGGCAGGCGTGGCCGCGGCCAGATCGGTGAATTATGTCGGTGCCGGAACCATTGAGTTCCTGATGAACCCGGACAAATCTTTCTATTTTATTGAAATGAATACGCGTATTCAGGTGGAGCATCCGGTAACCGAATGGATTACCGGCGTGGATCTGGTTGAGTGGCAAATTCGCGTTGCCGCGGGTGAGGAACTGGCTTTCACGCAAGACAAGGTCAAAAAGAAAGGACACGCGATTGAATGTCGCATCAACGCCGAGCACCCGTTCAGATTCACGCCTTCACCGGGGACGATTGAACTGTATCATGCACCGGGCGGGCGCAGCGTACGCGTGGATGCCGCCATTTATACCGGTTATCGGGTGCCGCCTTATTATGATTCCATGATTGGCAAGATCATTACCCATGCGCGCACCCGGGAAAAATGTATTCGTCGCATGCAGCGCGCCATTAACGAACTGGCGATTATCGGCATCACGACCAACCGTGAGCTTCATGAGCGGCTGCTGGCCAATGCCGCTTTCCAGAAGGGTGATTTCAATATCCATTTCCTGGAGCGCTGGCTGAAAGAGATGCATTTATGATGACTTCGTAAGAGGGGGCCGTGGGGACAAGGGGGACCGAGGTCGGACCAAGCAAGGGTACTACGGCAGTATTCATGAATAATACAGGCTAAGGAGCCCTTTTTTGAGAGTGAAAATGGTGTTTCAAGACAGTAGGGTGCCTGCTTATGCCAAGAGCAACCCCTCATCATATTCCCGGCCAGGTATGGCATATCTTTATCGTTGTCATAAATACGGGCGGGGCACGCGCCAAACAGGAAGAGCATGAAATACCGTAAGCTTGGAAATACAGACATTGATGTCAGCGTCATCTGCCTCGGCACGATGACGTGGGGCGAACAGAACACCGGGCGTGATGCCTTCACGCAGATGAATGATGCGCTGGATCATGGCATCAACTTTTTCGATACCGCCGAGCTCTATGCGATTCCGCCACGCGCTGAAACATACGGACGCACCGAGGAGATTATCGGCAACTGGTTCAAAAAAACCGGCAAGCGGAATCAAATCATTCTTGCATCCAAGGTCTGCGGTCCCACCGGCTGGTGCCCGCATATCCGCGAAGGCAAATCAAGGCTGGATACAAAAAACATTATTACGGCCTGCGAGAACTCGCTGCGTCGTCTGCAAACGGACTATCTCGACCTCTACCAGATTCATTGGCCGGACCGGAATACCAATTTTTTCGGCAAACTGGACTATGCACCGGAAGATGACACCGATGCCACACCGATTGAAGAAACGCTGGAAGCGCTCAACCTGCTGGTGCAACAGGGCAAGGTACGACATGTCGGCATCTCCAACGAAACACCGTGGGGCGCCATGCGCTATCTGCATCTGGCGGAAACAAACGGGTTGCCGCGCATCGTCTCCATTCAAAATCCATACAGTCTGCTTAACCGCAGTTTCGAGGTGGGGCTGGCGGAGATTGCCTGCCGAGAATCAGTCGGCCTGCTCGCCTATTCACCACTTGCCTTCGGCACGCTCTCCGGTAAATATCTGGATGGCGAAAGGCCGGCGGGCGGACGCATCACGCTGTTTCCCGATTACACGCGCTATATGAATCCACAAGGCGTTGCGGCAACAGTCGAATACGTGGCTCTGGCTCGCAGGCACGGGCTTGATCCCGCCCGGATGGCGCTGGCCTTCGCGTGCTCCCGGCCCTTCCTCACCTCCGCCATCATCGGCGCAACCACCATGCAGCAATTGCAGAACAATATAGCCAGTATCGATGTGGTCCTTTCGGATGAAATCATTGCCGGAATACAGGATATTCATACCCGTTATCCCAATCCCTGCCCGTAACGCGGGCTGGCCTGAACGCGCTTTATGGCGCGAACCGGGTGAGTGGAACGGGAGGTATAAAATGCTATTTTCCACGTGACCTGTAAGCTGCGGGAGTTTTTCAACATAGCGAACCGATTCTTGATATTTGAAGGAGCAGTGATGACATTTCATCCGAAAAGTATGCTGGTCACGGGCGGTGCAGGGTTTATCGGCTGCAATTTCGTGCGCCATATGCTGGCGACTGATCGGGATGTGCGTATTGTGAACCTGGATGCGCTGACCTATGCCGGATCACCGGATCACCTGAAAGACTTGCCCGATGCATCGCGGCACGCCCTGGTGCAGGGTGATATATGCGACCGCACGCTGGTGGATGCGCTGCTGCGCGAACATGAAATCGACACTATCGTGCATTTTGCCGCCGAGAGCCATGTGGATAATTCAATCACGGGTCCCGCTGTTTTTGTGCGGACCAATGTGACGGGTACGTTCACGTTGCTGGAGGCTGCCAGACAATGCTGGCTGGAAGAAAGAGGTCCGTCTCACGTCTCACATCTTCCGCCTGACTTTAAGTTCCGTTTCCATCATATTTCCACCGACGAGGTTTATGGCATGCTGGAGAAGGACGAACCGGCATTCACGGAAACGACTCTCTATATGCCCAATTCGCCTTATTCGGCGAGCAAAGCGGGTTCGGACCACCTGGTCCGGGCTTATCGGCACACCTACGGTCTGCCGGTGACGACCACGAACTGCTCGAACAACTATGGTCCGTATCAGCATGACGAGAAATTTATTCCGACGGTAATACGCTCCTGTCTGGACCGAAAGGCGATTCCGGTTTACGGGGATGGCAGTAATATCCGCGACTGGCTGTATGTGGAAGATCATTGCCGGGGCATTGATGCGGTAATTCGGAGGGGGCGGCTGGGCGAAACCTACAATATTGGCGGTTGCAACGAATGGAGCAACCTCGATATCGTGCGTTTGATTTGTCATCTCATGGATGAGAAACGTCCTGTCCATGCACCGCATGAGCGCCTGATTGAATTCGTGACCGACCGTCCCGGTCATGACTGGCGCTATGCCATCAATGCGGAAAAAATAACCGGCGAACTGGACTGGACGCCACAGGAATCCTTTGAAACAGGAATCGTCAGAACCATCGAATGGAATCTAGCCTGGACTATTCATGAATCGCCACGATGATCGCGCCGGGTCTTTGCCCATAACGGATTCTAAGGAAGGAGGCCGTAGCCGTGCATACGGACGACCGACGAAGGATTCGTTGCGGGCAAAGGAACAAGCGAGGGCGCGGCAGTATTTATGAATAGTCCAAGCTAGCGTAGGGGATGGCCGCATGATGCACGACAGCGGAGGCTGGTGGAAGCGCCGCCGCGCCATATTGGCCCATGATGCCCTGTGGATTCCGGTATCGTTGCTGCTTGCCTACTGGTTTCGCTTTAATCTGGGAAGTATTCCGTCTGTTTACCTTTCCGGACTGTTCTGGTTAATGATCGCGGCCCTGCCTGTACAGGTGGGATTTTTTCATTGGTTCGGGCTGTATCGCGGTATCTGGCGTTTTGCTTCCATCCCGGATCTGACGCGGATCATCAAGAGCGTGGCCGCTGGCGTGGCGCTGACCTTTGGACTGGTATTCATCCTTCAGCGGCTGGAGGGGGTGCCGCGTTCCGTTCTTTTACTTTATCCGATCTTTCTGGCCATGGGGCTTGCCGCACCGCGGCTATTGTACCGTTGGTGGAAAGACCGTTCTCTGCACCTGCCCGGTGACAGGCAACGTGCGCTGGTTATTGGCGCTGGCCAGGCCGGAGAATTGCTGGTACGCGATCTGTTGAAAAAGGGAGCTTATCTGCCTGTCGGTATTCTGGATGACGATACGGGCAAGCAGGGCATGGAAATCCACAGGGTGCGCGTTCTGGGAGGTTTAAGCGGTATTTCCGATCAGATTCGCACCATGGCCGTGGATGTGGCGCTGCTGGCCATTCCATCCGCTTCGCGCCAACTGGTCCGGCGCGTGACGGAAGCCTGTCAGAAGGCCGACATCCCGTGCCGCACGTTGCCATCCCTGGCGGAACTGGCGGATGGCAGTGTTGAGGTGGCCAGTCTGCGCGAAGTGGCCATTGAGGATTTACTGGGACGCGCCCCCGTGGTCATGGATGCGGATCGTTTAACGTCGCTGTTGAGGAATCGTTGCGTGCTTGTCACCGGCGCTGGCGGTTCCATCGGATCCGAGCTGTGCCGTCAGGTTGGCCGCCTGTCACCGGCGCAACTGGTGATGCTGGATCATGGTGAATTCAACCTTTACAACATTGAACAGGAAATGCGTGGAAAGCTGGGTGATGCCTGTATTCCCCTGCTGGGCGATGTGCGCGATAGCGTGCGCATGCGCCGGGTATTCGAGCAGCTCCGGCCGGAGGTTATTTTCCATGCCGCCGCTTACAAGCATGTTCCACTGGTGGAGGAGAATCCGGCGGAGGGCACGAAAACCAACGTGTTCGGTACATGCAACGTGGCCGATCTGGCGGTAGAGTTCGGAACGGGGGTCTTTGTCCTGGTGAGTACGGACAAGGCGGTGAATCCCGCCAATGTGATGGGCGCATCCAAACGCGCCGCCGAGGTGTATTGTCAGAATCTGAATGCGCGCAGTCCGAAAACAGCCTTTATCACCACGCGATTCGGTAATGTGCTGGGTTCCACCGGAAGTGTCGTACCCAAGTTTCGGTCACAGATTGCCGATGGCGGCCCCGTGACCGTCACGCACCCCGAAATGACCCGTTTCTTCATGACCATCCCGGAGGCCGTAAGCCTGATTCTGCAGGCCGGAGCACTGGGGCGGGGTGGTGAGATATTCGTTCTGGACATGGGTGAACCCGTGAAAATTGTGGAACTGGCCGAGCAGATGATCCGGCTGTCCGGCCTTGTGCCCAATGAGGACATCGCCATCAGGTTCACGGGCTTGAGGCCGGGAGAAAAGCTGTATGAAGAATTATTTTACGAGGCCGAGCATTTAAACGGTACCACGCACCCGAAGCTGATGCTGGCCGAATCGCGCGAAACGGACTGGTCGGTATTAACGGGCAAATTGGAACAGTTGCGCGATGCCTGCACCAGGCGTGATACTGATCTTGTGCGCCACACGCTCAAGACCATTGTGCCGGAGTTTCATGCATAAAAAAGGGGACGCTACCCTTTTTCAGGGAACGAAAAGGGTAGCGTCCCCTTTTTTGTTGGTCGATATTGCGGTCTTTGCGCCGCTGAATAAAACTTTTACCTATCAATGGCCGGAGCGGCTGGGCGAACCACGGCCGGGGATTCGTGTCTACGTACCTTTCGGACGCGGCAGGCGGCTGGGCATGGTCTGGCGAACCGCTGTTTCTTCCTCGGATGCCTCCATTGAACTCAAAGCCGTGATCGACTGCGTGGATGCGTGGCCGTTGTACGATTCCCGGCGCATGCAATGGCTTGAACGCGCCTGCCGTTATTATATGGCCGCACCGGGCGAATGCGCCGAAACCGCGTTGGCATGGGCCGGGAATGAGGACAAACGCCGCTGGAATTGCGCCGATGCGGCGGCCCTGTCCCTCCTGGATGAGGAACTGGCGCGGGCCTTTGAGCATCGCAAAACGCTGTCCGCCGCGACATTGCGCAAAAAATTACCCGCACCGGGCTTTTATCATCGCCTGCGGCAGGCCGTGGATGCAGGCCATTTAACGGAGGTGCTTAATAAATCCACATTACACGCATCTCCGGTCATGCCTGCCGAGCCAGTTCCCGAACGTTTGATCCCCGCGCAACAACAGGCTTTGGACAGGATCAGCCATACACCGGGATTTGCGCCATTTCTGCTGTTTGGATGCACGGGTTCCGGCAAAACGGAAGTCTATCTTCGGGCAGCCCGGCGAAAAGTTGATTCAGGCAGTCAGGTGTTAATTCTCGTTCCCGAGATCGGCCTGACGCCACAGTGGCTGGCGCGCCTTGCCACCCGTTTTGAGCATATCGCCGTATGGCATTCGGGGCTTTCAGATGCCCAGCGCTTGCAGACGCGGCGGGAGTTGCCGGATGTGGAAGTGCTTGTCGGCACCCGGTCGGCGCTGTTTCTTCCGCTGCCGCGCTGTTCCATGATTGTCGTGGACGAGGAACACGATACCTCGTTCAAGCAACAGGAAGGAATGCATTACCATGCCCGCGATCTGGCGGTATTGCTGGCGCAGGAAATGGATATCCCCGTCATTCTGGGTACGGCGACGCCCAGCCTGGAGAGCTGGCGTCAGGCAAGGGAGGGTCGCTACCAGTTGCTGGAGTTGCCCGAGCGTATTGCGCCGCACCCGGCTCCGGCGATTGAAATTGTGGATATGCGGGGCGTGGAAGCTGCGTTATCCGAACCGTTACTGGCGGCGCTCGGGGAAACAAAGGCGAAGGGCCTGCAATCGTTGTTATATCTTAACCGGCGCGGCTATTCGCCTGCGCTGATGTGTACGGCCTGTGGCGACGTGCCGGAGTGCCCGTCCTGTTCCTTCAGGCTGACGCTGCATCGGCGAAACAGACAGTTGCGCTGCCACGCCTGCGGTTTTGCCCGCCATGTTCCGGTTGCATGTGAACATTGCGGCGAGGATGCGTTGCTGCCATTGGGTGAAGGAACCGAAAAGGTGGAGGAACAGTTGGCTTCTGCTCTGCCGGATTTACGCATGGCCAGGCTGGATCGTGATGCCATCCGCAACGAAACGCACCTGATGCGGGTATTGGGAGATTTTTCATCAGGTAAGCTGGATTGTCTGGTTGGAACCCAGATGCTGGTCAAAGGACACCATTTTCCCAATGTGACGCTGGTCGGCGTGGTTAATGCCGATCTCGGGCTCAGTTTACCGGATTTTCGGGCGGGGGAGCGTTGGTGGCAGCAGATTACGCAGGTGACAGGGCGTACGGGGCGCGGCAGGCATCCGGGAAGGATCATGGTTCAAACCCGGAATCCTGAAGCACCATGGTTATCCCGCATTGGCGGTGAACCTGCGTGCGATACGCTTGATACTGAACTCTCTTTGAGAAAAACGCTGAACTATCCCCCGTTTGCGCGCTGGGTTCGTATCATTTTCTCGGCCACACGCAGTGGAATCGCCATGCAGGCGGCTGAATGCGTGGCGCAGGCATGCGCGGCGTATCTTCCGGAATCGATCACGTGCATGGGTCCTGTGCCATGCGCCATTGAACGGATTGCCACGCGCTATCGCTTTGAACTGGTGCTTCGGGAGACAGCGCGAAAGCATTTGCCATGGCGTCTTATGCCGTTGTTATCACGGATAGCTGTTCCCGCCGCCGTACGCATGCGGGTGGATGTGGATCCGATGGATATGATGTGAAATCAGAGTGAACGCAATTCTTTGATGTTGTGAATATGAATGGTTTTACCGTGGACGCTGATCAGTCCTTCCCTGGTGAGGTGATGTAAAATCCTGGAGAGTGTTTCCGGGGTAAGGTTCAGGTGTGATGCAACCGTCGACTTGTTTGCTTGCAGCGTAATTTTTGTTTCATTTATTTTATGCGCATCCGCTTGAAGATGTTGTAACAGGAACCCTATGACGCGCTGCTGACTCGAGTTAAGCGTCACGGACTCCAGTTGTGTCACCAGAAGGTGCAAACGCCGGCTTAAACCCGCAAGCATGCTACAGGCACAGGCAGGGTTTTCGTTGATGCATTCGAATATCACTTCACCGGGAAGAAATAAAACCTTGGCCGGTGTCATGGCCTGAACGGTTGCGGGGCTTGGCCTTTTAAGGAAAGCCATGGCTTCAGCAAAAGTCTGGCCAGGTCCGACAATGCGCGCCACATGCTCTTTTCCCTCCATGGAGAGGAAAGAAATCTTGATATTTCCCTGAATCGTGATGTAAAAACCTTTACAGTAATCGCCCCTGTGAAAAACAAACGCATCTTTTTCCAGGGTGAGAAAGTGAGCATTTTCGGCAATATATCTCAGATTCTTTTCATTCATATCCTTAAACAGAGGAACATTTCTCAATGTCATATAGGCTTGATCGACAGTTAACATTCCCTCCTCCATTTATTCGACGTTCCGCACTATACAATTACTCCACGCTCACGTAAAACCTGAACCGGGAGTCAATAAAATTGATCAAAATCAATCATTAATGATACCGATGCATGATAGAGAGCGCCTAATATGGCAGATCATGAAGAGCTTCCCTCCAATTATATCTGGACCGATAACTATCTGGTCAATATCCACAGGATTGATGATCAGCACAAGGCATTGTTTGCCACGGCCGGCAAGCTTTACACACTGTTACTGGAGCATGAGGATCTTACCGAGATCGATACGATATTTTCCAGTCTCGTCCGGCAGACGCTCGTACATTTTCAAGCCGAGGAAGCACTCATGCAAACCCATGGTTATCCGGAGTATCCGCATCACAAAGAGCTGCATGACATACTCATTCAGCAATTAAAGGATATCCGGTCATCACAACAGACCATTCAATCTTCCAATTATTTACAGTCATGGGTTGAAAGACTGGAAGTCGCTGACTACCTGAGTGCATGGCTTGTCAACCATATTATCGATGCGGATAAAAAGTTTGGAACTTTTCTGCAAGACTCCAGACTTAAGGAGTCATTTGGAATCAATGAGGTCAAATCAATGGCGCCAGGCATGGAATCAAAGGTCAAAGCAATGGGGTCGGACTCGATTGATGCTAATTAAGGCTGTGTGAGTAGAAAGGCCATGATGGGTAGCCTTGTTGTGACTTCATCATGAATGACCGATCTTGTAGCCGATTCAGCGTATTCACCAACCATCTCCGCCGGTTGCTTTTGACCGGATTAGTCCGCATCTTTTACAAGCCACGTCTGAATTTCAACCAGCGAGTCGAAACAGCGGATAGCGCCCGCATCCATCAACTCATCGCGGCTGAATGAATGCGTCAGACCAACAGGCGTGCTTCCGGCGCGTTGGGCCGCTTTCATGTCCGCGATTCCATCACCGGCCATTATCGTGTCGGATGCGCGCAGGCTCAGGGTGTCACAGGCCAGCAGTACGGTGTGCGGATCCGGCTTTTGCCGGCGTCCGTCCCGCATGCCAATCACAACGCTGATTTTGTCCGTCCATCCCAGGTATTCGATTTGCTTATCGGCGCGAACCTGACTCTTGCTGGTGACGATAGCGCTGGCAATGCCATGTTTGCCCAGCCAGTCCAGCATACTTTCCGCGCCAGCCATCGGTTGAATTTCAAACAAATGCTGATCGTGATATTCAAGAAAACGTTCCGCGGCAGCCTCTCGTTCATCGCCAAACAGGGAAATCATGCTGCATTCGCCGCGGCCGGTATGACGTTTGACCTCCTTATCGCTCATGGGCGGTAACCCGAAATCCTTCAGCGTCTTGTTGAGCGCGGTAATGATAGGCTTGAAGGCATCCACCAGGGTGCCATCCATATCCAGCAATACGGCCTTAACCTGCATTATGCCGGCGTAGCTGGCCGATGGATTGCAGCATCAGCGCACGCAACTGTGTGGCGGTGGGACCGGGCGTACCGTTTGCGACCGGTGATCCATCCATGCGGCATATTGGTAATACCGCATTGGTCGTGCTGGTCAGCATGCATTCGGTGAGGCCATCTTCCGACAGTTTCCATGGACGTTCCGCCACCTTGATTCCCGCACCCCGTGCGGCGCGGATGAGCATGCGGCGCGTAATGCCTCCCAACACCTGATGATCCCGCGGATGGGTGACGAGGATACCGGCGATCACGGCGAAGATATTGGTCGAACACCCCTCCAGTACATGATCGTTCCCGTCCAGCCAGAAAGCTTCATCCGCGCCGCGCCGCGCCGCTTCCTGTTTCCCCATGACGCTGGCCAGCAGAGCGATGGATTTGATGTCACAACGTTTCCAGCGGAAATCCTGCAGCGTGATGCCACTCGCGCCTCTGGCAAGTTTTTCATCACCCGGTATGGGCAGCTCGCGTGATGTAATAATAAGCGTGGGCTTTAAGGATGCGGATGCCAGATGCGTTCTGGGCGCTACGCCGCGCGTCACCTGAATGTACGCCATGGCATCAATGTACGGGTTGCGTTTCCACGTTTCCCTGATCAGTTCTTCTATCTCATGCATGGGGCGGGGAAGGGGCATGCCAATGGCCGAACAGGAACGTTCCAGCCGGTCCAGATGCAAGTCAAGATCGAGAAAATGCCCACCAATACAGGCCACGACTTCATAAACGCCATCAGCGAACTGAAATCCCCGATCCTCGATGTGGACGGTGGCCTTTTCAAGGGGAAGGAAATGGCCGTTGACATAGGCAATGAGGCTCATGGGGTTTCTTTGGTATCCTTTTTCGACCACCACAGGCGTAATGCATCCCATTGACGGCCGATCCATGAAGCCTGCGCCACCCCGTGTCTGGCCTGCATATTCACTCTGGCCAGCACGACCTGTTTCTTGTTTTTATTCTGAAGCACGGCCTCGATAACGCCGATATTCTGGCCCTGACTGACCGGAGCAATCAGCGGTGAGGAATAACGCAAACGGAAAGAGATTTCTTTTTCATAGCCTTTGGGCACGGTAATCCATACCGGCTTCTCGGGAACCAGCCATACATGGCTGGCCTTGCCCTGGTATACTTCGACCTGACGCCGGATGTCGCGTTCGGCAGGGTGCAGGGTTGAAAAATTGCGGAACCCGAATGTCAGCAATACCCTGGATTGACGGGCGCGCTCAATATCCGAGCTGGTGCCAAATACCGCCGAGACAAGGTGTGTCTGACCCTTCGTCGCCGAACCGACGAGGCAATAGCCCGCCTTCTTCGTGTGCCCCGTTTTAATGCCATCCGCCAGCGGGTAACTCCACAACAGCCGGTTGCGGTTGGGCTGGGTATGCCCTTGATAGGTGTAGCTCTTTTCCCGGAAAAGTTTGTACTCGTTTGGAAAATCACGCCACAGCGCCACGCCCAGTTTCGCCATGTCCATGGCCGAGCTATAATGATTCTTCGCCGGAAAACCGGTGGCGTTAACGAAGTGCGTGTGCATCATGCCCAGTTCCCGCGCTTTCTGATTCATACGTTCGGCGAAAGCGCTCTCGCTTCCTGCAATGTGTTCAGCCAGCGCAATGCAGGCATCGTTGCCGGAAAGCGTGGCGATGCCATGCAGGAGTTCTTCTACGGTTGGGTGCATGCGTGGGTCAAGAAACATGGTGCTGCCGCCAATTTTCCATGCTTTTTTGCTGACCGATACGGTTTCATCCGGTTTCAGACGTCCCAGTTTGATATCCTCGAATGCCAGATACAACGTCATCATCTTGGTCAGACTGGCTGGAGCAAGCTCTTCATTTTCATTGTGTTTGCTCAGGGTTTTGCCGGAATTGGCATCCAGTAGCGCCCATGCCTTCGCCTTCACATTCGGGCTTTGCGGCCATGTTATGGCATGAGCCTGTCCTGCGGCCATGAAAATAAATCCGGCGAAAGCCGCAATGATGATACGCTTTAGCATTTCTAATTCTCCTCGGTATCAATTTACCCTTCGCGCATGGCGGGAAGCGCTGGAGGATGCACGCAAAGGTGGTATGCGCGCAACATCATTCTTCACCCAAGCGCGGCCAGCACTTCGTCATGCGTGCGGCAGTGAGTCGCAAGATCCAAGGCATGATCGACGGAGAGAATCATGGATTCACGCAAGGATGCAAGCAGCGGCGTCCATGCGTCGCCATAAAGGATAAGCGGGCGTGGCGTCAGTACGCCAATGGCGAGTAAATCCCAGCTCATGGCCAGTTCCGCCAGCGTTCCAAGCCCTCCGGGAAGGACCAGCCATGCATCAGTCCGTTCAATCAGTATTTGCATGCGATCGAAGAAATTCCTGGCGCGCACCTCTTCACTCAGATGATTACCCGGAGGCGTGGGGAAACGCTTCAGGGTGATGCCGCGTACATGGCCGCCGCCCGCGCGAATTCCCCGGCAAATGGCCGCCATCATACCCTGATGCCCGCCGGTGATTGCATCCCAGCCGCTGCGTCCCAACTGCTCTCCGAGCCGTAGCGCATCATCGAAACGCGGATCATCTTCCGGCAAGCGGGATGAGCCGAAGGCGGTCATGCGGCGGCGCTTCATATCATTCAATCACCACCACGGCGTTGCCATAGCCCTCTTGTTGCAGCGATAATACGGTGCGTTCGATAGCTTGTACGTCGGGAAACGGGCCGATACGCACCCGGTAGAGGGTTTGCATGGATCGCATGAAGGGCTGAATCCGAATGGACGGATATTGTGCTGATAATGATGTTTTGAGTTTGGAGGCATTGTCAGCCTGAGAGAAAGCGCCCAGTTGCACATACATGCCTGCCATTGAAGGCGCCGGTTGTCTGGGAAGCGGTTGAACGCTGACGGATGACGGGGATGGCGTGCGTCCGGCAACGGTCCGGGTAGACCGGGACGGCGCGGATGGAGGCGCGGCGTCCAACGATTGCACCCGCACACGGGCGGTTCCCCGTTCGGCATAGCCGAGGGCATTGGCGGCGGCCCATGAGAGGTCAATCAGTCGTCTTTTGACGAAGGGGCCGCGGTCGTTGACGCGCACTACCACCGATCGGCTATTTTCCAGATTGGTGACGCGCACCAGGGATGGCAACGGCAGGGTTTTGTGCGCGGCGGACAGTGCATGCATATCGTAACGTTCGCCGTTGGCCGTGAGCTTTCCGTGGAAATCACGTCCGTACCATGAGGCAATGCCGGTCCTGTCATAGCCGCTGGCCGTGGACAGGGGATAATAGGTGCGGCCGCCCACCCGATAGGGTTTGCCGATCTTGTAATGGCCGCCCTTGCCGCTTGCAAGCGACGCGCGCCGTCCCGAAGGCAAAGGTATCGAAGCCGAAAGGTTGACGCCGGGTAACGGTGGATAGCCGGCGCGGGTCGTACCGCAAGCCGCCAGCAGTATGAGGCTGGCGGCAAAAAGGGTAACACGGATCATTTGCCCGGTTTGCAGAGCTTGCAACCCAGCATTCCGGCCAGTTCGGCTGCGGCCATGGCATAATTATATGATCGGTTCCAGCGTGTAATAACGTAGAAATTATAATGAATGAGCG
Organism: uncultured Zetaproteobacteria bacterium; assembly: GCA_964407235.1. Classification (GTDB taxonomy): domain Bacteria; phylum Pseudomonadota; class Zetaproteobacteria; order Mariprofundales; family Mariprofundaceae; genus JAUZQZ01. The sequence continues at coordinate 13,926 of CAYOUW010000001.1, read as the reverse complement.
CCGTACGTCGTCCTGTTTTCGTGTCCATTTCAATCAGGGAGACGCGATCATCGTCTTTCCAGTCAGAAGGCAAGGCAGGTAAATCTCCACGGATTTCTTTCAGCTTCTTCCAGTCCCGCATGCCGGATTTTCTGAGATGTTCCAGTGCGGCTGTTCGGGGCAGGCGTGGCATCCATCGCGCCACGGGGGCGTTCGCATCCCAGCCGTGCAGGTGGAAATAATTGGCAACGCTATTGATCGTGTCGGGCGTGGAATTCCAGACATCACGTTTGCCGTCGCCATCGGCGTCCACGGCGTAAGCGCGGTAGGAAGAAGGAATAAACTGGGTGGTTCCAAAGGCGCCGGCGTACGATCCGGTGACTTGATCCGCTTGCAGGTGTTCTTCCTGACAGAGGAGAATGAAATTTCCCAGTTCCTTGCGAAAGAATGCCGCGCGTTTGGGATAACCCGTTGACAGGGTGTATAGCGCATTGAGCACCTTGTCTCGTCCACGGTTTCGGCCGTAACGGGTTTCCATGCCGAGAATGGCCGCAATGATTCCCGGCTGTACGCCATATTTCTTCATGGTTTGCGTAAAAATGGTTTGGTGTTCGGAAATATAGCCTTCGCCCAGTTTGACAAGATGTTTGTTCACGAACAGTGGACGGTATTGTGCGTAAGGCCTTGCTTCGTAGGGACGTTTCATGCGTTCGATAATACCCGGCGAGAATGTAGCCTTGTCCAGAACGGCGCTAATGGCTGTATCAGATAAGTTGAATTCATTTTTGAGCCGGGCGGCCAGTTCGGCTTTTGAAGTGACCTGAACAGCGGACGAAGGAAGTGACCCCGCGGCCATGGCAATTTTCGGAAAAGCCAGGGCGGCCATGCCAAGCAGTCCGCCCTGCAGCAGACGCCGCCGTTTTATATCGATTTCAAACAGGCCCGAACCGGATGCCTGATTCTTCGGTGTTTTCATATGCGTACCCCGGGGGGGCGGATAAGCAGTTCAGAATACAAATTCCCGTTTCTCCGGGAGCCCTTCCATGTTTTGCAGCAGGGTTTCAATAAGTTCGGTGGTTTGCCATCCACCGGATGGCATGCGCTTCATGGAGGTCAGTTTGACTACGGGGTTCGCACCTGTAAACGTGATAAGTTGCCCGCCCTGTTTCAGTCTTTTTACAAAGTGATCGGGTACGGTTTCCAGTGTGGCACCCAAAATAATGGCGTCAAATTCACCCGTATCCTTCAAAGCGGTTTCTTCCATTCCATTGGCGCATCTTACGGTGGCATTGGTGATGCCATGCCCGGCAAGATTTTTTTTAGCCAGATCGGCTAACTGGCGGTGCAATTCAAAGGCAACGATTTCTTTTGCATGCATGGCAAGCAATGCGGTGAGGAAACCCGTTCCCGCACCGATTTCCAGCACCCTTTCATCACCCTGTAAATCCAGTATCTGCATGATATGCCCTTCCTGCAGAGGACTCAGCATTTCCTGCCCGCAGGGTAACGGGACATGGCCTTCCATGTAAGCCAGACTCTTGACATTATCGGGAAGAAAAGCTTCGCGCGGCATGGTTTCAAAGGTATCCAGCAGGATCGGATCGAGAATTTTGCAGCAACGTATCTGATTTTCCACCATATTGTGGCGAGCGGTTTCAAAATCCATGACGACCATTATGCTAACCTCTCTGATGAATTCGCGCGCTTGGCCGTTAGACTGCTATAGAGCGTCCTTGTTGACAAGCCAGCGCCCCGTGCAAAGTCCGGGATGTGTCCGTATTGCCGGGAGAGGCGGCAGTATTGGTGAATGGTCCAGGTTAGTGAGCGATCCTGTTTGCCCGGACATCAGCGGCATGAAATAGCGGGCCTGATCGTTTCGATACAATCCTTAACGTACGTGTGGCGGCATGAAAATGCCGGCCCAGACGCGCCAGTTTCGGCCATAGCGCGGGCCGGAGGATCAGGATGGGGAGCAGCCTCATCATTTGAAGACGCCCTCTGCCATTCACCGCTTCGGTAATACAGGAAGGAAGCCCTTCATCCGCGCTGTCGGCAACCGCCCGGATGACCATGAACGGAATTCTGGCCTGATCGGCGACCCGGCCAATCGCGGCACTTTCCATATCCACGGCAATTGCGCCGGATGCATGCGCCATCGCTTGTTTTTCTGCGGTTCCGGATACCGTCCTGTTGCTTTCCACAAGCATATCTTCGTGCCATTTCAGAGCGCCGGAGAGCTGGTCCGCCAATCGTTTTCGCCACATTTCATGAGGATGAAGCATTTGATTGTCCTGGGTGAGGATGGTGCGCGGCAGCAACAGATCGCCGGGTTCAAGCGTACCTGACAAAGCACCCGCGCACCCCCAGCTAAGGAGGGCTGTGGCGCCATGCTCTACAAGGCTGGTCGCGGCGGCGCACGCCGCTTCCGGGCCGATGCCTGATATGGAGAGACGCGGCTTTTCGGCGTGCCTTGATGATAACGGGACCAATGCGCCCGGCACACGCTGGTATTGATCCGGCCATCCGGCCAGACACGTTGCTTCGGCGGGAAGCGCCGTGACAATACCCAGTTGCATCATTCAGTCCGTGTTCCCTTGTCTCCGCCCGTGCGGCATGCACAGGCAGGTGCAATCACCACGGCGATTCATGGAACCAGGTTAAATTCCTTCCGCGAAGTGCATGGTTTCACTGGAAAAAACGGGCGTGGTGAGATATTTCTCGCCACCATCGGGGAAAATCATCACGATATATCCGGGTTTTCCTTCATTGGCCAGCCGTTGACCCACTTTCAGCGCCGCCGCCAGGGCGCAGCCGCAGGACTGACCGGCCAGTATGCCTTCCTCACGGGCGAGGCGCTGGGTGAGTTCATAGGCCTTCTCGGTCGGGATGCCAATTTTTTCGTCATGCACGGAAGGATCATAGATGCCCGGAACGATACTGGATTCGATATGTTTGAGGCCTTCAATACCATGAAACGGAGAATCCGGTTCGGCGGCAATCACCTGAATATCCGGGTTCATCCGCTTAAGGTAACGCCCCGTGCCGACCAGCGTGCCCGTGGTGCCGAGGGATGCAATAAAATGGGTAACCTTGCCTTTGGTGTCATGCCATATTTCCGGTCCCGTGGTCTTTTCATGCGCCCGGGGATTGGCGGGGTTATTGTATTGATCCGGTTTGAAATAACGCTCCGGATCATCCGTATAAATCCGGCGGGCTTCCAGAATGGCGCCATCGGAGCCTTCCAGCGGGTCCGAGAAAATCAGGTTGGCGCCGAAGGCGCGGCAGATACGCTTGCGCTCGTCCGACACATTGCCCGGCATGACCAGACGTACCGGATAGCCCATCACCGCGCCAATCATGGCCAGCGCAATGCCGGTATTACCGCTGGTGGAATCCAGAATAGTTTTTCCGGACGCCAGTTGCCCGCGATCGATGCCGTCCCGGATCATCATCAGCGCCGGACGGTCCTTGACCGAACCGCCGGGGTTGAAATGCTCCAGCTTGGCATCCACACGTATATTGCCCGGCAAGTGGGCAACCATGCGGGTTAGTGTGGTTTGCGGCGTATGGCCTATCAGGTCGAGGATATTCAATTGCATACCATGGTGAATGTTATTTCAATAAATTACAGCAAATGCTGCGTTAATTTCTCCGGTTTGCCAAGCGCCGTAACGTGCAACCTGGCCGCCCGCGGGGCTCTGCGAATGGCTTTCTTTATGAAGGTCTGATGCCATGCCAGACGAAGTCCGGAGAATGCAGCAAGCTATCACGCAATGGCTCCGGCTGCATGCCAGCTTCACGCAAAGACCTGATCGTGGTTGCGCCATGGCGCTTGGCCAGCCGGTTGCCAGCATGATCGTTCAGCAGGGGATGGTGAATATAGACGGGATCCGGGAGATCAAGCAGGGCCTGCAGCAAGCGGTGGAGGCCGGCAAAGGGGCGTAAATCCTCTCCGCGAATGACGTGGGTGACGCCCTGTGCCGCGTCATCCACGACGGTAGCCAGATGATAACTGGTGCCGATATCCTTACGCCCGATCACTGCGTCGCCATACATGACCGACTTCACGGCATGATGGCGTCCTTCGCCATCCTTCCAGGACAGATGTTGATCCACATGTTTGAGCGCGCCTGTCATATCAAGCCGCCAGGCGTAGTGCTGCCGGGACATGCGTTCATGTTGCTGTTCTGCTGCGATTTTCCGGCATGTTCCCGGATAGAGTCCGACGGTATCTTCCGCATGCGGTGCGACGCTCATACGATTGATTTCCTCCCGGATCCGTCGGCGGGTGCAAAAACAGGGGTAAATCATTCCCATGTCATGCAGGCGTTTCAGTACGCTTTGGTAGGCGGGAAGATGTTCACTTTGGCGGCGTACATCCCCATGCCAGTCCACGCCCAGCCAGCGTAAATCCTCAAGGATGGCATCCGTGTATTCTTTCCGGCAGCGGGTAAAATCGATATCCTCAATACGTAACAGGAGTCTGGCGCGATGTTGCCGGACCCATTGCTGGCAAAGCAGGGCGGAGAATGCGTTGCCGACATGCATCAATCCTGTGGGACTGGGGGCAAAACGGGTGATGCGTGTCATGTGTTCTGATGCATCCGGCAGGAAACTTCAGGTGGTTTGCCGCGCCGTAGTTGAGCCTGAACCCTTCATGAACAGTTCAGGTCAGGGCCGCTTGCCGGGGGCAGGATGAGCGGTTGTCCTTCCTGCATGCGATCCGGGCGCATCAGCATCTTGATTTCATCACCGGCGATAAAGCGGAAATCATCGTGCGGCAGATATGATTTACCCTTGCGGATGATGGCCATCGGCTGAACGCCGTGCGGAATCTGCGTGTCAGCCATGCGCTGGCCGATCAGGCCGGAGTCTTCTTCCACGCGCCGAACTTCATAGGTCAGCCGTTTACGATAGGCCTGATCGTTCCAGTAGGTAAAATGATAGGCCTTGGCAAACAGGCGTTTGGCCTGCAACTGGTGAATCATGCGCGCATGTTTGGTTTCATCTTCCTCCTGCAGGGCGACATAAATGTCCTGTACATGAAATTCATCCTTTGCCAATTGGGCTATCAGCAGGTTGTGATCGGAAGAGCCGGTCATGGCAATAACCGCGCCAACCTCTTCAGCATGCGCGATCTCCATATACAACGGGTCCAGGGCATTGCCACGGACAGCCGTATAGCCTGAGCGCTGCAACGTACTGACAACTTCGGCGTTTGTGTCGAGAAAGCGTACCTCCCTGTCCTCGCCCAGGGCCCGGCCCAGTTCCGCACCGATTGGTCCCCCGCCAATAATCAATATGGAGCGCTCTCCCGTCCCTTCCACTTTCAACCAGCGGCTTAATGGTGCGGCTAATATTCCATAAACCAGTACGGAAAGGATGATGATAGTATATACAAGGGATTCCAGTAACCCGCCGCCGGGTACGCCTTGATCCTTCAGAATCATACTGAACAGGGCGGTAATGGCGGCGGCCACGACGCCGCGCGGCGCCATGCAGGCCAGATATCTCTTCTGTGATGGCGTTAGCTTCGATCCCAGCGTGGAGAAAAAGATTGTGACAGGTCGCGCAATGCAGGCCAGCGCTACAAAAATCAACAAACCCACGCCCATATTGCCAGCGAGTATGGCAAGATTGAGATCGGCAGCCAGCAGCACGAAAAGGACGGATACCAGCAACATCGAGAGACTGCCCTTAAAATGACGAAGACGCTGGATGTTCGGGAGATCCTTGCGTTGAAGCAATGCTCCGGCAACCAGTACGGCCAGCAACCCTGCCTGGGAACTTAAGTGGGACGCCAGCAAGAATATCCCCCATACCGCGGCCAGGGTCGCGACGGAACGTAACTCCGCATCCTTGACCCACTCCCGGTAGAGTGTTTTGCTGATTAACCAGGCGCCTGCCCACCCGATGCCGGCGCCGATCAGAAATTTTATAATCAGATTTCGTGCGATGACATCGAATTCAAATCCGGTGACCAGCACCACTTGCAGCATGACGATAGCGAGCATGGCGCCGGTTGCATCGATTAGCATGGCTTCACCGGTCAGGATCTGGCGCAGCTTGCGATCCATGCGCGTTTGACGGACGATGGGGATGATGACGGTAGGGCCACCAACAGCTACCAGTGCGCCGAACAACAGTGACATTTCCCAGTTCATGCCGCTCAGGATGTGTAACAGCCCGCCGCCGACCAGCATGGTCAGCAGGGGTCCGAAGATCAGCAGCCTTCCCACGATCCATCCCTGCTTCTTCAAGGCGCGCAAGTCAAGATTTAACCCGCCTTCGAAGAGGATCACGGCCAGTCCCAGTTCAATCAGGGTATGCATGGCCGGTTTGACGCTTTCCACATGCAACAGGTGCAGCCCGAACGGACCCAGCAACATGCCTGCGATCAACCACAGCACAATGGCGGGCAGGCGGATGCGGAGGGATATGATCTGGGCGGTAACGGCAATCAGCACGGCCAGAACGAACACTTCGGTGGGTTGAACAGCGCCTGTCATTGATGGTAAGCTGCCCGTCCGTGCAGATGTCGGCAAGGTTTACACACGGGCATTGCAAGGTCGGTTTTCTGGCGTTATGGTTCGCCGCCCTATAACAAGGAAACGAAAAATAAAAAGGAAAGCTGGATTCATGTCACTGGATTTGGAACAGAAAAACGAAATCATCAGTCAATTCGCTACGCACGAAGGCGATACGGGGTCCGCCGAAGTGCAGGTCGCGTTGCTTACTGCCCGCATCAATGGTCTGAGCGAACACTTCAAGACGCATCATAAGGATCATCATTCCCGCAGGGGTTTGCTGAAAATGGTGGGCACCCGTCGTAACATGTTGAACTATCTGAAAAGCAAGAATTTCAATCGCTATCGCACCCTGATTGATAGCTTGGGGTTGCGCCGTTAATCGTTCATGCATGCCGTTTCTGTTCCCTTGTTTCCGGATGTGAGTTTACAAAGGAAAATACATGTTTGATATCAAGAAAAGTAAAACCACGGTTGCAGGCCGTGAACTTTCCATGGAAACCGGGCGCATTGCCCGTCAGGCTGGCGGCGCTGTCACGATAAAATACGGTGATGTCGTGCTTCTGGTTGCGGCCACCGCGGCCAAGCAGCCGCTGCAAGGCGTGGATTTCATGCCACTCACCGTCCATTATCAGGAAAAAACCTATGCGGCAGGACGTTTTTTGGGTGGATTCCTCAAACGCGAAGGACGTCCCAGCGAGAAGGAAACGCTGACTTCCCGTCTGATTGACCGTCCCCTTCGCCCGCTGTTTCCCAAGGGCTATTTTCACGAGACGCAGGTGGTTGCCACGGTGATCTCCGCTGACGAAGACAACAATCCGGATATCGTTGCGCTCAATGGCGCTTCCGCTGCGCTGGCAATTTCTGATGTTCCGTTTAACGGGCCAATCGCTGCTTCCCGTGTGGGGCTGATTGAGGGTGAGTTTGTGCTGAACCCGACTTACGCGCAGATGGAAACATCCGATCTGGATTTAATCGTGGCCGGTACGCGTGATGCGGTGCTGATGATTGAATCCGAAGCCAGGGAATTATCCGAAGAGCAGATGATTGATGCCATTACCTTCGGGCAGGAAGGCTATCAGCCGGTGCTGGACGCCATCGACGCCCTGGTGGCATCTGCAGGCAAAGAGAAGCTGGCGGTTCAGTTGGCCGGTAACGCCGACGTGCAGGAAGCGGTGAATGCAGCATTTGAAGCCGATGTACGCGAGGCGTATTCGATTGTCGATAAATCAGTTCGTTCCGCCAGCGTGGAAGGGATCCGCGCCGCTGCACAGGAAAAACTGGCAGGTACGGAAGAAGAACCGGGGCAGTTCTCCGCCAACGATGTGGGTTCTGCCGTGAAGAGTCTGGAGAAGGACGTAGTGCGCCGTTCCATTATTGCAGGTAACCCGCGCATTGACGGTCGCGCTACCGATCAGGTGCGCGCCATTGACTGTCAGGTCGGGGTGCTGCCGCGCACGCATGGTTCCGCTCTGTTCACCCGCGGTGAGACGCAGGCGCTGGTGACCATCACGCTGGGGACTGATTCTGATATGCAGTTGACCGAGTCCCTGGAAGGCGTGGCCAGGCAGCGTTTCATGCTTCACTATAATTTCCCGCCGTACTCCGTCGGCGAGGCGCGCCGCATGGGTCCTCCGGGACGCCGTGAAATCGGTCACGGGCGTTTGGCACGGCGGGGGATCGAGGCTGTGATTCCGAGTGCGGACGATTTTGGTTATGCCATTCGCGTGGTGTCTGAAATCACCGAATCCAACGGCTCATCTTCCATGGCTTCGGTTTGTGGCGCCTCTTTGGCACTGATGGATGCGGGCGTGCCGGTGAAAGCGGCCGTGGCCGGCGTGGCCATGGGCCTGATTCTGGAAAAAGACGGTTATGCCGTGTTGACCGACATCCTTGGCGATGAAGATCATCTGGGCGACATGGATTTCAAGGTAGCAGGCACCCGTGCGGGCGTTACCACGTTGCAACTGGATATCAAGATTGGCGGGTTGACCCGTGACATCATGAAGGAAGCGCTGGCGCAGGCGCATACAGGCCGTATGCATATTCTGGATGAAATGGCCAGGTGTATCGAAACACCGCGCAGTAGCATTGCCGACCATGCACCACGTATGTTCACCATGAAGATCAAGGTGGACAAGATTCGTGAGGTGATCGGCGCGGGAGGCAAAGTGATTCGCGGCATTGTCGAGGAAACCGGTGCCAAGGTGGATATCGAGGACGATGGCACGATCAAAATTTTCGCGGTGACCGGTGATGCCGGAAATGCAGCGAAGAAGATGATCGAGGATATCGTGGCTGAGGTGGAAGTCGGCGCGGTTTATACCGGCAAGGTGGTCAAGCTGATGGACTTCGGCGCATTCGTTCGCGTGGTTGGCAGCACGGATGGTCTGGTTCACATCTCGCAGATCGCCAACCATCGTGTTGAAAAGGTGTCCGACGAACTGAAGGAGGGCCAGGAAGTGCGCGTCAAGGTGCTGGATGTTGATCGCAATGGCCGTATTCGTTTGTCCATGAAGGCGCTGCTGGAAGGGGATGTGGCCGAAGAATCCTGATTCGTCCCGATCCGGGGCAGGAGTTAATGGATGCATCCATCCCCCATTTGTGAAACACAGATTCAGAATGGTCCGCTGCTGATCACGCATGCCATGCCAGACACGCAGACGGCGTCCATAGGGATTTTTCTGGATGTTGGCAGTCGTGACGAATCCGATGTGCAGGCGGGCATCGCGCATGCGCTGGAGCATATGTTGTTCAAGGGAACCCGCGAGCATGACGTTCACGAATTAAGTGAATTGCTGGATGAGCTTGGCGGCACGGCCAATGCATTTACCGCCCGCGAACGCACCTGTTTTCACATGCGTGTCTTGCGCGAGGATTGGCAAAAAGCGGTGTCTGTTCTGTGTTCCATGGTGCTTACGCCAGCATTGCCCGAAGATGAATGGCAGCGGGAGCGCGAGGTTATTTTCTCCGAAATGGCCATGGCGGAGGATGTGCCCGAGGACTGGGTGTTTGACCGGCATGTGGAAGCCTTGTTTCCCGGTCAGGCCATGGGCCGGCCCGTTCTGGGCGCTCGCGAAACGCTTTCAAACCTTGATGGAAACGAACTTGGCGCATTTCTTGAGAGCCGGTATCGCCCGCCTCGTATGCTGATTGCCGCCGCGGGATGCGTGGAGCATGCGGCATTGCTGGCGCATTTGAATCATTATCACTGGCCACGGGCAAGTCAGAGCGAAGAGCGTAAAATGCCGCTCATGAACACAGGTGTTCAGAAGCTGAAACGTGACGATGAGCAGGCGCACATCGTGTGTTCCTTTCCCGGCATTGCGTCGGCGTCGGGTGACCGGCCTGTTGCATGGCTGGCCAATCAGATGCTGGGCGGAGGTATGAGTTCGCGGTTATTTCGCGAAGTGCGCGAGAAGCGCGGCCTGGCCTATGGCATTGGTTCCCAACTCTCCAGTCTGAGTGATACGGGAACCTGGACCCTCAGCGCCAGCACCGATCCTGACCGGCTGGATGAGTGTACGAGCGTGATCCGGGAGGTTCTTGGCTCATTTTGCGATGTGCTGAATTCCCCGGATCTGCGACGAGCCAAACGGCAACTGGAAGTTTCGATACGCATGAGTATGGACTCCACGGATGCGAATATGCTGCATCTGGGCTCGCGCTTCGATGAGGAATCGATACAGCCGCAGGACGAATGGGTGGAGCGTGTGCAACAGGTTGAACTCGAAGCGCTTCGTGCATGGGCCGAGGCTCACCTTGGCGCGCCGGCCCTGTGGAGCTTCAGTGGTTCCGATAAAGCCCTGAGTTTCCTGCGGGAGGATTTTCAGGCAGGCTGCATATAGCCTGGATTATTCATCAATACTTCCGTGCCCTCACTGGTTCCTTTGCCCGTAACGAATCCTTGCTCAGGCGTCCGTTAACGCGGTTACGCCCTTCCTCGCAAGAATCCGTTGCGAATAAAGGCCCTGTGTGATCATCACGGCGATTCATGAATAATCCAGGATAGACTTTACTTACGTTGTCGTTAGCCGCTACAGTGCCGTTACCATGGCTATAAAATTGTGGAATCACCTGAAAGAAGATGTCGCCAGCGCCTTTGACCGCGATCCGGCTGCGCGTTCAACGCTGGAGGTTGTGACAGCCTATCCCGGCTTGCATGCGATTTGGATGTTCCGCATGGCCCATTGGTTGTGGGTGCGCCGGTTACGTTTATCGGGGCGGCTTTTATCACATTTTGCCCGCTGGCTGACCGGTATCGAAATCCATCCGGGCGCCACCATTGGCCGACGTTTCTTTATTGATCATGGCATGGGCGTAGTCATCGGTGAAACAACTGAAATCGGTGATGATGTGACGTTGTATCACGGCGTAACGCTGGGCGGTACCACCTGGCAGAAGAAGAAGCGTCACCCTACGCTGGAGGCCGGCGTCATTATTGGCGCGGGCGCCAAGGTTCTGGGCGCGATTACTATTGGTGAGCAGACCCGGATCGGAGCCAATTCGGTGGTATTGCAGGATGTGCCCGCGCATTCCACGGTGATCGGCATTCCCGGCATGATTGTCGGCACGTCCGAAACCATCATCGAGGGCGGAAAAATCAATCTGGACCACCATCTCATGCCGAACCCGGTAGCGGAGGCGATCAGGCATGTGCTGCAACTGGTCGACGATGTGAATGAGCGCATTGACGAAATCCATCCCGGAGCCAGGAAAAAGAAGGGCCACATGCAGGATGTTGAAAAGGACATGAAAAAGGAGCATTCGGATCTGGATCGCTTTCTCGGTGGCGGGGGTATTTAACCCGGAAATTGTGATGGAAATATTCTGGATATTGCGTATAGTTGACTAAAACAGTCGTGTATATAGAATACCCCCTGTTATTTCTCAGGTATTACGTTTTTAGCAGGTTAGAGCTTGTAAAGGAGGTATTTATGCGTTTAACGAGTAAAGGCCGTTATGCGGTGTCAGCCATGGTGGATTTGATCAAACATCAGCATGGAGGGCCGGTCAATCTGGCGGCGATTTCCGAGCGCCAGTTTATATCGTTGTCGTATCTTGAGCAGCTTTTTCGCCGTTTGCGTGAAAGTGGCCTGGTGAAAAGCGTGCGTGGCCCCGGTGGTGGATATTTATTGAACAGGGAGCCTTCGGAAATTTCCGTGGCTGAGACGATTCGCGCCGTGGACGAACAGATTCAGGCGACGCGCTGCGTCAATGCCCTGCGTGGTTGCCACCGCGGGCGTCGTTGCGATACGCATGAATTATGGAATGCTCTGGGTCAGCATATCTACCGTTTTCTGGATGTGGTGACGCTGGCGGACGTATGCGAAAAACGCATACGACTGGATACCGTAGATCTTGCGCCCGTGGACCAGTATCTGGCGGATGAGGATTCGGATCCAGCCCCGGATCAGGGGTTCGAGATGCATGAGCGTGTTGCGGCGGTATCTTGATCATAATGCCACCTGCCCGCCACTAGAATCCGTTCTGGCAGCCATGCAGGAGGCTGCGACCCATGCTTTTGGCAATCCTTCCAGCCTGCATTGGGCGGGACGCGCCGCCAGGCAGGTTCTGGATGATGCGCGTGAGAAACTTGCGTCGTTTATCGGTGTCGAGAGCGGTGCGATCGTGTTTACGTCCGGTGGCACCGAGGCCAATAACCTGGCTATTTATGGCTGGTGTTCGGCGCAAAAGCCGGGCCGTGCCATTACATCCGCCATCGAGCATCCTTCCGTGCTACGTCCGCTGGATCGCCTGGAAGCCGCGGGCTGGGAGGTCATTCGCCTGCGCCCGGATAAGAATGGCGTCGTATTAGCCAACGATGTAGCGTCAAAGATGAATGAGAATACGCGGCTGGTGGCGTTGATGGCCGCCAACAATGAAACCGGCGCGATTCAGCCGGTGGCGGAAGTGGGGGCGCTTTGCCGGGAGAAAGGTGCGGTTTTCCTGGTGGATGCGGTGCAGGCTTTGGGTAAAACGAACATGGATGTACGCCAATGGCAGGCCGACTTTGTTTCACTTTCCGCGCACAAGATTGGCGGACCACGGGGAACCGGGGCGCTGCTGGTGCGCCGGGGGATCAAAATCAATGAGTTGGCGCCCGGTGGGGGACAGGAGCGCAAACGACGTTCGGGAACCGAGAATGTTCCCGGCATTGTGGGATTTGCCGCTGCCTTGGGAAAAATTGATTTTGCGGCGCTAAAACCATTACGGAATGAATTTGAACGAAAACTGCACAAACGTTTGCCGGATGTGACGGTATTTTCTGAAAACGTATCACGTACACCGAATACCAGTATGTTTTGTGTACCAGGACTGGAAGGGGAGACACTGCTGATGCAACTGGATTTGGCCGGGTTTGCCGTGGCTTCAGGTTCCGCCTGCTCATCAGGAAAAAGGGAGCCATCGCATGTGTTGTTGGCCATGGGAGCCACGCAGGAACAGGCTCGCGGCAGCATCCGGGTCAGTTTCGGCCCGTCCAGCACAATGGAAGATGCGATTGCGCTGGTGAATGAGTTGGTTCGTATCCGTGAGCGGCTGATGTCCATGGCGGGTGCGGTTCGGGAGCGAGTATGATGCAGAACAAACAAGCGATTAAACCGGAGATTAAATCAGTCGCCAAACCGGATATTCACCTGACGGATGCAGCGATTGCGCGTATGCGCGAGCAGACCCGAAAGCAGAGCTGTGCCGGAATCCATCTGTCGGTCAAGGAAACTGGATGCTCCGGGATGGAATATGTGGTGGATTTCTCCAATGCGCCGAGTGACAGTGATTTTGTGTTGCCGTTTGATGGTTTTTCCTTGTATGTGGATGCTGGATCCTATGAGAAGGCATTGAAGGGATTAACCGTGGATTTTCAACAGGATGCCCTGTCGTCGGGTTTTGTATTCATCAACCCGAATAAAAAAGGCGAATGCGGCTGCGGAGTTTCTTTCAGCGTGTGATGCCGGGCAGGATGCTATTGCCGAATGCTCCAGGATTCTGACTGTATTCGAATCTCACAAGCTTTTGTCGGAACAGGATATCTTGTAAAGCTGACAGAATTCGTGGATTGCCGTAAAAATATCAAGATATGAAAGCCTGGCGCCGAACGCATTTCAGGACATCCACCTTTATTCACTCAAAAGATCCTCCTCCATTGCCCACATATAGAATGCCGGGTACGTGTTACCAGTATACTTATATACGGCTGCAAATCCCGTTGCCGACACCTTAGCTCTGTGCCAATAAACCGGCGTGGCCATAATAGCGTCTGGCTTGACAATTGGGTGTTTTATTGCATCAAAAATCTTCTTGCCTTACGATTAAACAACACCTCCACCCTCCAAACACCCAATTGTCAAGCCAGACCCTATTACGATTGGCACAAGTCATAAAGGAATTAAAAGATGACTGAATATGCGCCACACGATAA